>NZ_JBWKEQ010000009.1:43082-84381 GCF_056435365.1 Kitasatospora sp. NPDC043949 | reverse complement strand
AGGTCGGTGTCGGGCAGGGCGGTGAACACGGGTGGGTCTTTCTCGGGCAGGGCCTGGGTGGGGGGGCCCGGGGGGGGGGGGGGGGGGGGGGGGGGGGGGGGGGGGGGGGGGGGGAGCGGCGCCCCCCCCCCCGCCCCGTTCCGTCGCCCGCCCGTTCCGTTCTGTCCCCCCGATCGGGTTGGATGGTCGGATGAGCGAGGAGAAGAGCGCCGTACCGGCGTGGGAGCAGCGGTTCAGGGCAGCACGGGTGTCACTCCCCGACTGGGCCGAGGACGCCCCCGACCGGGCGCTGTACGTGTCCAACGCGACCGGCACCTACGAGGTCTACGCCTGGGACCGGGTCACCGGCACCCACCGGCAGGTCACCGACCGGCCGAACGGCACCACCGACGCCGAGCTGTCCCCCGACGGCGCCTGGGTGTGGTGGTTCGACGACCACGACGGGGACGAGTTCGGCGTCTGGCGCCGCCAGCCCTTCGCCGGCGGGCCCGCGGACCGCAGCGCCGGCACCCCCGACGAGGAGGCCGTGCCCGGCCTCGCCCCCTCCTACTCGGCCGGCCTGGCGCTCGGCCGCGACGGCACGGTGGTCGTCGGACGTTCCACCGACGAGGACGGCACCACTCTGCACCTGCGCCGCCCCGGAGCGGCCGAGGCCGTCGAGATCTACCGGCACGCGGAGTACGGCGGCGTCGGCGACCTCAGCTACGACGGCACGCTGCTCGCCATCGACCACACCGAGCACGGCGACGCGATGCACTCCGCGATCCGGATCGTCCGCCTCTCGGACGGCACGAGTGGCACGAGCGGCACGACGGGCGAGCCCGCCGAACCCGTCGAAACCGTCGAAACCGTCGCCGAACTCGACGAGGTGACCGGCCGGGACGAGCCGCGCGGCGTCGCCTGCCTCGGCTTCGCCCCGGTCGACGGCGACACCCGGCTGCTGGTGGCCCACCAGCGCACCGGCCGCTGGGAGCCGATGATCTGGGACGTCGCCACCGGCGCCGAGACCGCGCTGCCGCTGCGCGACGAGCAGGGGCGCGAGCTGCCCGGCGACGTCTCCGCGCAGTGGTGCCCCGGCGCCGAGGCGCTGCTCGTCGAGCACGAGTACGAGGCGCGCAGCGAACTGTTCTCGTACACGCTCGCCGACGGTCGGCTGACCCGGCTGGACATCCCGCGCGGCACCGTCGGCGGCGCCACCGCCCGCCCGGACGGCACCGTCGAGTACCTGTGGTCCTCCGCCGCCGAGCCCTCCGCCGTCCGCTCCACCGCCGGGACGGTCGTGCTGCGGGCGCCCGGCGCGGTGCCGCCCGGCTCCGTCCCGGTCGAGGACATCTGGGTGGACGGGCCCGGCGGGCGGGTGCACGCCCTGGTGCAGCGTCCGGCCGGGGCGGGCGAGGGGCCCTTCCCGACCGTGTTCGAGATCCACGGCGGCCCCACCCACCACGACAGCGACTCCTTCGCCGCCGGCCCGGCCGCCTGGCTGGACCACGGCTTCGCGGTGGTCCGGGTCAACTACCGCGGCTCCACCGGCTACGGCCAGGCCTGGACCGACGCCCTGCACGAGCGGGTCGGCCTGATCGAGCTGGAGGACATCGCGGCCGTCCGGGAGTGGGCGGTCGCCAGCGGCCTCGCCGACCCGCGCCGGCTGGTGCTCACCGGCGGCAGCTGGGGCGGCTACCTGACCCTGCTGGGCATCGGCGTCCAGCCGGACAGCTGGACGCTGGGCGTCGCCGCCGTGCCCGTCGCGGACTACCACGCCGCGTACGCCGACGAGATGGAAGCGCTCAAGTCGCTGGACCGCACCCTCTTCGGGGGCACCCCGGAGGAGGTCCCGGAGCGCTTCACCGCCTCCTCGCCGCTCAGCTACGTCGAGCAGGTGCGGGTGCCGGTCTACATCAGCGCCGGGGTCAACGACCCGCGCTGCCCGATCCGGCAGATCGAGAACTACGTCGGGCGGCTGGAGCAGCTGGGCAAGCCGCACGAGGTCTACCGGTACGACGCCGGGCACGGGTCGCTGGTGGTGGAGGAGCGGATCAAGCAACTGCGGCTGGAGATCGACTTCGTCCGGCGGCACCTCGCCGCGGCGTCGGAGGCCGAGGCCGTGGCCGGAACCGAGACCGGGACCGAGGCCGGGACCGAGGCCGGCGACGGGGAGACGGTGTGAGGCGTCTGCTGACGCTCGCGGGGGTGGCGGTGGCCGGGGCCCTGGTGCTCACCGGCTGCTCGGGCGGGCACGGCGCCGAGGCCGCCTGCCCGCCCCCGGCCGGCCCCACGCCGACCACGGCCGCGCCAACCGCACCGGCCGCACCGGCCGCCACCGCGACCCGCGCGAGCGCAGCGGGGCCGAACGCGCCGGGGCCGGGGCCCGCCGTCGCCCGGGCGGCGTACGCGCCTGCGGCGGGCGAGGACGCGGTCCAGCTCGCCAGGGGATCCAGCGGGTCGAAGGGCTCGTCCGGCTCGAAGGGCTCCGGGTCGCAGGGCTCCGGCTCCAAGGGGACGAAGACCGGGCGCACCGTGCACCACCACATCGACCGCTACGACTCGAACGACGACGTGAGCGGCGGCCACGGCCGGTGCCACGACGAGCCGGCGTTCACCGAGTCGCCGACGCCGGTGCCGTCCTCCCCGACGGCGCCCGGTAAGCCGACGACCGCACCGGTCGTCCCGGCCCTGCCGTCCGCTCCCTCCGTCCCCGGCAAGCCAACCCGCTGAGGCGGGCCGGCCGAGCAGGGGCTGGCCGAGCAGGGGCCAGCCGAGCGGGGGCGGGCCGGCCGAGCAGGGGCGCCGGACCGCGGAGGTCAGTCCAGGACCGGGTCCAGTCCGAGGGCCCGGTCCTGCTCCGCCTCCCCCTCGCGGCGCACCAGGCGGAACCACATGAAGATGACGAAGCCCCCGAAGACGAACCACTCCAGGGTGTAGCCGAGGTTCTGGAACGCCCGCAGGGTGAGCCCGTCGCCGCCCTGCGGCTGGACCGTCGGCACCGGGGTCAGCCCGGCCGGCACCGCGTCGGCGGCGACCCAGCCGTCGTACCAGCCGTCGTACGCGAGCGCGTTGAGCAGCGCCGCCCGGTTGACCGTGCCGAGCTGACCGGCCGGCAGACCGCCCGCCACGGCGCCGTTGCTGCCACTGGACTCACCGGCCTGCAGCCGCCCGGTGACGGTCACCTGGCCGGGAGGCGGCGGCGCGGCCGCGGACGCGCCCTCGGCGGGCGCACCGGGCGCCCAGCCGCGGACCACGGCGGCGAACCGGCCGTCGGCGGTGCGCAGCGGGGTGAGCACGTAGTAGCCCTGCTTGCCGTCGACCATCCGGTTCGGGACGAGGAGCTGATGCTCCGCGTCGTAGCTGCCGGTCACGGTGACGGGCTTGCCGACGGTCTCGGTGGTCACCTGCGGGGTGGCCTGGTTGAGCAGGTCGTCGATCGGCCGCACATCACTCGAAGCGGTGACGGTCTGCTTGGTCTCCTGGTGCGACGAGAACCGGTCCTCGAACCGGCCGAGCTGCCAGGAGCCCAGCCAGACGCACACCGCCACGGCCGCGACGGCCAGCGCGGTGCCGCCGAGCCAGCGCGGAGTCAGGAGGAACCGGTACACACCCCCACGGTAACCACTCCTCACACCCGTCCCGGCCGCAGGGGTCCGCCATCGGCCGCTCCGGACCGGCTGGTCGCCCGTCCGACCCTGCCCGCCCGGCCCCGACCGCCTCCCCTGACCACCCCCTGACCGCCCGCCGCCGGACCGCCCCCTGACCGCCGCCGGACCGCGAAACCCGTCAGCCCGCCGGGGGCGTGTCCGACGGCTGCGACGCCGGTGCGCCCACCGCCTGGACGCCGCCGCGGTACAGGGTGCCGGCGCAGGCCACGGGGAAGGTCGCGGTGGCAACGGCAGGGCTGCCGGGGGCGGGGGTGTGGGCGATGGTGGCGGTGGCCGGCGCCGTGGTGGGGTTGCCGGTCGGGGTTGCGGTGGGGCTGGGGGCGTTGGTGGGCCCGGCGCTGGGGGACGAGCTGGCCTGGGGGTTGGTGCTGGGGACCGCCGAGGCGTCCGAGGCCGCCGGGGCGGCACCGGTGGCGGCGGCGGGTGCCTGGGAGGCCCCGGCGGCCTGGTTGGCGCCGCCCTGGCTGGTGGGCCCGGTGGTGGCGGTGCTGCCGCCGGAGGTGGGGCAGGTCCGGTCGGGGATCCAGTCGAACGACACCCGGTAGCCGGCCTGCGGGGCGAGGACGGGGGGCTCCGCGTCCATCGCGGGCAGGTCGCCGGCCGGGTCGCCGGCGGCGTGGTCGGCGGTGCGCACGCGGCTGCGGTCGGTCCCGCTCACCGCCGTGACGGCGACGGCACCGGGGCCGCCGAGCCGGCAGCTGCGGCCGGAGACGTTGTACACGGTGAACGAGCCGTGGATCCGGCCGTCGGCGTCGGCCGGGCCGACCTGTGCGCCGCCCTGGCCGAGGTCCGCCCGGGTGCAGAGCGGGGTGATCGGGCTGTCACCGGTACTGGCGGCGGGGGCGGCCGGGGCGGTGGTGCCATCGGCGCGGGTGGTGCTGGCGCCGGGGCTGGGTGAGGCGGTGGGGGTGCCGGAGGGTGACGCGGTGTCGCCGGTGCCGCTGGGGCCGGGCCGCGAGGACGTGCCGGTGCCGGGGGCGCCGCCGGCCCTGGTGCCGGTCGGTGCGGCGGGGGCCGGGCTGCCGGCGTCGGCCGAGCCGGGGCCGCCGGACAGGCCCAGGTGCTCACCGTCGTGCAGGGCGGGCAGGGCGACGGCGACGGCGAGGGCGAGGGCGACGGCGCCGGTCCAGGCTCCGCGCCGGGCGGCCCGGCGGCGGGGTACGGCGTACCGGATCCGCGGCAGGCCGCCGGGTTCGGGCTGGATGCCGGCGACGGCGCCGCGCATCAGGTCGCGGACGCTTCGTTCCTCGGCGGAGAGCCCGTCGCCCTCACCGTCCGAGGGCCACCGCCCGGCGCCGTCAGCCATGCCCGGCCTCCATCTGGATGCGCAGGGCGGCGAGTCCGCGCGAGCCGTAGGCCTTCACCGATCCGAGCGAGATGCCGAGGGTCTCGGCGACCTGCGCCTCCGTCATGTCCACGAAGTAACGCAGCACCAGAACCTCCCGCTGACGGCGTTGCAGACCACGGAGCGCGGCCTTCAACTGGTCGCGCTCCAGCGCATCGTAAGCGCCTTCTTCTGCACTGGCCATGTCAGGCATGGGCTTGGGCAGCAGGCGCAGGCCGAGGATCCGTCGGCGCAGGGTCGAGCGGGACAGGTTGACGACGGTCTGCCGCAGGTAGGCCAGGGTCTTCTCGGGCTCGCGGACCCGGCGCCGGGCGGCGTGCACCCGGATGAACGCCTCCTGGACGACGTCCTCGCAGGTCGAGAGGTCGTCCAGGAGCAGCGCGGCGAGCCGCAGCAGGGAGCCGTAGTGGGCCTGGTAGGTCTCGGTGAGCAGGTCCTCGCTGGTACCCGCGTCGGTACCGGCACCGGAGCCCGCCGCACCGGGTGCGACCGCGGTCATCTGGTCGTCTTCCGGCCTACTCGCCGGCCACGGGGCGCGCGAGGGGAAGGCCACCACGGCTCTCGCCGGGATGCCCGCCCCTGCTCCCACCATCACGTTCGCCACGCCCGTTGGACACTCGATCCCCTGTCATGGTTGCCCAGCCCGGGGGCCATTCTTCCGCATCGGCGGAAGAGGCCTCCAGGGGATTCCATCGGGATTCCGGACAGATTGTGTCGAGGAGCGGACACGTCCTCCCCGGATCGGGGGCCGCGCGGGCCCGGGAGCGGGCGGCTCCAGGCCTTCCCGGGCCATCTCCCAGGCCTCCTACCAGGCCTCTTCCTGCGCCCTCTCCCAGGCCTCTTCCCGCGTCTCTCCCGGGCTTCCTGCCAGGCCTCTTCCCGCGCCTTCTCCTACGCCGCTCCCGGCGCGCCTTCCTGCGTCACCGTCAGCTCACCCGCCACCAGCTCCGCGATCTGCAGCAGGTTGAGCGCCGCACCCTTGCGCAGGTTGTCGCCGCAGAGGAAGAGGTCGAGCGCGGCCGGCTCGTCGAGGGCCCGGCGCACCCGTCCGACCCAGACCGGGTCCGTCCCGACCACGTCGTTCGGCGTGGGGAACTCGCCGGCCGCCGGATCGTCGTACAGCACGACCCCGGGGGCGTCGCGGAGGATCTGCTGCGCGTGCTCCTGGGTGACCTCGCGTTCGAAGAGCGCGTGCACGGCCAGCGCGTGGGTGCGGACGACCGGGATGCGGACGCAGGTCGCGGAGACCTTGAGGGCGGGCAGGCCGAGGATCTTGCGGGCCTCGGCACGGATGCCGACCTCCTCGGAGGACCAGCCGCCGTCCACCAGGGAGCCGGTCCAGGGCACCGCGTTGAGCGCGAGCGGGGCGGCGAACGGCCCGTGGTCGGCGATCACCGCGCGCAGGTCGCCGGCCTGTCGGCCGACCTCGGTGCCGGCCACCAGGGCGGTCTGCTCGCGCAGCGCCGCCTCGCCGATCCGGCCCTCGCCGGAGGCGGCCTGGTAGGAGGCGACGACGAGTTGAACGAGCCCGTACTCGGCGTGCAGGGCGCCGACGGCCGCGATCATCGCGAGGGTGGTGCTGGCGGGGCTGGCGACGATGCCGCGGGCGCGCAGCCGCAGCGCGGCCGCGTTGACCTCGGGGACGACCAGCGGCACGTCCTCGGCGGTGCGGAAGGCGGCGGAGTCGTCGACCACCACGACGCCCTTGGCGGCCGCGATCGGCGCCCACTGGGCGGAGACCTCGTCGGGGACGGCGAACACGGCGACGTCGATCCCCTCGAAGGCCTCCTCGGCCAGCGGGACGACCTCGACCGGCACCCCGCGCACGACCGGCTTGCGGCCGGCCGAACGCGGGGAGGCGACGAGTCGGATCTCGCCCCAGACGTCCTGGCGCAGGGAGAGCAGGCCGAGCAGCACCTCGCCGACCGCGCCGGTGGCGCCGACAACGGCGAGGTTCGGCCGCCGGGTCATCGCCCGGTGCCTCCGTAGACGACGGCCTCGTCCGTCTCGCTGTCCAGTCCGAAGGCGCTGTGCACGGCGCGGACGGCCTCCGGCACGTCCTCGGCGCGGGTGACGACCGAGATGCGGATCTCCGAGGTGGAGATCAGCTCGATGTTGACGCCCGCGGCGGACAGCGCCTCGAAGAAGGCCGCCGTGACACCCGGGTTGGAGCGCATGCCCGCGCCGACCAGGGAGATCTTGCCGATCGCGTCGTCGTAGCGCAGCGACTCGTAGCCGATGCCCTCCTTGACCCGGCCGAGCGCGTCGATGGCCTTCTGGCCCTCCGCCTTGGGCAGGGTGAAGGAGATGTCGGTCAGCCCGGTCGACGCGGCGGAGACGTTCTGCACCACCATGTCGATGTTGACCTCGGCGTCCGCGATGGCGCGGAAGATGCGGGCCGCCTCGCCCGGCTTGTCGGGCACGCCGACGACCGTGACCTTGGCCTCGGACGTGTCGTGGGCGACTCCGGAGATGATGGCCTGCTCCATCTCGCCCCCTTCGGGCTTGTGCGGGTTCTCGTTGCTGACGATCGTCCCGGGAAGACCCGAGAAGGACGAGCGTACGTGAATCGGGATGTTGTAGCGCCGGGCGTACTCCACGCAGCGGTCGAGCAGCACCTTGGAGCCGGACGACGCCAGCTCCAGCATGTCCTCGTACGCGATCCAGTCGATCTTGCGGGCCTTCGCCACCACGCGCGGGTCGGCGGTGAACACGCCGTCCACGTCGGTGTAGATCTCGCAGACCTCGGCCTTGAGCGCGGCGGCGAGGGCGACGGCGGTGGTGTCCGAGCCGCCGCGGCCCAGCGTGGTGATGTCCTTGCTGGTCTGCGACACGCCCTGGAAGCCGGCCACGATCGCGATGTTGCCCTCGTCCAGGGCGGTGCGGATGCGACCAGGCGTCACGTCGATGATGCGCGCCTTGTTGTGGACGGAGTCGGTGATGACGCCGGCCTGGCTGCCCGTGAAGGACTGCGCCTCGTGCCCCAGCGATTTGATCGCCATGGCCAGCAGCGCCATGGAGATGCGCTCTCCAGCGGTCAGCAGCATGTCGAACTCACGGCCGGCAGGAAGCGGTGACACCTGCTCCGCGAGTTCGATGAGCTCGTCCGTCGTGTCGCCCATTGCGGACACCACGACGACGACCTCATGGCCGGCCTTCTTGGCATCAACGATTCGGCGGGCAACGCGCTTGATGCCTTCGGCATCCGCAACGGATGAGCCGCCGTACTTCTGCACGACAAGGCCCACGTGCGCTCCTCGACTTGTGTCGTCTTCCGGGGGCACCAGGCCCCCGCACCCCCGGGGAAAAGGGGCTGTGCGGTCGGCGCCAGTCTACCGAGCAGGGGTGCCACAACCGGCGCTTTCCATATGATGAGACGCCCGTTTCAGCAGGTGGTCGGCGAAACGGGCGGCACCACCGGCAGCTCTGCGGGCAATTCGCCACCGCCCCGAAGAATCGGCGGATCAACGGACGGTGATCCGGCGGGATTTCTTTTCCGCGCGGAATGCTGAGGCATTCGTCACAATCAGCCGACGACCGGCCGATGCCCGGCAGATGCCGGGCCGACGACCGCCGGGGGGCGCACCGAAAACCGGCGCGCGCCGGGGGCGACGTTCGGGCGTGCCGGAATCGCGCGGACGTGCCGGAATGGCACGGGCAGCGGAGGGCGGCGCTACCGCCCGAGGCCCAGCTCCGCCGCCATCAGGTCGCCGGCCTGCTGCTCCAGCTGCTCGTCGGTGAGCCCGTCGTCGTCGGTGTCGGCGCCGTCCGGCACCGCGCCGATCGGACTGTCCAGCCGGACGTGCGCGATCAGCGACTGCAGCGCCCGCAGCACCGCCGTGCAGGTCGTGCCCCAGTTGGAGAGGTACGAGAACTGCCACCACCACAGCGCCTCGCTGACCCGGCCCTCGCGGTAGTGGGTCAGCCCGTGCTGCAGCTCGCCGACCACGCCGGCCAGGTCGTCCGAGATCCGGAAGGCGTTCGGCTTCTCCGGCGGGCCGTACGGGTCGAAGACCTCGTGGTAGACGTCGATCGGCGCGAGCAGCTCGGCCAGTCGCTCGCGCAGCTGCTCGCCGTCCGGCTCCGGCCCCGCGTCGGGCTCGAAGCGGTCCTCCGGGACGACGTCCTCGATGGCGCCCAGCCGGCCACCGGCCAGCAGCACCTGCGAGACCTCCAGGAGCAGCAGCGAGACCGCGCTGCCCGGCTCGTCGCCCTTGGCGACCTCGGTGACGGCGAGCACGAAGCTCTCCACCGAGTCGGCGATCTGCACGGCGAAGTCGTCCGGCTCCGAACCGTGCGCGTGGATGTGCGGGGTGTGGCTCTGCGGCTCCCCGTGCGGCTGTCCGGGGGCCGGCTGGTGGGCCTGCCCGTGGGACGGCTGGTGGGGCGTGTGGGGCTGCTGGTCGAGCGTCCGGTCAGACATCGAGAAGTCGTCTCCCTTCGAAGGCGCGACCGAGGGTGACCTCGTCCGCGTACTCCAGATCCCCGCCGACGGGCAGGCCGCTCGCCAGCCGGGTCACCTTCAGGCCCATCGGCTTGCAGAGCCGGGCCAGATAGGTGGCGGTCGCCTCCCCCTCCAGGTTGGGGTCGGTGGCCAGGATCAGCTCGGTGACCGTGCCGTCCGCGAGGCGCGCCAGCAGCTCGCGGATCCGCAGGTCGTCCGGGCCGACGCCCTCGATGGGGCTGATCGCGCCGCCCAGCACGTGGTAGCGGCCGCGGAACTCGCGGGTGCGCTCGATGGCGACGACGTCCTTGGACTCCTCGACCACGCAGATGACTCCGAGGTCGCGGCGCGGGTCCAGGCAGACCCGGCACCGTTCGGCCTCCGCGACGTTGCCGCAGACCGCGCAGAACCGGACCTTGTCCTTGACCTCCAGCAGCGCGTGCGCGAGGCGGCGCACGTCGGTCGGGTCGGACTGCAGGATGTGGAAGGCGATCCGCTGGGCGCTCTTGGGCCCGACGCCGGGCAGCCTGCCCAGTTCGTCGATCAGGTCCTGAACCACGCCCTCGTACAACGTCGCGCCTTCCCTCGGATGGTCGGTGGTGCTCCGGTGCCATCATCCAACGAATCGGGCGCCGGACACACCGCCCGACGCCCGACTCCCACATAAATCACATGGGTCCGTTGTCTGAACTTCAGAACTTCAGGACCTCAGACCTGCCTGGTCGGAGCCCCCGTCCGGGAGCTCCCCCAGGTCAGAACGGCAGACCGGGGATGCCCCCACCCAGGCCCTGGGTCAGCGGGCCCATGCGCTCGGCCTGCATCTTCTGCGCCGACTGGTTGGCGTCCCGCACGGCCGCCAGGACCAGGTCGGCCAGGGTCTCGGTGTCCTCCGGGTCGACGGCCGCCGGGGCGATGGTCAGCGCCACCAGCTCACCGGCACCGGTCACCGTGGCCTCGACCAGGCCACCGCCCGCCGAACCGCTCACCTTCGTCTCCGCCAGCTCCTGCTGCGCCTGCGCGAGATCCTGCTGCATCTTCTGCGCCTGCTTCAGCAGCTGCTGCATGTTGGGCTGGCCACCACCGGGGAACACGGCTCACTCCTCGCTTCGTGCTTGCTGTCCTGCGTCGCCGTCCTGCCTGCGGTCACGTCCGCTTGCAGTCCCGCTCGCGTCGTCACGGCCGAGCCTACGTGCTGCCGGGGCGGGCCGTCGCTCAGTTGCCGCGGTGGTGGATCTCCTCCAGAACCGTCGCGCCCAGCTCCCGGATGATCAGCTCCTGACCGGAGAACGCCTCCTCGTTGAGGTCCGGGTCGTCCTCCTCCGGGATGTCGTCCTCCGGCGCCACCGCGCGCACCGGACGGGCCGGCGGCGCGGCCACCGGCGGCGGGGCCTGGACCGGCGCGGGCGCCGGGGCGGCCTGCACCTGCGGGGACGGCTGCGACCGGACCGGCGCGGGCACCGGAGCCGGAGCCGGCACCGGCGGCGCGGCGGCCGCCGGACGGGCCGGGGCCCCCCAGCCGCCACCGCTCGGGGCGGCACCGCCCAGGCCACCGCCACCGATGGCCGTACCGCCACCGAGGGAACCGCCCCCGGACGGGTCGACGATGCACTCGATCCGCCAGTCCACACCCAGCGCGTCGGTCAGCGCCTGGCGCAGCACGTCGTCGCTGTTGCTGCCGACGAAGCTGTCCCGGGCGCCCGCGTTGATGAAGGACACCTGGAGCACGCTGCCGTCGAACCCGGCCACCTGGCCGTTCTGGCTGAGCAGGATCCAGGTGAAGCGGCGGCGGTTCTTCACCGCCTCCAGAATCTGCGGCCACAGCTGCCGGACCTGCGCCGCGCCCTGTTGCGCGGCGGCCGACGCCGGCTCGGCGGGCTGCCCGGCCGGGGCGGGCGCGGGCGCCGCGGGGGCGGGGGCGGACACCGGGGCCTCGACGGCCTCGGCGGCCTGGGCCGGCGGCTGCGGCGCAGGGGCCGCGGCCGGGGCCCCGCCCGCCGGCGGGAAGCTGCGCGGGATCGGCCAGGCACCCGGCGCGGGCCCGGCGGGCGCCGCGGGGGCTGCCGGTACTGCCGGTGCGACTGGCGCAATCGGTACAGGAGCCGCCGCAGGGGCCGTCGCGACCGGCGCGGCCTGCACCGGGGCGGCCTCCGCCACCGGCGGAGGCGCCGGAACGGGCACGGCCATGGGCGCGGCCACCGGCACCCCCACCGCCATCGGCGCGGCGAACCCGCCGGCCGCCGCCCGGCGCTCCAGCTTGTCCAGCCGCGCCTGCAACGACAGCTCGTCGCTGTACGCGCCCGGCAGCATCACCCGGGCGCAGATCAGCTCCAGCTGCAACCTCGGCGCCGCGTTGCCGCGCATCTCGGTCAGCCCGGTGTTGACGATGTCCGCCGCCCGGCTCAGCTCCGCCGAGCCGAACGCGTCCGCCTGCGCCTGCATGATCGCGACCCGGTCCGCCGGGGCGTCGATCAGCCCCTTCTCCCCCGCCTCCGGCACGGTGGCCAGGATCACCAGGTCGCGCAGCCGCTCCAGCAGGTCGGCGACGAAGCGACGCGGGTCGTGCCCGCCCTCGACCACCCGGTCGATCACCTGGAACACCGTCGCCCCGTCGTGCGCGGCGAAGGCGTCCACCACCTCGTCCAGCAGCGCCGAGTCGGTGTACCCGAGCAGCGAGGTCGCCATCTGGTACGTCACGCCGCCCTCGGCGGCGCCGGCCAGCAGCTGGTCCATGACCGACATCGAGTCACGCACCGACCCGGCCCCGGCCCGGACCACCAGCGGGAACACCGAGTCCTCGACCTGGATGCCCTCCCGGCCGCAGACCTCCGCCAGGTAGTCGCGCAGCGTGCCCGGCGGGACCAGCCGGAACGGGTAGTGGTGCGTCCGGGACCGGATCGTCCCGATCACCTTCTCCGGCTCCGTGGTCGCGAAGATGAACTTGAGGTGCTCCGGAGGCTCCTCGACCACCTTGAGCAGCGCGTTGAACCCGGCTGAGGTCACCATGTGCGCCTCGTCCAGGATGAAGATCTTGTAGCGGCTGTGGACCGGCGCGAAGAACGCCCGTTCCCGCAGCTCGCGCGCGTCGTCCACACCACCGTGCGAGGCCGCGTCGATCTCGATCACGTCGATCGAGCCGGGCCCGCCGGTCGCGAGGTCGCGACAGGACTGGCACTCCCCGCAGGGCGTCGGCGTCGGCCCCTGTTCACAGTTCAGACAGCGGGCCAGGATGCGCGCACTCGTCGTCTTCCCGCAGCCGCGCGGCCCGCTGAACAGGTACGCGTGGTTGACCCTGTTGTTACGCAGGGCCTGCTGGAGCGGAGCGGTCACGTGCTCCTGCCCGATGACCTCCGCGAAGGTCTCGGGGCGGTAGCGGCGGTACAGGGCTAGGGACACACCCCCGACGATATCGGGACGCGCCGACAAACGCGTCGCCCCTCGCCTCGCCGCCGTCCCCCACCGCCCCCCGGCGACCGCCCGGGAACGCAAAGACCCCCCGTGCACCCGCCAGAGCCCTCTTACCCTTGCTGCCTTCCGGCCCTGGGGGGGTTCAGAGAGATAACGCCACACGAGGGGCTGACCCCCACACTACCGGATCCGAGCCCCGACGATCCACAGGCAACCCCACCCTCACGCCTACGGGATCGCTGGTCGCGACCACCCCCGAACATGTACTAAGCTCTCCCACGGAGGATTCGCCTAGAGGCCTAGGGCGCACGCTTGGAAAGCGTGTTGGGGGCAACCCCTCACGAGTTCGAATCTCGTATCCTCCGCCGGCAGAAGGCCCGGACCGTTTCGACGGCCCGGGCCTTCGTCGTTTTCCGCCTCCGGGCGCCGTGTCAGCTGGAGTGGGCGGGCGCTTCCCTCACTTGGTCTTGAACTCGACCGGGCCGGTGCTCATGCGGAAGTTGCCGTTGGAGTACAGCATCGGGCGGGCTTCCTGGTGGTTGCCGCTGTACTTCTCGACGTGGCGGATCTCGATGCCGCCGGGAGCGGTGAAGTCGATGAGGGCGATAGCGACCCAGTAGGACAGGTTGCGGTTGTTGAACAGCGGGACGGTGACAGTGGACCCGCGGCCGTCCGTGACGACAGCCCTGGCTCCGTAGGACTTGAAGGAGCCGGTGCCGTTCTCGACCGCGCTGTAGGCGCAGATCAGGACGTAGCCCTGGAGGTCGGGTCGGCGGATGGTGACGGTTTCGCGCCCGGGTGTGCGGGCGTCACCGTCGAGGGCGATGTACGGGGGTGCGGAGGGGGAGCCGAGTTGCCGGTAGTACACGACCTCCTCGGACCTGTTCGGCCTGGGGCCCTTGGGGGTGACGAGGCTGCGGGGCACGTGGAGGGCGTAGAGGTCGAGGTCGGCACCGGCCCGGCGGCGGTTCGCGCTGCCGCCGTTCCATTCCAGGCTGGCGGTGACGACGGGGGACGGATCGTCCTTGCGCATGCTGATCGTGGCCTGGCCGCCCTTGACGAGGGTGTCCGCCGCCAAGCCCGCCAGCCCGCTGGCCCAGCCCTGTCCGACCGCCCGGACCTTCCACTCGCCCTGGCGCCGGTACAGCTCGACGAGGACCGCCACGGTCTCCCCGCCGTCCATCGGCGGCGGAACGAACTTGAGCCGCGTGGACCCGCACTCGACGTCGGCGCGCGGGGTGCCCCCGGCGTCGAACCGGGCAGCGGGGTGGCCGACGTCGATGCTCGTCACAACGGCGATGCGCTCCACCGAGGCGGGGACGTGTCGGAGGTCCGCCGTGACGGTGCGCCCGGTCACCGTCACGCCGTCCTGCGACCGGTGGTTGTAGAACACCAGGTCGTGGTCGCCGCGGACCTTGCCGTCGGACCCGAGCAGCACGGCGGAGACGTCGAACGGCACACCCGAAGCCGCGACGGTGACCAGGCAATGGGCGCCGGGCAGGGGGGCGTTCGCGCCTTTGGGCAGCGTGATGGCCATCTGAGCCTCCTGTGGTGATCCGTCCATGGTGGCGGCAGTGGCTCGATCATGCAGGAGAACGACCAACCAGGGATCGGCTCCTTGGTACTCACCGGTCTCCCGCACCGATGGGCGCCGGAGGTCCCCTGGTCCCATTTCTGGTCTCATTCACCCCCGTCCAGCAGGGTTCAGCCGCCGCCCAGCGGTTGGCCCAGCTGCAGTTCAGGACAGGTGTGAACCCCGGCGGACGGCGTTCGGGAGAATTGGAAAGCGTGTTGGGGGCAACCCCTCACGAGTTCGAATCTCGTATCCTCCGCCGGCAGAAGGCCCGGACCGTTTCGACGGTCCGGGCCTTCGTCGTTCTGCGGTGCGGGGACACCACTGGGTGAACTCCGCGCGCCGGGCGGTTCGACTGCTGCATGACTTTGAGTTATGAGGCTTCACTCTTCGCGCACGAGGTTCTGGGGGCGGGTCTGCGCCGCGGCAACGTCCTCATCAGCAACTTCAACAACGCGCAGAACCAGCAGGGCACCGGAACCACCCTGGTCCAGGTCGACCCGGACAGCGCCGTCGGCGTGTTCGCCCGGATCGACCCGGCGAAGCTGCCCGGGCCCCGCCCCGGCGGCACCGAGCGGGCCCCCGCCCGGTGCCGGCGCCCCGTTCGGGCTCGCGGTCGACCTCGACCACGACGCCGTGTACTTCGTCGACGACGCCACCAACTTCCCGGACGTCCTCCACTGACCTGGACCGCCCACGCGGAGGGCCCGGACCGCCTCACACGGTCCGGGCCCTCGCCGGTTCCACGGCTCCGACCGGTCGACCGGTGCCGGAAGCGGCTTCCGCCCTCCCGCGCTACGCCGCGAGGGAGACTAATCGATCCATTAGTCCCGGAATTAGTCCAGGCTAGTACCTGGACACGTGGAGACATGACGTGCAAGTATCTGTCCTGCCGCCAGACAGGCGACACGTCGGAGGGGAAGAAACATGACGCAGGACAACCAGCAGTTCATCTCGGTGCCGGTGCCGGCTCAGTACGTCACGCAGGTGTACGCGTTCCTCGCGGAGCTCTCGGGAGCCGCTGCGGGGCCCGCGGTGGCGGCGCCGGCCGAGGGGGGGCCGCAGGAGGACGGCGAGTGGCCGTTCGTCGAGTGGACCGTGCAGGATCTGCGCCGGCTGACGGCCGACCCGCTGGACTCGGTGCAGGCGGTGACCGGGGTGCTCGACATCCTGGCGAAGCAGCCCGGCGAGCGGGTGAGTTACACGTCCCTGGTCGAGCTGCTCGACGTGGACCGGAAGCGGCTGCGCGGCGTGCTGTCCGCGTTCACCCGGGTCGTGCACAAGCACTACGGCCGGCGGAACTGGCCGATGAGCTGGGTGGAGGCGCTCAGTGACGGCGCCGAGTTCAAGTCGGAGTTCTTCTACACGGTGAGCGAGACCACCGCCAACCGGTGGCGGGCGGTCCGCGCGCAGGGCTGACGGCGCTCAGGACTGACGGCGCGCAGCCGGTTCGAGGCGGACGCCGCGGTCAGGCCGCGGTGTCCAGCCGTCGGCGCTGGTCCTCGTCGAGCACCAGGTCCAGGGCGGCCAGGCTCTCGTCCAGCTGGGCGACGGAGCTGGCGCCCACGACCGGGATCGTCGGCACCGGGTGGCCCAGCAGCCAGGCGAGCACCACCTGGTTGACGGTGGCCCCGGTCTCCTTCGCCACCTCGGCCAGGGCGGCCAACTGGGCCTGCACCACCGGCCACCGGTACTTCTCGGACAGCGGCCGGTCGGGCCGGCAGTACGCGCCGCCGAGCAGTGGGGAGTACGCCAGCAGCAGCAGCTCCGGCCGCCGCGCGACGTACGACAGCAGCTCCTCGTCGGCGTGCTTCTGGATGCCGAAGTCCGCGTCCGGCCGCGGCCGGAGGTAGCTGTGGCGCTGCTGGACGCACCGGTAGCCGGGCCAACTCCACTGCTCGGCGAGCTCGTTGGCGGTGGCCAGGTCCGCGGCGCTGTGGTTGCTGCAGCCGAGCCGGCCGACCTTTCCTTCGGCCACCAGCTCGGCAAAGGCCCCGAGGGTCTCCTCGACCGGGGTGGACGGGTCCGTCACGTGGGCGTAGTAGACGTCCACGCGGTCGGTGCCGAGCCGGCGCAGGCTGCCCTCGGCCGCGTTGCGCAGCGCGGCGGCGGACAGCCCCTCCATGTGCGCGGGGAAGGGGAGTTCGGGCACCGGGCGGGCTCCCGCCTTGGTGGCGAGCACCAGTTCGTCGCGGTTGCGCCGGCGGGCGATCCAGCGGCCGAGCAGTTCCTCGCTCTCGTACCCCGTCCCGCCGGGGGCCCAGAAGGCGTAGTTGTTCGAGGTGTCGACGAAGGTCCCGCCGGCCTCGGTGAACCGGTCGAGGATCGCCGTCGCGGTCTGCTCGTCCACGGTGGTGCCGAAGGTCATGGCGCCGAGGCACAGCGCACTGGCCTTCGGTCCGTCAACTCCGACACTGCGGTACAGCATCAGTCATCCCTCCCAGGGGGTCGTCGGCAACGGTGGTGCGCGCCGGGATCGGGTCACCGGAATCATTACCCCGGTCATGCCCGACTCGGCCAGTGTGCAGACCAGCCGGGAGACCGTCCGATTCGTTCAAGACGGGGCGTCCGGGCGCCGCCTACCGTGACGGGCATGAACAGCACACCAGCACCGCAGTTCGCCGTCGTGGGCCTCGCCGTCTCGGACCTGGCCGCCTCGATCGCCTTCTACCGGCGGCTCGGACTCGCGTTCCCCGACGGGGCCGAGCAGGAGCCGCACGTCGAGGCCGTGCTGCCGGGCGGGCTGCGCCTGGCCCTCGACCCCGACTCCACCATCCGCTCGTTCCACCCGGACTGGCGTCCGCCGGCGGGCGGCGGCCGGACGGCACTGGCGTTCCGGTGCGCCGACCCCGCCCAGGTGGACGCGGTCTACGAGGACCTGGTCGGCGCCGGGTACCACGGCGAGCTGAAGCCGTGGGACGCCTTCTGGGGCCAGCGGTACGCCGTGGTGCACGACCCGGACGGCAACGGCGTCGACCTGTTCGCGCCGCTGCCGGACGCCGCGGACTGAGTCAACGGGGCAGCAGGACGGTCGCCGGCACTCCCGCCAACTCCCGTACGTCACGCGCCAGATGGGCCTGGTCGGCGTAGCCCGTCCGGGCCGCCGTCTCGGCGAGGGGCACGCCGGAGCGGGCCAGCGCGAGGGCGCGCTGCAAGCGGAGGATCCGGGCCAGGGTCTTGGGGCCGTAACCGAAGGCGGTCAGTGAGCGGCGGTGCAGTTGCCGCGCGCCGAGGCCGACCGCCTCGGCGGTCGCCGCGACCGAGCGGCCGGCCGCCAGGGCATCGGCGACCGCCAGGACGAGCGGGTCCACCGGCCGCGCGTCGGCCGCCAGGCGCAGCGCCAACTCCTCCAGGGCCACGACCGGGTCGGGCGCCGCGTCGATGCGTCCGGCACGGCGGCGCACCTCGGCGCCGGGCCGGAGGTCCGCCAGGTCGACCCGCCGGTCGCGCAGTTCGTACGCGGGCACGCCCAGCAGGGCGGGGGCGGCGCCGGGCGGGAGGCGGACGCCCGCCCACGGGCCGCGCAGCCCCGGTCCGAGTTGGAAGGCGCGGGTGTCCGGCCCGGCGACGAGGAGCCGGCCCTCGGTCCAGAGCAGGTCCATGCAGCCGTCGGGCAGGACGAGCCCGGCCGCGCCGCCGCCCGTGCTCCCGACGGCCCGGCGCCTCCACACGACCGCTCCCGGCAGCTTCGACGCCCGCTCCGCGTACTCGGGGGACATGGGGCCCAGGCTACGCACCGCCGCCGGGGGTCGCCGGGGGGCGGCGACACACCGGCGGCACGCCGACGGCCCCGGCCGCACGGGGCGGGCGGGGCCGGGGCGAGCAGGCTCAGCCCACCCGCTGGACGACCTCCGCCTCCGCCGCGTCCTCCACCGGGCCCGCCACCGGAGCGGCCTTCCGGCCGTCCCGCATCAGCACCAGGGTCAGCCCCGCGGCCGCCAGGACGGAGATCCCGCCCGCCGTGAAGGTGACGGAGGCCGCGGTGTTGAACGCGTCGCGGGCGGCGGCGGCCAGTCCGCCGTCCCCGGTGCTCGCGGCGAGGGCGAGCGCGTCGGTGATCGCGTGCTTCCCCGCCGTGGGCGCGTCGGTGGGCATCGCGCCGGTGTAGGTGCTGGACAGGACGGCGCCGAGGATGGCCACGCCCAGCGCGGAACCGGACTGCTGGATGGTGTCGTTGAGCGCGGAGCCGACGCCGGCGTGCTCGCCGGGGATCGCGCCCATCAGCGCGTTGGACGCGGCCGGCATCCCGAGGCCGGAGCCGGCGCCCAGCACCAGCATGGCCAGGGCGACCTTGACGAAGCCGTCGCCGACCGAGAGCGTGGCCAGCAGCCCGAACCCGGCCGCGATGACCAGCATGCCGACCGAGGTCAGCACCCGCGGGGCGACCTTCCTGCCGAGCGCGGCACCGACGGCGTTGAACACCAGCGAGGCGACGGCCAGCGGGATGAACGCCAGGCCGGTGTCGGTGGGCGAGAACTTCAGCACGAACTGCAGGTACTGGGTGAGGACCAGCATCAGGCCGCCGGTGGCGAAGGTCAGCAGGACGAGCGAGAAGCTGGCGCCGGTGAACACCCGGTTGCGGAACAGCCCGAGCGGGACCATCGGCGAGTCGGTCCGGACCTGGCGGACGGCGAACCCGGCCAGCGCGAGCACCCCGACGGCGAGCGTGCCGAGCGTGCCGGGGCTGGTGATGCCGTCCCGGGGCAACACGATGATCGACCAGACCAGCGCGGTCATCCCGGCCATCGAGAGCACCATGCCGGGCAGGTCGGGCCGACGCCACGGCCCCTTGGACTCCGGCATCAGCACGACCGCCGCGATGATGGCGACCGCCGCGACCGGCACGTTGAGCAGGAAGACCGCGCCCCACCAGAAGTGCGCGATCAGCGCACCGCCGAGCACCGGCCCGCCGACCAGGCCGATCATGGCCACCGCGCTCCAGGCGGCGATCGCCTTGGGCCGTTCCTCGTCGTCGAAGACGGTGATCAGGATGGAGAGCGTGCTCGGCATGACCAGGGCTCCGCCCACCCCCATCAGCACGCGTCCGGCGATGAGTTGGCCGGGGCTGTCGGCGACGGCCGCGACCAGGGAGGCGGCGCCGAACAGCACCAGCCCGATGATCATCACCTTCCGCCGGCCGAACCGGTCGGAGAGGCTGCCCGAGGTGAGCAGCAGCCCGGCGAAGACCAGGATGTACGAGTCGATGATCCACTGGATGTCCTGGGCCCCGGCCTTGAGGTCCTCCGCGATCGGCGGGATGGACACCGTGAGCACCATGTTGTCGACCACCAGCACCAGGCTGCTGAGACAGAGCACGACCAGGATGAGCCAGCGACGCGGCTGACGGTCCACCGCGGTCCCCCTTCGAAGTGAGCGCGCCGGCCGCAGCCGGACGGAAGTCGTCGCGGGCACGCCGCACCCCGTCCCCACGGGGGCGGCGCGCTCCGCTCCGCACACTGTACGGAGACCGCACACTGTTCGCAAAGCCGAACAGTGTGCGGTGCGGCTTATGCTGAACGGAACAGCCGAGCCGAGCACAGGCGGGCGAAGACCGAGAGGAGGGCCGGATGACGGCCAGGTCGAAGGGCGTGCCCGGGACACCGTGGAGCCGCCCCGAGCGCCCCCGGCGCGAGCAGCCCGCGCTCAGCCGGACCCAGATCGTCGCGGAGGCCCTCGCCATCCTGGACGGCGACGGCATCGAGGCCCTGAGCATGCGCAAGCTCGGCGCCCGCCTCAACGCCGGCGCCACCTCGATGTACACCCACGTCGCCAACAAGGACGAACTGCTCGCCCTGGTCGTCGACGAGGTGTTCGGCAAGATCTGGATCCCCACGGTCACCGACACGGACCCGGCGGACTGGCGCACCACCCTCGCCGAGTGCGCGGCCAGCACGCGTGAGGTCGTCCTGCGCCACCCGTGGATGGTGTCGGTGATCGGCGACCTGGGGCTGGTCTACTTCGGGCCCAACTGGATGCGCCTCTCCGAGGCCCTGCTCACCTTCCTGGATGCGGCCGGCTTCACCCCGACGGAGGCCAACGACGCGATGGGGGCCCTGCTCGGCTACGTCATCGGGACGGCCAGCGTGGAGGCCTCCTGGCTGAGCGCGCTGGCCCGGCAGGGCCGGGACGAGCAGGGCTGGATGGACGAGCTCGTGCCCGCCGTCATCGAGGCCACCCGGGACTTCCCGCGCCTGCACCACCTCTACACCACCGAGGTCGGCTCAGCGACCGACGGCGGCCGCGACAGCGGCTTCACCAACGGCGTCCGACTGATCCTGGCCGGCATCGAGGCCACCCGGCAGGACCGACCCGACGGATGACGCACCGTCACTTTCCGCTCAGCTCCTGGACCTCGGCGTAGCCCGGCACCGGACCGACCTCATCGCCCGCACCGACGGCCGCCGCCGTGGCCACCGCCGCCGCCAGCGCGGAGCGGTACAGCAGCGAGCCGAGGCTGACCCGGGCCACCCCCAGCGCGGCAAGCTCGGCGAAGCCCGGACCGGTCGGCGTCCAGAGGACGTTGAGCGGGGCGGCCAGCCGTTCGACCAGCGCCACGATGGCGGCCGGATCGGCCAGCCCCGGGACGAACACGCCGTCCGCGCCCGCCTGTTGATAGGCCTCCAGGCGGCGGACCGTCTCCGGCCCGGGGTCGTGGCGCCCGGCCCAGCAGGTGTCGGTACGGGCGTTCACGAAGAGCTCCGGCACGGCCGCCTTCACCGCCGCGATCTTCGCCGCGAGGACGGCGGACGGCGCCAGGGTGCCGTCCGCCCGGCCGTCCTCCAGGTTGATGCCGACCACCCCGGCCTGCGCCAACTCGACGGCCAGGCAGGCGACTTCCTCCGGATCATCACTGAACCCGGACTCGGCGTCCACGCTCAGCAGGAACCCGCTACGGCCCAGCCGGCGGGCCAGCCGCACGGTCTCCGCGCGGGTGACGGCCACGCCGTCGGGCAGGCCGGCGGCGGCGGCCACGCCCAGGCTGGTGGTGCCGATCGCGGCGTAGCCCTCGGCGGCGAGGGCCGCTGCCGAGGCGTGGTCCCAGGCGTTCGGCAGCAGCAGCGGCCGGCCGGGGCGGTGGTGCAGGGCGGCGAAGGGGGTCATCGGGTCACCTCCGGGGAGTGGTCGCCGACGGCGCCCGCGCAGAACGCGGACCCGACGACGTGGTGGACGAGTCGGCGCAAGCCCCAGCCGGTGCCCGGCGAGTCGTCCAGGGCTGCGGTCACCTCGCCGCGGCGGGAGAACACCGTGGGATCGCCCATACCGGCCATCCTGGCTCCGGCTCGTTTCGGCCCGCGCCGAACCGTGCCGCCCCCGACCGCCCCGCCCCGCGGCGCCGACGGTTCGGCCCGCGCCAAACTGCGCCGCCCCCGACCGTCCCACCCCGCGCCGCCGACGGTTCGGCCCGCGCCGAACCGTGCCGGGGCGACCATGGAGGCATGTCGCTCGCCGCCTTCGCCGCCCTGCTCGCCGACCCCACCCGCGCCGCGTTCTGCACCGCACTGCTCGACGGCCGCGCCTGGACGGCCGGCGAACTGGCCCGGCACGCGGGCGTCGCGCCGTCCACGGCCAGCGAGCACCTGTCGCGGCTGATCGCCGGCGGGCTGCTGGCCGAGGAGCGGCAGGGGCGGCACCGGTACGTCCGGCTGGCCACCCCGGAGGTCGCCACCCTGATCGAGGACCTCACCGCCTTCGCCGGCCAGGGTGACCGGCCCACCCCGCACGGCCTGCGCGAGGCCACCCGGCAGAGCGCCGAGGCCCGCGCCCGCACCTGCTACGACCACCTGGCCGGCCGCCTCGGCGTGGCCGTCGCGGACGCGCTGCTCGCCCGCGGCCTGCTCACCGACGACGCCGGGCTCGCCGTCACCGGGCGCGGCCGGGCCTGGCTGGCCGCGCAGGCGATCGAGCTGCCCGAGCGGGCGGGCCGCCGGGGCGGGCGGCCGGTGGTGCGCAGCTGCCTGGACTGGACGGAGCGCCGCAGCCATCTCGGCGGGGCGCTGGGCGCGGCGCTCTGCCGGACGGCGCTGGACCGGTCCTGGGTGGAGCGGATCGGCTCCGGCCGGGCCCTGCGGGTCACCCCGGACGGCGACCGCGCACTGCGCGAGTTGCTCGGCGTCGAGCTCTGAGCGATCGGGCCGCCGGGGCGGGCCTCGGCATCAGCCGGACCTCAGGACCGGACGCTCCTCGGCCCCGGACACCCCTCGGCCCCGGGCGACCTCAGCCGTCGACTTCGCCCCGTCCAGCGCGGCAGATCGCGGTGTCCGTCCAGCGGCTCGACGAGTTCCTCCCGCTCCCCCTCAGGCGTCCGCAACCCCGGGCGGCTCGCCCGAGGTCCGGCCGAGGTCGATGATCCCGAAGGCCGCGCCCTGCTGGTCGCCGACAGCGGCGAACCGGCCGAACGGGCTGTCCATCGGCCCGAAGTGCACCGTGCCGCCGCGCGCCCGCAGCCGTTCGAGCGCGGCGTCGGTGTCGTCGACCGCGAAGTACACGCTCACGTACGAGGGCGCCTCGGGCGGCAGGAAGTCGCCCTCCGCCCCCATCCGGCCCAGCACGGGGCGGCCGTCGACCTGGAACATCCGGTAGTCGAAGTCCTCGGCGTCCATCCGCTTCACGCCGAACGGGAAGACCGCGGGGAAGAACGCGTCCGCCTTCGCGGGCTCGCGGGTCACCACCTCGGCCCAGCTGTACGCGCCGGGCTCGCCCTGCTTCTCGAAGCCCTGGTGGCGGTCGCCCTGCCAGACGCCGAACACGACCCCGCCCGGGTCCCTGGCGATCACCATGGTGCCGAAGTCGCCGATCTGCATCGGCCCCATGACCACCTCGCCGCCGTTGGCGCGGATCCGCCCGGCGGTGGCGGCGGCGTCCGGCGAGGCGAGGTACAGGCACCAGGCGGACTGCGCCTGCGCGCCGGGCATCGACGGCACGATCGCGGCGACCGCCTTGCCGTCCGAGTACGCCTGCGTGTAGTTGCCGTACTCCGACGAGCTCTCGCCGAAGGTCCAGCCCAGGACGTCACCGTAGAACGCCTTCGCGCCCTCCGGATCGGTGAACATCGCGTCGACCCAACAGGGCGTGCCCTCAGGTGGCGCTGCCATCTCTTCCGCCCTCTCGCCTGGCGACGTGCGCCCGCGATCCGGAGCGCACCCGGCCCCCGTCCGGCCACCCTAGCCAGTACCGGGCGCACCCGCGCGGGATCGGCCCGCACGGGTGCGCCGTGGGCTGGTCCGCCCGCCGGTCAGCCCAGGGCCGCCACCCCGGCGGCCGGGGCCGCACCGGCTCGCGGCAGGCGCAGCGAGGCCGTGCCCAGGCCGGTCGGGCCGACCGGGAAGGCGGCGGGCCCGGGCAGTTCCTTCACCGCCGCCCCCGCCTTGAGCTCCCGCTCCGCGCCGAAGTGCCGCAGCAGGTCCTCCTCGCGGTACCGGCGGCAGTCCCGGTGCCAGACCAGGATGCCCGCGAGCCAGTTCTCCAGCTCCTCCACGTACCCGTCCAGCAGCTCCCTCGCCTCCGGCTCCAGCGCGAAGTCGTCGTACAGGACGGGGAGTTCCTTCCCCGCGACGTGCTGGAACTGGTCCAGCCGGGAGTGCATCAGGTCGTCGACGATCCGGACCGCCGACGGGTAGTCGCAGTTGAAGAAGTTCTGCACCACCAGGACGGCGTTGTGCACCTCGCCCTCGTACTCGATCTCCTTCTGGTACGAGAACAGGTCGTTCATCATGCACGCGTAGTCCGCGGCCGAGTTCTCCAGCGAGCGCATCGAGCCGTGCTCGTACACCGCGGGCGGCACGACCTGGCCGTGGGCGAGCCGGCACAGGCTCATGGTGAGGTCGGAGCCGAAGGTGGCGCGGCGCATCTCCAGGTAGTCCACCGGGTCCGGGATCCGGTTCTGCACCTGGTTGTTGAGCTCCCAGATCCAGCTCGCGGTCATGTCCTCGACGGTCTGGCGGAACTTCCGCCGGGCGTCGGCCGTCATCGGGCCGGCGGTGCGCTCCCAGATGTCGGCGAGGCCGCGTTCCAGGGCGTTGGCGGGCTCGGGCGCGGGGCTGCCGTCCACCGGCATGAACAGCGGGAGCCGCTCGGTGGCGAGCTTGGCGCCGGCCAGGTCGCGGGTGCGGCCGAAGACCACCGGGTAGTAGTCGTCGGCCCAGGTGCCCCAGGCCAACCAGGCGGAGGAGACGTCGAGTTGGTCGGCGCTGGCGTCCGGGTGGATGCCGGCCGCGCAGAGCGGGAGGTCGTAGTCCCGCATGGACTCGGCGTCCCAGATGCCGGATCCGGGGATGCCGGGCTGCTCTTCCAGCAGGCCCATCCGCGCGGCCCACTCGATCACCCGGTCCCGCGCGCCGTCCAGGTGCGGGCTCAGCGTGGCCTCGAACGGCAGCTTGAACTCCGGCAGTTGGGACGGCCCGACGGCCTGGTACGGCACGTGGCCGTGCGACCGGGCCCGCCGAACGGCCGGTCCGACGCCGCCCGGGCCGCCCGAACCGGCCGGACCGGCCGCAGGTCCACCGCCGCCCATCGCCCCGCTGCGCAGGATGTCCAGCGCCGAGGTGCCCACCCCGCCGATCGCGAACGGGTCCCACCAGTTGCCGGTGCCGGGCAGCGCGCCGCCCGTCCCCGCCGCGACGCCGCCGCCCGAACCGGCCGCCGCACCACCGCCGTTCATGTACCGGCTGGAGCGCATGTGCCACTCGTGGCCGCCGGACTGCCAGTCCTGGAGGCCCTTGACGTATGCCAGCACCCGGGCGCGGCCCTCGGGAGCGAGCCCGGTCTCGGCGAACAGCACGGGCAGTTCGGTGAACACGGTGTTCTCGAACTGCTGGAGCCGCGAGGTGAGCAGGTCGTTGACCGCCTCGGCGGCTTCCTGGGTGGAGCACTCCAGGAACTTCTCCAGCACCAGGATGCCGTTGCTCAGCTCGCCCTCGTCCTCCACCTCCCGCTGGTAGGAGAAGATGTCGTTGCGCAGGTGCACGCCGTCCGAGAAGGCGTCCATCAGCACCCGCAGCGCGCGCGAGCCGGAGACCTCCTTCGGGACCTCGGCGCCGGCCGCGTACTCGACCAGTTGGGCGGACCAGGGCGCACCGCCCACCTTGCGGCGCATCTCGATGTACTCGACCGGGTTGGAGACCCGGCCGGCGTTGATGTTGGCGAGCTCCCAGAGCGACTCGTTGAGCAGGTTGCGGGTGCTCTCGGCGAAGCGGATCCGCCAGTCCTCGCCCATCACCGGCACGGTGCGCCGCCACAGGTCGGCCAGGCCCGCCTCGACCGGGTTCTCCGGCTCCGGCATCGGGGTGGCCGGGTCGGCCGGCATGAACAGCGGCAGCCGGTCGAGGTGCGCCTTGCCGGCCTCGCGGTCGTTGGTGCGCTTGAACATGTCGAGGAAGTGGTCGTCGAAGAAGAAGACCCACACGTACCAGTCGGTGACCAGCGAGAGCGCCTCGGCGGAGGCGTCGGGGTGGGTGTAGGCGCAGAGCAGACCGTAGTCGTGGGCGTCCAGGTCGGCCTGGTCCCAGATGCCGGAGCCCTCCAGCATGCCCATCTCCCGTGCCCAGACGGAGGAATGGGCCCGGGCCTCGTCCAGGTGGGGGTTGAGGCGTGCCGGGTGCGGCACGTAGAAGGACGGCAGTTCGAACGGCTGGGTCACGGCGGGCGAGCCTTTCTGGACGCGTCGATTGCACCAAGAATGACCCGCCGGCAGGTCGCCGCACCGGCGCAACAGAAACAGTCATACAAGATGACCTACCTCCCTCCAGCCCGCCCGCGCCGCCCGCCTCCTCGCCACCCGAAGCGGGCAAAAAGTATTCCGCCGGCTCTCCCGACCGCCGGAGCTGGTATCCCAGGCGGTCGCTCCGCCAACGAACAAGCCAGCTGCGCCAAGGCCCTGGAACTCCAAGACTTCCCCTGCTACGGGCGTGTTGACCGCCCCCGCCCCCGCCCCGTCCACCAGACTGGGCGCCGACCCGACGTCAACTCCGAGGAGGGCAAGCCCATGAACGTCACCGTCCGGCTCGCACAGCAGCCCGAGGCCGACGAACTGCTCGGACGGAGTGCGCTGGCCGCGCTCGTCGGCATGTTGCTTGACCAACAGGTGCCGATGGAATGGGCGTTCACCGGTCCGCTGACCATCGCCCAGCGGCTCGGACGGAACGACCTGGACGCCCGGGAGATCGCCGTGTACAACCCGGAGGAGTTCGTCGCCCTGCTGTCCGCGAAGCCCGCCGTGCACCGCTACCCGGCCGCGATGGCCAAACGGGTCCAGCAGCTCTGCCAGTTCCTGGTGGCGCAGTACGACGCCGACGCCGCCGCACTCTGGAAGGACACCCGCACCGGCAAGGAGCTGCTCAGCCGCCTCAACGCCCTGCCCGGTTTCGGCAAACAGAAGTCGCAGATCTTCCTGGCCCTGCTCGGCAAGCAGTACGGCGTGCGGCCGGAGGGCTGGCGCGAGGCGGCCGGCGTGTACGGCGAGGAGGGCGCGCACCGCTCGGTCGCCGACATCACCGGGCCCGAATCCCTCGACCTGGTCCGGGAGTTCAAGCAGGAGATGAAGCGCGCCGCGAAGGAGGCCAAGTCCGCGGCGAAGACCACGCCCCGGACGACGGCGGTGAGCACGGCCGGGGCGCGCTGAAAGCCGATCGCCCGGCCGGCCGGGAGCCGTTGCCGAGCCGCCGAGGAGTCCACCGCCGTACGGTCCATGGCCCTCCCAGGATGCGCCGAGGGCCCCGGTCGCACCGCGCGACCGGGGCCCTCACCAGTGCCCGTCAGGCCAGGACGGGCTCCCGCTCGTCCGTCGGATCCGCCGCACCCGCCGTCGCCTGCGCATCCCCCGCACCCACCGCATCCGCGTCGGCCGGCGCGACCGCCTTGCGCCGCGGCAGCGCGAACATCAGCAGGAACACCACCAGCAGCGCCCCCGCGACCCACCACATCGCGTGGACGAACGCCCCGCCGAACGCGGTGCCCATCGCCTCCGGCGCGACCACGTCGTCCATCGCCCCGAAGAAGGCCACCGACACCAGCGCGAGCCCCAGCGCGTTCCCCATCTGCTGGACGGTGTTGATCAGCCCCGACGCCGAACCGGCGTGCGCGCGCGGCACCTCCGCCAGGATCGCGTCGGTGATCGGCGCGACGATCAGGCCCATCCCCAGGCCCATCACCACCAGTGGCAGCGCCATCTGCCAGGGCGCGATCGCCGTCCCGTACCGGTCCGCCTCCCAGATGTACGTCAGCACACCCGCCGCCATCACCAGCGCGCCGGTCTGGAGCACCCGGCGCCCGAACCGGGGCACCAGCTTCTGCACGGACAGCCCGGCCGCGGCCGAGACGGCGAGCGAGAACGGGATGCCGGTGGAACCGGCCTTGAGCGGGCTCCAGCCGAGGCCCAGCTGCATGTACAGCGTCCAGACCAGGAAGAAGATCCCGCAGACCACCCCGAAGGCCAGTTGCACGCCGATACCGGCCGCGAAGCTCTTCACCCGGAACAGCGACAGCTCGACCAGCGGCGAGCCGTCCCGCCGCGTCTTGGCCTTCTCGTACGCCACGAACAGCGCGAACACCACCAGGCTGCCGGCCATCGACAGGTAGCCCCAGAGCGGCCAGCCGGCCTCCCGCCCGTGCGTCAGCGGGTAGATCAGCATCAGCAGGCCGACGCTCGCCAGCGCCACCCCGACCAGGTCCAGCTTGAGCGCCCGCTCGGCCTTCGACTCGTCGATGAAGCGGCGCCCGAGCAGCAGCCCGGCGATGCCGACCGGCAGGTTGATCAGGAAGATCGGGCGCCAGGCCAGGCCGAACAGGTCCCACTCGGTGAGCAGCGCGCCGATCAGCGGCCCGGAGACGGCGCCCAGCCCGACCACCGCTCCGAACATGCCGAACACCTTGCCGCGCTCCTCCGCCGGGAAGGTCGCGTGGATGATCGACAGCACCTGCGGCACCATCATGGCCGCCGTGCCGCCCTGGAGCACCCGCATCCCGACCAGCATCTCGGGGCCGGAGGCCAGGCCGCACAGCGCGGACGCCACGGTGAACCCGCCGATGCCGATCAGGAACAGCCGCTTGCGGCCGTAGATGTCGCCCAGCCGGCCGCCGGTGATCAGCCCGATCGCGAAGGCCAGCGCGTAACCGCCGGTGACCCACTGGATGGCGCTGAAGGAGGCGCCGGTGTCCTCCTGGATGCTGGGGATGGCGATGTTGACGATGGTGACGTCCACCAGGTCCATGAAGGAGGCGACCATCACGATCGCCAGCGCGATCCACCTCCGTCGGTCCGCGTCCGCGGTCTTCATTCGGTACTCCTCATTCGTCCTGCTCGTCCTGCTCGTCCTGCTCGTCCTGCTCGCGCTGCTCGTCGGCACGTCCACGAGGGTACGGGGCATATAGGTCAGATCCTGTCCCAGTTGTCCGGCATCCTGGACGGCATGACGGACACCCCCGCACGGCTGCTGAACCTGCTGTCCCTGCTGCAGACCCCGCGCGAGTGGCCCGGCAGCGAACTCGCCGAACGGCTCGGCGTCAGCCCCCGGACGATCCGGCGCGACATCGACCGGCTGCGCGACCTCGGCTACCCGGTGCAGGCCACCATGGGCGCGGTCGGCGGCTACCGGCTGGTCGCGGGGACGGCGATGCCGCCGCTGCTGCTGGACGACGACGAGGCCGTCGCCATCGCGGTCGGACTGCGGGCGGCCGCCGGGCACGCGGTGGTCGGCATCGAGGAGGCCTCGGTCCGCGCCCTCGGCAAGCTGCTCCAGGTGCTGCCGGGCCGCCTGCGGCACCGGGTGGGCGCGCTCAACACCGCCACCGTGCCGCTGCTCACCGGCGACGGCCCGACCGTCGACCCGGACGACCTCACCGTGCTCGCCGGCGCCGTCACCAACCGGGAACGGCTGCGCTTCGCCTACCGGGCCGGCGACGGCGCCGAGACCAGGCGCAACGTCGAACCCGAGCGGCTGGTCTCGGCCGGCCGCCGCTGGTACCTGGTCGGCTACGACCTGGACCGGGACGACTGGCGGCTCTTCCGCGTCGACCGGCTCAGCGAACCCCGCGCCACCGGCGCCCACTTCACCCCGCGCCCGCTCCCGGCCGAGGACGCCGCCGCGTACGTGGCGGGCAAGCTGCGCCGCCAGTCACCGGCCCGCGCCGTGATCGCCACCGTGCACGCCCCGGCCGCGAACGTCCGACGGCACTTCGACCGGGGGGACTCCGAGATCGAGCCGATCGACGAGCACCGCTGTCGGCTGCGCTCCCGCACGGACTCCTTGGAGTGGACGGCGGTGCGGCTGCTGACGCTGGACTGCGAGTTCGACGTGCACGAGCCCCCGGAGCTGATCACCCACCTGCGCACCCTGGCCGCCCGCGCCGACCGGGCCACCCGCGTAGACGGTTAGGCCTCGATCCGGTACCAGACAGTCCCCCGCGCGGAACCACAGCGCGCCGTCCCGGCCGTGCGCCCGCACCCGGTCGAGCGCGCCGGGCACGCTCAGCTGCCGGCGCCGGGTCTGCTTCCACTCCTCGCCGATCAGCTGGTACCAGGTCAACTCGCCGCTGCTGGACAAGAAGACGCCCTGACCGCCGTGGACCGCGAAGCCGACCGGCAGCCGGACCAGGCACGGCAGGGTGGTCGACCGCCGGTCGACCGCGTCGATCCAGCAGCACCCGGCCGCCCGGCAGCAGCCCGAGGTGGTCGGGCGAGCAGGAGACGCCGGACAGCGGCACCCGCCACTCCCCCTGCGGCGCGGCCACGACCACCTCGCCGTCGAACGGCAGCCGGACCGGCGGCCAGGATCCGGCCGGCGCCAGGTGCTGCTCCGGCACCACCAGGAGGGCCGGTTCCCCGGCCGGCCCGACCGTCCAGGCCACGGCCCTGCGACCGGCCGACCGGGCCTCCTCGGGCAGCCGCCGGACCTCGACCGGATCGTGGCCCCCGTGCTCAGACCCCGTACTCGGCGGTGAGCAGCGCCCGCCCCAGCGTGTGGAAGGTCAGGTGGAAGCCGATCTGGGCCGCCGGGGTGTCGGCGGAGACGTCCAGCTTCTCGACGTCCAGGGCGTGCACCGCGAACACGTACCGGTGCGGGGCGCCGGGCGGCGGGGCGGCGCCGTCGTACTGGTGGCCGGGGAAGTCGTTGCGGCCGTGGAAGGAGGCCGCGCCGGGCAGGTCGTCGTCCGAGGAGCCGGCGCCGCGCGGCAGTTCGACCGTGTCGGCGGGCAGGTTGAGGGCGAGCCAGTGCCACCAGCCGGAGCCGGTGGGCGCGTCCGGGTCGTAGCAGGTGACGGCGATGCTCCGGGTTCCCTCGGGCAGGCCCGACCAGGCCAGCTGCGGCGACCGGTTGCCTCCGGCGTGGCTGAACTCCCCGGCCAGTGTGCCGCCGTCGGTGATGTCCTGGCTGGTCAGCGGGAAGGACGGCACCTGCGGCAGGAAGTCGTACGGCAGCGGCGGACGAACGCTCATGGGGTGGTCACCTCTCAACGGGCCGTGAACGGCCTCGGGCTGAAGGACGCTGAAGGACGCTGAAGGACACGGTCCGACGGGCACGCACTGTCGGACACGGCCTGACGGACACGGCTCACTGTAGTGGGGGCCCGTCCGGTCCGGCCGCCCCGATCCGGCCGCCCCTCGTTCGGGCCCGGTCCGCTCGAATTGCCAGGTATAGACCAATCAGGCGCCTGCGGCTAGCGTGGACAGCGCACCCGCCCCCAGCTCCGGAGCCGCACCGTGGAGTCGTCCGTCCTCGCCTTCGCCACCGACCTGCTCGACGAGGGCGCCGACACCTTCTTCGGCAACCTCACCGACCGCGCCGGGGTCGGCGGCGTCACCCTCGCCTCGGTCTACCACGAGGCCCGGGACGTCTTCCCGCACAACCCCCGCCGGGTGATCCGCTACCTGGAGCCGGGCGCGGCCTACTTCCGCCCCGATCCGGCCCGCTGGCAGGGCCGTCGGCTGGCGCCCGTGCCCTCCACCGCGATCGGCGACCGCGACCCCTTCGCCGAGGCCGCCGCCGAGACCCGCCGCCGGGGGCTGAAGCTGCACGCCTGGACGGTGTTCTGCCACAACGACCGGCTCGGCTTCACCCACCCGGACTGCGCCCCGGCCAACGCCTTCGGCGACCGCCACCTCACCGAGCTCTGCCCGGCCCACCCGGAGGTCCGGGAGTACGCACGGACCCTGGTCACCGAGCTGGCCCGGTACGGCGTGGACGCGATCCGGGCCGAGTCCCTGCACTTCCACGGTCTGCGCCACGGCTACCACCACGAGCGCTACTTCGAGGAGCTGGGCGCGGGCGCCGAGGCGCTGCTCGGCATCTGCTTCTGCCCGCACTGCCGCGCCGCCGCCACCCGCGCGGGCGTCCCGGCGGAGGAGGTCGCGGAGGCCGTCCGCACCGAGCTGCGCCGCCGGCTGGCCGACGAGGCGGCCGCCGCCGAACCCGCGGACCTGAGCGCGCTCGCGGACGGCGCCCTGGCCGCCTACCTGGACGCCGCCACCACCACCGTCACCACGCTGGCCGCCGAACTGACCGAGGAGGCCCGGCGCCACGGCATGCGGCTGAGCTTCATGGACGGCGCCGGCCCGGGCAAGGGCTGGCTGTCCGGCATCGACCTGCCCGCGCTCGCCAAGGCGACCGACCAGATCGAGACGCTCGGCTACGCGAAGACCCCGGAGGCCGTCCGGGAGAAGATCGCCGCGTTCGCCCTGCACGGCGTCCGCCCCCAGGACATGGCGGTGATCCTGCGGCCGATGGCCTCGGACTGCGACGGTCCGGCGAACCTCGCCGCCAAGATCGCCACCCTGCGCGAACTGGGCGTCCCCGAGGTGGAGTTCTACAACTACGGCCTGATGCGGCTGTCCTCGCTCGACCGGATCGGCGCCGCCCTGGCCGGCTAGGCGCCCACCCCCACCGTGCGGGGCCCGGCCGCTACCGCCGCCGCTTGGACGTCCCGAACAGGCTGCGCGAGATCTCCTGCCCGAGCTGCTTCCCGGCCGAACGCGCCAGGGACTTCACCGTCGGGTTGCTGAGCAGCGAATCGAGCAGCCCGCCCGCCCCCTTCGGCTCCTCCCGCCGCGGGGCGGGCTCCCGCTCCTTCGGCGCCCTGGCCGGTGCGGCGGCCTCCGGCCTGGGCGCCCGCGCCGCCCGCGCCGCCAGCTTCTCGTACGCCGACTCCCGGTCGATCGCGTCCCGGTAGCGCGCCGTCAGCGGCGAGGCGTCGACGACGGCCCGCAGCGCGCCCGCCTCGATCGGCCCCATCAGGGACTGCGGCGCCCGCAGCCGGGTGGCCGCGACCGGCGTCGGCGCGCCCTTCTCGGAGAGCACGGTCACCACGGCCTCGCCGGTGCCGAGCGAGGTGAGCACCGCGCCGAGGTCGTAGGAGGAGCGCGGGAAGGTCGAGACGGTGGCCTTGAGCGCCTTGGCGTCGTCCGGGGTGAAGGCGCGCAGCGCGTGCTGCACCCGGTTGCCCAGCTGCGCGAGCACGTCGGAGGGGACGTCGCGCGGGGATTGGGTGACGAAGAAGATGCCCACGGCCTTCGAGCGGATCAGCCGGACGGTCTGGGTGATGGCCTCCAGGAAGGCCTTGGAGGCACCCTTGAACAGCAGGTGCGCCTCGTCGAAGAAGAACACCAGCTTGGGCTTGTCCAGGTCGCCGATCTCGGGCAGTTCCTGGTAGAGGTCGGCGAGCAGCCACATCAGGAAGGTGGAGAACAGCCGCGGCCGGTCCTGGACGGCGGGCAGTTCCAGCACCGAGACGACGCCCCGGCCGTCCGGGGCGGTCCGCAGCAGTTCGGCGGTGTCGAACTCGGGCTCGCCGAAGAACGCCCCGGCGCCCTCGTTCTCCAGCACGGTGAGCGCGCGCAGGATCACCCCGGCGGTGGCCGACGAGAGGCCGCCGATGGTCCTCAGCTCCTCCTTGCCCTCGGGCGAGGCGAGGAAGGCGATGACGGCGGTGAGGTCCTTGAGGTCGTACAGCTCCAGGCCCTTGGTGTCGGCGTAGTGGAACACCAGGCTGAGCGAGGACTCCTGGGTCTCGTTCAGGTCGAGCACCTTGGCGAGCAGCAGCGGCCCGAAGCTGGTGACGGTGGCGCGGATCGGGATCCCGGCGCCCTGGCCGCCGAGCGAGTAGAACTCGACCGGGCAGCCCTGCGGGGTCCACTGCTGCCCGACCTCGGCCGCGCGGGCGGCGGTGCGCTCGCTCGGCGCGCCGGGCGCGGCGACGCCGGAGACGTCCCCCTTGACGTCGGCGAGGAACACCGGCACGCCCTGGGCGGAGAGCTGTTCGGCGATCAGCTGGAGGGTCTTGGTCTTGCCGGTGCCGGTGGCGCCGGCGACCAGCCCGTGCCGGTTGAGCACCCCGAGCGGGATGCGCACCTGGGCGTCCGGGTAGGCGGTGCCGTCCAGCAGCACCGCGCCGAGGTCGAGGGCGGGCCCGGTGAAGGCGTACCCGTCGGCGATCTCCCGGACGGCCGGCGGGGTGGGGGCGGAGGACATCGGGGCACTCTCCTGGGCGGTGCGGGGAGGCGGGGCGGGCCCGGAACCCGGTCCCGGGCGGGCCGTGTCCCGATCGGAACCGGGCGATGTTCGCGACATTTCCCATCAAACAGCCGCAATCGCCCTCCCGCAGCTCACACCCGAGTGCGTGGCGGCGTCGCGGCGGCTGCGCCATCCGCCGCCCAAACGGTAGGCTTTCCGTGTGATCTTCAAGCGCATCGGCAATGGGCGGCCGTACCCGGATCACGGCCGGACGAGCACCCGCCAGTGGGCTGACGTCGCCCCACGCCCGGTGCGGCTCGACCAGCTGGTGACCACCAAGGGGCAACTCGACCTCGAAACCCTGCTCGCCGAGGACTCGACCTTCTACGGGGACCTCTTCGCGCACGTGGTGAAGTGGCGCGGCGACCTGTACCTGGAGGACGGACTGCACCGGGCGGTGCGGGCCGCGCTGCAGCAGCGCCAGGTGCTGCACGCCCGGGTCCTCGAAATGGAATGACGGACCCTCTGCACGGGCTCCTGGACCGCCCCCTCGCCATCCGGCGGAGGGCGGTCCGCGCGTACCCGGGTACCTCCTTTCGGGTACCGGCGTACTCCAGATGATGATCATTTAGTACCTTCGCAGCCTGACGGCACTACGCTGCTGACTACGGCCGCGACCAGGGGATCCGCCCGCACCACGGGATCCACCCGCACCAGCCGATCCGTCATCCCGACCCCGCCCTGGCACGAGGGGGAGACAAACCGTGAGCATGTTGACTCCCCAAGGCCTCAAGGGGAAGCAGTACCGCGTCACCGGCAACGCCTATCCACGACTCGGCCGGCCCCCGAGGAAGAGCCGCAAGGTGATCTCCGGGCTCGCGAGCCTGCTCGCCCTGGCCCTGATCGGCCTCGGCGGCGTCCAGCTCTACGACATCTTCAGCGGGAAGAACAAGAACTCCTCCGCCCAGGCCTGCGTGACCCCGTCGGGCAAGCCGCTGGCCGCCCCCTCCCCGGGCGCCACGCCAGGTGCTCCCACCGCCTCCGGCGCCCCCGCCGCCCCGGGCGACCCGCACGCGATCCCGCAGCCGGCCGGCGTCACGGTGAACGTCTACAACGCCACCACCAAGGGCGGCCTGGCCGGCCGGACCGCCGAGGAGCTCAAGAAGCGCGGCTTCACCATCGGCAAGGTCGGCAACGCCCCGGCCGAACTGGACAAGAAGGTGCCCGGCACCGCCCAGGTGATCGCCGGCCCGGCCGGCGCCGGCGCCGCCACCCTGCTCGGCTCGCAGATCGCCGGGGCCACCACCACCGCCGACGCCCGCACCGACGGCACCGTGGACTTCGTGGTCGGCGACAGCTACAACGCCCTGCTGGACGAGACCCAGGCGGCCGCCGCCCTCGCCCTCGCGACCAAGCCGTCCCCCACCCCGACCGCCACCGGCAGCTGCTGAGGCCGGTCGTGCCGCGCGACAACAGGAGAGCCCCCCGGCACCGCGCCGGGGGGCTCTCGTCCGTTCGGGGGATTCGCTCAGCCGGCGGTGCCGTACAGGCGGTCGCCCGCGTCGCCGAGGCCGGGCACGATGTAGCCGTTCTCGTTGAGCCGCTCGTCCAGGGCGGCGGTGACGACGGTGACCGGCAGGCCGGCCAGCTCGCGCTTCATCACCTCGACGCCCTCGGGGGCGGCCAGCAGCACCACGGCGGTGACGTCGGTGGCGCCGCGCTCGATCAGCATCTTGATCGCCGCGACGAGGGTGCCGCCGGTGGCCAGCATCGGGTCGAGCACGTAGACCTGGCGGCCGGAGAGGTCGTCCGGCATCCGGGTGGCGTAGGTGGAGGCCTCCAGGGTCTCCTCGTTGCGCACCATGCCGAGGAAGCCGACCTCGGCGGTCGGCAGCAGTCGGGTCATCCCGTCCAGCATGCCGAGACCGGCGCGCAGGATCGGCACGACCAGGGGGCGGGGGTAGCTGAGGCGGGTGCCGAGCGTGACCGCCACGGGGGTGGTGATCTCCACCTCGTCGGTGCGGACGTCCCGGGTGGCCTCGTAGGCGAGGAGGGTCACCAGCTCGTCGGTCAGGCGACGGAAGGTCGGCGAGTCGGTGCGCTCGTCGCGCAGGGTGGAGAGCTTGTGGGCCACCAGGGGGTGGTCGACGACGTGGAGACGCATGTATCGAGGTTAGCCCGGGTCTGCACGCCTGTACGACTCGCCGCGTGCCGACCGCCCCGTCGCCGGGGTGCACCCGGCCGTGCCGCGCCGTGGCGCCCCGCGAATGTCCGGACGGAAGCGCCTCCTGTGGTATCAACCGGGCTGATCTGGGAATGTCACGTCTTATGACGAGCAACCCGAACGCCGGGGACGGCTCGGCGGACGAGCCCGCAGGCCGGTCGGGCAATCGCCCCGGCCCGCCACAGGACCCCCCGGAGACCGAGGCGGACCGCCGCAGGCGGCGGGCCGTCTTCCTGCGCGAGCTCACCGAGGCCCGCGAACTCCGGGAGCGGGTCCAGCCCCGGCGGACCAAGGAACGGCGGATGCGCGAAGCCATGCGGATGCGAACCTTCCGGATCTGACGAGGATCCGAAGCGGTTCCGGCGCGGCGCCCTCCGCAGCTCCCCCCGCGGCTCCGCCGACCGGCCGGTCCGGATCCGACGGGCCCCGGGCGGTGGCGCCGGCGCCACACCGGCCGCCGGCCGGACCTTCCGACACGACCTGCAAAGACGCGCTGCCGAACACCCCCCGCAAGGGCGGGCTTTCTGTCACGATTCCGATGGGACGGTCCGAACGAGCGGACCGCCTCTGGCGCGGGGGCGGCCAGATTTTCGCGTTGCCCGAGCGCGCCGACAGCCGAGACCGAGATCTTGGGAGTGTCCCTGGTGGCGTACTTCGCTGCAGTGCTTGCTCGCACCGAGGACGGGTGGGATGTGAGCGAGACGGAGCTCGACGACGTCGAAACCCTCGCCGACCTGACCGAACTGGCCCGCGACTCCACGCAGGACGACGACAGCGTCCTGATCTTCATCGAACAGGAGGACGCCTGGTTCGCCATCGTCCGGGTGGACGGCGAGGAGGACCCGCGGATCTTCGTGTCCGACGGCGCCGCCGCCGCCCGCAGCTCCTACGGCTCCGTCCTCACCGACGAGCTGGTCGACCAGGCCGGTGAGAGCGAGTTCGGCGACCTGGACCACCTGGTCGTCGAGCTGGAGGAGGACGAGGAGACGCAGGAGCAGGACGAGGACGCCCGCAGCGGCGTCCCGGTCGGCCCGCTCGGCGACGCCCACCTGCTCACCGAGTTCGGCCTTGCCGCCGAGGAGCTGCTCGCCCTCAGCGGCGAGGGCGCCGTCCCGGGCGACGCCCTGGAGGAGATCGCCGAGGCCCTCGGCTGCGGCGAGGTCCTGGAGGCGGTCCGGTAGCGGGCGGTGACCAGGCCGGTGCCCACCGCCGGATACCCGACACTGGATGCCATGCAGTCCGCATCCGCCCCGCAGGCCGTCCCCCGCATCGCCCCGCTGCCCGCCCCCGACCGCCCCGACCCGGTCCGTGACCGCTGGGCGGCGCCGATGCGCCTCGCCATCGCCGAGGCCGCCCTGGCGCCGGCCACCGGCGACGTCCCGGTCGGGGCGCTCGTCCTGGGCCCGGGCGGCGAGGTGGTCGGGCGCGGCCACAACGAGCGCGAGGCGGTCGGCGACCCGACCGCGCACGCCGAGGTGGTCGCGATCCGGCAGGCGGCCGAACGGATCGGGGAGTGGCGGCTCAGCGGCTGCACCCTGGTCGTCACCCTGGAGCCCTGCACGATGTGCGCCGGCGCCATCGTGCTGTCCCGGATCGACCGGGTGGTCTACGGCGCCCTCGACGAGAAGGCCGGCGCGGCCGGCTCGCTCTTCGACGTGATGCGCGACCGCCGGCTCAACCACCGCCCCGAGGTGGTCTGGGGCGTCCTCGCCGACGAGTGCGGCGAGCAGCTGCGCGAGTTCTTCGAGTCCCACCGCTGACGTCCGGCGCCGACTTCCGCCGCCGGCTCCCCCGTCGGCCGCCCGGCCATACGGATTTCGTGACCGCGCCACCCGTCCGGTAGAGTTCCCCTCGGTAGCGTGTCCGAGCGGCCAAAGGAGCACGCCTCGAAAGCGTGTGTGGGGGCAACTCCACCGTGGGTTCGAATCCCACCGCTACCGCTGTAGAGCCCGAGGGCCCGTCCGATCCGGACGGGCCCTCGGCGTTTCCGCGCACCCTCGAACGCGAAAAGGGCTCCGTACTCCGGGCTGATGACCACCAACGCCCGGAGAGTACGGAGCCTGGAAAGGGGGAGCGGCTCGGGGGGACGACCGCTCCCCCGGCGGAGTCCCACAACCGGCGCCGCGTCGGGGGGAAGCCGCGGCGCCCGGTCCCACAGCGGGGAACTCCGGATCCACGCACCGGGGATTCCTGCCAGATCCTCGGCACGTCTCCCATCCTGCCGCCCGGGACGTTTCCGGGCATCCGGAGAAAGGCCCCACTCACGGGGACCTTCGTCCCGCCGGGCGAACGCGTCGCACACTTGATAGCCCGTCCGATGGATAAGCTGCTTCCGCAGGGCCGCTCGGGGACCTGGATGGCGGCGGCCCACAGCAGGAGAGGACGACACCCGATGGCGCAGGCGAAGAAGATCGGCATGGCCCTCCTGCTCATCTTCGTCCTCTACTCGATCATCAGCTCGCCGGCCCGCTCCGCCCAGCTCGTCCAACTGGGCTTCGAGGGCATCTCGAACGCGGCCAAGGCGGTCGGCACCTTCATGACCGGGCTGATCAAGTGAGCCGTCCGGTCGCGTAGGGCCCGTCGTCCCGCCCCGGCGCACCGGCTACGGTGTGCGGGACCCTCTGTCCCCGTCCGCGAGGAGCGGCAATCGTGATCCGGCATCTGGTCCTGTTCAAGCTCAACGAAGGCGTCCGCAAGGACGACGAGCGCGCGCTCGCCGGCGCCAAGGCGTTCGCCGAGCTGGGTTCGCTGATCCCCGAGCTGCGCGAGTGGGAGTGCGGCTGGAACACCACCGAGCGGGACATCGCCCACGACTACGCGATCAACAGCCTGGTCGAGGACCGCGACGCCCTGCACGCGTACCTGACCCACCCGGCCCATCAGGCCGCGGCCGGTCAGTGGCGCGAATTCGCCACCTGGGTGATCGCCGACATCGAGGTCTGACACCCGAGGCACCCGGGTCCGTCCCTCGGACGGCCCGCCGCGCCCCGTCCGGCCACCGGACGGGGCGCCTTGCTCCACCCCGGAACGATCCGTGCGGCGCCTGGGCGGGAAGCCCGGTGAAGCCCCGACCCCGCACCAACACACCTCCGCCGGGTGCTTGCCCGACCTGCGCCCGCCTTGTGATGCTATGACCGGTTTTGCCGGACATGGCGAGGTGGTGAAGCAGCCGCGACACCCGATCCGCAGGGCCCTTCGTTATCGACTGAGGGAGGGGTGACGTGTCCGACGAGGTACTGGCGTCGATCATCAGCCCGGCCGGCGAGCTCCGCCCGGACGGTCTGCGCGGCCCCGGCGGCCGCCCCGCGGTGGACGTCCGGACGCTGACCCGGGTGCTGTTCGAACGGCTCGCGGAGCTGCCCCCGGGCACCCCAGAGCGGGAGCGGGTCCGGGCCGCCCTGATCGAGGTGAACATCCCCCTGGTCCGCTACGCGGCCACCCGCTTCCGCAGCCGCAGCGAGCCGATGGAGGACGTCGTCCAGGTCGGCACCATCGGCCTGATCAACGCGATCGACCGCTTCGACCCCACCCGCGGCGTCCAGTTCCCCACCTACGCACTGCCGACCATCCTCGGCGAGATCAAGCGCTACTTCCGGGACAACGTCCGCACCATGCACGTCCCGCGCCGGCTCCAGGAGCTGTGGGTCCAGGTCAGCGGCGCGATGGAGGAGCTGACGGTGCTGCACGGCCGGGCCCCCAAGGTGCCGGAGATCGCCGCCAGCCTGCGGATCCCCGAGGAGGACGTCCGGGCCTGCCTGGACGCCGGGCGGGCCTACAACGCGGCCTCGCTGGAAGCGGCGCAGGAGCACGAGGGCGGGCTCGCCCTGCTGGACCGGCTCGGCTACGAGGACTCCGCGCTGGCCGAGGTCGAGCACCGGGACATGGTCCGCCACCTGCTGGTCCAGCTGCCCGAGCGGGAGCGGCGGATCGTGATGCTGCGGTTCTTCGCCAACCTGACCCAGTCGCAGATCAGCACCGAGCTGGGGATGTCCCAGATGCACGTCTCGCGGCTGCTCTCCCGCATCCTGACGAGGCTTCGGACCGGCAACTCCTGGGAAGACTGAGATTGCAGCGCGTTACCCTCGCGTGACATCTTGCGACGTTCGGGTTTGCCGTGGACCGTGTTCCGGTATGGAGGGGGAGGGCCCCCGCCGGGAACCTCCGTGCGACGGCCCCCGTTCAACTGTCAGTCACAAGGGGGTGGGCGCATGTCCGGAGAGCTGGGCACTGCGGAGATCCACGCTGGTCAGGCCAACGGTACGGCTGTCGCCGAGGACCGGATCCCGCTCCAGCGGGTCCCGGCCGCCGCGCCGCCCGGGCCCGAGGCGCCGCCCGGCTCCGGGCTGGACACCCGGACGCTGTCGCGCTCGCTGTTCCTGCGGCTGGCCGCCCTGGAACCGGGCAGCGCGGAGCACACGTACGTCCGCGACACCCTGATCGAGCTCAACCTGCCGCTGGTCCGGTACGCCTCGGCGCGCTTCCGCAGCCGCAACGAGCCGATGGAGGACATCGTCCAGGTCGGCACCATCGGCCTGATCAAGGCGATCGACCGGTTCGACCCCGAGCGCGGGGTGGAGTTCCCCACCTTCGCGATGCCCACCGTGGTGGGCGAGATCAAGCGCTTCTTCCGGGACACCAGCTGGTCGGTCCGGGTGCCCCGGCGGCTCCAGGAGCTGCGACTGGCGCTCACCAAGGTCGGTGACGACCTGTCCCAGCGGCTGGACCGCTCCCCCACCGTCGCCGAGCTGGCCACCTGCCTGGGGGTCAGCGAGGAGGACGTGGTCGAGGGCCTCGCGGTGGGCAACGCGTACACCGCCAGCTCGCTCGACTCCAGCCCCAGCGAGGAGGACGGCGACGGACCGCTGGCCGAGCGGCTCGGCTACGAGGACCTCGCGCTGGAAGGCGTCGAGTACCGGGAGTCGCTGAAGCCGCTGCTGGCCAAGCTGCCGCCGCGCGAGCGCCGGATCATCATGCTGCGGTTCTTCGGCAACCTCACCCAGTCGCAGATCGGCGAGGAGATCGGCATCTCCCAGATGCACGTCTCCCGGCTGCTCACCAGGACGCTGACCCAGCTCCGTGAGGGCCTGATCAGCGAGGGCTGACAAGCCCAGGGAAGCCCTCCGTCGCCGTCCCGGGGGGGGGGGGGGGGGGCCGGCGGGGGGGGGGGGGGGGCTCCCCCGGGAGGGAAACGAGGTGGCGTGGTTTGCGGGTGGACCTAC
>NZ_JBWKEQ010000009.1:0-43072 GCF_056435365.1 Kitasatospora sp. NPDC043949 | reverse complement strand
GCTCCCCCCGTCTCCCCCACAACAAACCGACCCCCCTAAGGGAGGAGACGAAAAGGAAGGGACCAAACACCCGAACCCCCCCCCCCTCCCCCTCCCCCCCCTCCCCCCCCCCCCCCCCCCAGGACGGCGTCGTCCATCGCCCGGGCCGGCCACTGCGGTGGCGCGTTCGACGGGCGCGCTCGACGGTGCGCAGGTAGTCGGCGAGGACAGTTCCGCGGTCGGCGCCGACGGCGTGCGCGCAGCGGGCCGAACTCGTCGGTAATGACATGGTTCAGGCCATCACTGCACAGGGCCGCGGCGCCCGCCCGCCGACCGTCCAATAGCCGTCGGGATCACGGTCGTTGAGCGCACCGCGCAGTCCGGGACTGCGCCCGACCAGCGCCGTTCGACCGGTTCCGGCGCCGCTTTCCGCCCGGCCCCGATTGCACCGGACTCGGTCCGCCGATCGGCCGCACGAGCACCTCCATTGCATATTCGGACTGTCACATGGCACAGCGGTGCCCGATATTGCATGAACCTGCCCAAGGCGTCGGCAAGATGTGCAAGAGTGTCATGCGCGACGACGACAGTGTAGGTGTCCGGTGGTCCGCCCAAGCCGCACGGGCGGTAACCAGGTGTAGCTCTCAGCTTCCGCTTTTTCATTCTCAATTCATTATTTGCATGGCCGGTCCGGTTCCGGTCACAATCGGCGCCTTCATGGCTTCGCCATGAACGTTGGTAACAGGTTCGCTGCACTCTCGCCCAATTGGTCCCTCGCAGAGGCCCCCCTCGACCAGGATGGGCGCCGGGCAGCCTGCTGCCCGCGAACAGCTACAGGGCAGGCGAGCGCTGAGCAGCGAGGCGCCTACCCAAGGGGAGGATCACCATGGGTCGAGCGACCCGAAGAGTTGCCGCGTGCGCGGCGGCAGTTCTGCTGGCCAGCGGCCTGCAGACCACCCTGGCCCACGGCGACACGCCGCCCAGGATCGACCTCACCATCCTGGTCATCGACGACGGAGGCCCGTCGGTCGCGGCGATCACCGCCGAACTCAAGAACCAGGGCACCCCGTACAAGGTCGTCAACCTCAACGACACCAACCGTCCCATCATCAACTCCGCTTTCCTCAGCGACACGGTGAACGGCCAGCCCCGCGGGAAGTACCAGGGCATCGTCCTTCCCAACGAAAACCCCTTCCCCAACAGTGCGGCCGAGATGACGGCCATCGCGGGCTACGAAGCCGCATTCGGAATCCGGCAGATCGACGCGTACACGTTCGCCAGTCCTGCGGTGGGGCTGAACTACGCGGTGAATCCCGGTTACTACGGCACGCTGGACGGATTCCAGGGCGCCACCACCACGGCCGGCACTTCGGGCCCGTTCGGGTACCTGAAGGGCAGCGTTCCGTTCGAGGACAACGACCCGACCGTCAGCGAGAGTTACGGTTACCTGGCCACGCCACTGGCCAACCTGCCGGCCGGCGCCTCGTTCGTCCCGCTGGTCGACGCCGCGATCCCGAGCACCACCTCGCGCGGTTCGCTGGTCGGCGAGTACACCCACGACGGCCGCAAGGAACTGGTCGTCACGTTCGTCTACAACCAGTACCAGCAGCAGTACCGCCTGCTGGCCCGCGGCATGGTCGACTGGATCACCCAGGGCGTCCACCTCGGCTACGACCGCAACTACTTCGCGGCCCACGTGGACGACGTCTTCCTGGCCGACGACCGCTGGGACACCGTGCTCAAGTGCACCCCCGGCGACGTCACCTGCCCGCCCGGCACCCCGGACACGGCCAGCCCGATCCGGATGACGCCGGACGACGCCCAGCACCTCAAGCAGTGGCAGACCGCCAACAACTTCACCCTGGACATGGTGTTCAACGGCGGCGGCAGCGAGGACTGGAAGGCCGACCACCAGACCACGGTGGACCCCACGGCCAACCAGATGATCGCCGACCAGAACAGCTACCGCTGGGTCAACCACACCTACACCCACCCGTACCTGGGCTGCGTCCAGGACGTCACCGTGGTGCCGTGGCGCTGCACCAAGGACTCCTCGGGCAAGACCGTCTGGACCGACCAGAACACCATCTCGGGCCAGATCAAGGACAACTTCGACTGGGCCGCCAAGAACGGCCTGAAGGTCGACCCGCAGGCCCTGGTCACCGGCGAGCACTCCGGTCTGCTGACCGCCCCGCAGGAGACCAGCGACAACCCGAACCTGGCGCCGGCGCTGGCCGCCAACGGCATCAAGTTCACCGGCAGCGACGCCTCCCGCGAGCCCGCCCAGCGGACCGTCGGCTCGTCCACGCTGACCGTGCCGCGCTACCCGATGAACGTCTTCTACAACGCCGGCACGGCGAAGGAGGAGGCCGACGAGTACAACTGGATCTACACCAGCAAGGCCAACGGCGGCAGCGGCGTCTGTGAGAACAACGCCAACTCCACCTGCCTGACGCAGCCGCTGGACGCCAACACCGGATTCCAGTCGTACATCGTGCCGCTGGAGGCCCGGATCGACCTCGGGCACGTGCTGAGCAACGACCCGCGGCCACACTTCATCCACCAGTCGAACCTGTCCGAGGACCGGATCCTCTACCCGGTGCTGGAGAAGATCCTCGGCACCTACCGGTCGCTGCACGCCGACAACACCCCGATCGTGAACCTCGGCGAGCGCGAGATCGGCCTGGAGTTCCAGCGCCGCGCCGCCTGGAACTCGGCCATCTCGGCCGGCCAGGTCACCGGCTACCGGGTCGGCAACACCATCACGGTCAACGCTCCGGCCGGTGTTCAGGTCCAGGCCACCATGCCGACCGGAACTTCTCAGAAGCTGGTCATCGGATCGACCGCCTTCGGTTCGTCCTACGCCGGTACGCTCTCCGGTTGGGTGTCCCCGGGCACCCTGCAGAGCAGCGTCTCCCTGCAGCTCCCCTCGGCCGGCACCCCGGCCGCCCCGGCCGCCGTCGCCCCCGGCGTCGCGGCCAAGTCCGTCCCGGCCCCGGCCCCGGCGGACAAGAAGGTCGTCCCGCAGGGCGTCGCCACTCCCGTCCCGGTGGGCCCGAGCGACACCGGTCGTACCAGCGCCCCGACCCTGGTCCCCGGTAGCGGAACCCCGGTGCCCGGCAAGGGCGTCGCCACCGACGGCAGCGACGGCACCGCCGCTGCCGCCAAGAGCGGTAAGGCCACCGGGGGGGCGGCCTCGCTCGGCACCAGTACCACCGGACGCTCCGGCAACCGGTAGCCCGCAGCACCCGATGGCGGGGCCGGGCCGGTCGCCCGGTCCGGCCCTGCCTCGGGTCCCGTTCCGGCCACCCAGACCGGACACCGAAGCAAGGAACAGGAGGGGGGACAGGAGATGCGCGTCACCCTGCTCACCGAGGGGACGTATCCGCACCAGCACGGCGGTGTGAGTGTCTGGTGCGACCAGCTCGTTCAAGGCATGCCGGACGTCGACTTCGACGTCATCGCCGTCACTGGTACCGGCCAGGAACCGCTGGCCTGGGAACTGCCCGCCAACGTGCGGTCGGTCACGACCGCACCGCTGTGGGGCCCGGCCTCCGAGGCCGGACCGCCCCGCGGCAAGGAGATGCGGCGCTTCCTCAACGCGTACGAGCGCTTCCTCCACTCCATCCTCGATCCGGTCTACACCACCCACTTCGGCACCGAGCTGTACGGCTTCGCCGACCTCGCCCGGCGCGGGCTGCTCAGCCCGGCGCTGCGCAGCGAGCGCGCCCTGCGCACCCTCCAGCACGTCTGGACCCGTGACTACCTGCCCACCGCCGTCTCCCGGCCCACCATGCACGACGCCCTGAACGCCACCGACCTGCTCGAGCACGCCCTGCGGCCGCTCTCGGTCGAACCGCCCACCGGCGGCGTCGCGCACGCCGCCAGCGGCGGGCTGGCCACCCTGCCGGGGCTGATCGCCGCCCAGCAGTACGGCGTACCGTTTCTGCTCACCGAGCACGGCATCTACCTGCGCGAGCGCTACCTCGGCTACCGCACCGGCCCGTATCGCTGGCCGGTCAAGGCGCTGCTGCTCGGCTTCTACCGGATGCTGGCCGAGGAGAGCTACCGGCAGGCCGCGCTGGTCACCCCCGGCAACCGGTACAACCGGCGCTGGGAGGAGCGCGGCGGCACGCCGTCCGCCCACATCCGCACCGTCTACAACGGCGTGGACCCGGCGGCCTTCCCGCCCGCCGGGCCCGAACCCGAGACGCCGACCCTCAGCTGGGCCGGCCGGGTCGACCCGATCAAGGACCTGGAGACGCTGATCCGGGCCTTCGCCATCGTCCACCGTGAGATCCCCGAGGCGCGGCTGCGGCTCTTCGGCGGAACCCCCAAGGGCGGCGAGGCCTACCGGGACGGCTGCATAGCCCTGGCCGCCGAACTCGGCATCGCCGACTCGGTGGCCTTCGAGGGCCGCGTCGCCGACATCACCGACGCGTACGCGGCGGGCAACGTGGTCATGCTCTCCAGCATCAGCGAGGGCTTCCCGTTCACCCTGATCGAGGCGATGTCCTGCGGCCGCGCGACCGTCTCGACCGACGTCGGCGGCGTCCGCGAAGCCGTCGGCGACACCGGACTCGTCGTCCCTCCCCGCGAACCCGAACCGATGGCGGCCGCCGCGATCGAGCTGCTGCGCGACGCCGAACGGCGCGCCCGCCTGGGCGAACAGGCCCGGCTGCGGGTCATCGAACAGTTCACGCTCCGCCAGAACATCGACGGCTTCCGGGGCATCTACACCGAACTCCTCGGCACCGCCCGCTGGATGCCGGACGGCGTGGTGGCCGTCACCGACCAGACCCCCACCACCGACTGGGACCAGCAGCTCGCCGCCGCCCAGCCCCAGCACAGCGAGGTGGGCGCGTGAACGAGCGGAGCGAGAGAACCATCGACAGGCGCGTGTACCGCGAAGCGGCCGCCGAGCACAGCGGGGGGCGCGTGAACGAGCGGAGCGAGAGAACCATCGACAGGTGCGTGTACCGCGAAGCGGCCGCCGAGCGCAGCGAGGTGGCAGCATGAGTGGCCCCCTGCGGCTCGTGGAGGACGAGGGCGGCTCCGAGCGGACGATGCAGCTGCGCACCCTGCCGCTCAAGCGCCGCCGCCCCGCCCTGCCGGCCCAGCCCGAGCCCGAGGAGCAGCTCGACCTCTCCGCGGATCCGCTGGACGAGCTCGCCGAGCGGCTGCACGACATCTGCGCCGATGCCGTCCACCCGTACGAGATCGCCGCGTTCCTGGAGTCCGACGGCCTTTCCGACGAGCAGGCCGCCCTGCTGTACGGCCGCCCCGACTCGTTCACCCTCGCCGAGGAGCTGTTCGAGAAGGTCGAGCGCCGCTATCCCGGCCCGAGCTCCGAGTTCGCCAACCCGTGGCGGGCCGACCCCTGGCGCTGCGTCGTGCGCGGCCTGGTGTTCGCCCTGCCCGGGCTCGGCTACCTGCTCGGCGCCAACCTGTTCGCGGCCACCCGGATGCGGTTCGGCCTGCCCTCCGGCATGCTCGCGCTGTCCGTCGCGACGCTGGTCAGCTGGGGCTTCAACCAGGCGCTGGCACACCGCTCGTACCGCTGGCTCGGCCGGCTGCGGCGCCGCGAGGCCGCGATCTGCCTGGCCCTCGGGGCGCCGCTGGGCGCACTGGTCGCGTCCACCGCGGCGTACGTGGTCGGCGGGCCGCTGGGCGCGCTCTTCTTCGCCGCCGGGCAGTCGCTGTACCTGGGCGCGGCCACCGTCCTGCTGGTGCTGGGGCGGGAGAAGTTCCTGCTGCTGGCCCTGGTTCCGGCCTCGGTGGGCGCGGGCGTGGTGCTGGCCGCGGACGTCCCGCAGGTCGTGCGGACGGTCGTGCTGCTCGTCTCGCTGGTGCTGGCGGTCGGCCTGGCCGCCCGGGAGCTGCTGTTCTGCATCCGCGGCGGCGAGAAGGAGTCCGTCGAGCTGAAGCTGCCGATCCGCCAGGAGGTCCCGCACCTGCTGTTCGGCCTGGCCTGCGGCACCCTCACGCTGATCGCCGGCCTCGGCGAGACCATCCACCAGGCCGTGCAGACCGGCGCCGCGCACGGCGCGAAGGCCACCCCGACCGGACCGGCCATGATCGCGCTGACGCTCAGTCTCGGCCTCGCCGAGTGGCTGCTCTTCCGCTACCGGGCGATGGCCGTGGCCGCGCTGCGCACCAGTCACACCAGCGGACAGTTCACCCGCCGCACCGGCGGGATCCTGCTCGGCTGCCTGTTCATCTACCTCACCACCGTGGCCGCGCTGGACGCCGCCACGACCGTGCTGTGGCCCGGCGCCCCCGCGCTCGGCGTGCCGCAGCTCGGCGCGATGCTGCTCCTCGGCGGCTCGCTCTGGCTGGCGCTGCTGCTGAACGCCTTCGGGTTCAGCTGGAGCACCGCCCTCATCTGTCTGGCCGCCGCGGGTGCCGAGAGCGCCGGGCTGCTGACCGGTGCGGATCCGATCGTCCTGCAGCTGATCGGCTGCGGGGCGGCCGCCTTGCTCCTCACCGCCATCGCCGGGCCTGCGCTCGGCCGCACCACCCAGCACCGCTGAACACCGAAATCACGCACGCCCAATTCGCGTGCACCGCTGGACCCGCTCCACCTGAACACGCTCCACAACGCGCTTCACCGCAACACGCTTCACCCGCACACGCTTCACGGCACAGCTGAACCACCACCGGCCGGTCGCCACCGGGAGTCCGGCCGTTCCCAAAATCGAGAGAGCGAATCACGCATGAGCAGCGTCGCGGTCACCGGAGCCGAGGGCTTCATCGGCTCCCACCTCGTCGAGTCCCTGGTTGCCGACGGGCACCAGGTCCGGGCCATGGTCCAGTACAACTCCTTCTCGTCCTTCGGCTGGCTGGAGACCCTGCCCAAGGAGGTGCTGGACTCGGTCGAGATCGTCCTCGGCGACGTCCGGGACCCGGGCTCGGTCAACGGCCTGGTCAAGGGCACCGAGGCGGTCTACCACCTGGCCGCCCTGATAGCGATCCCGTACTCCTACCGGGCCCCGCACTCGTACGTCGACACCAACGTCACCGGCACCCTGAACGTGCTGGAGGCGGTGCGCCACCAGGAGATCCCGCGCCTGGTGCACACCTCCACCAGCGAGACGTACGGCACCGCGCAGACCGTGCCGATCACCGAGGACCACCCGATCAACACCCAGTCCCCGTACGCCGCCTCCAAGGCCGGCGGGGACCGGCTGGCCGACAGCTACCACGCCAGCTTCGAGACCCCGGTCGTCACCCTGCGCCCGTTCAACACCTTCGGCCCGCGTCAGTCGATGCGCGCCGTCATCCCGACCGTGATCGCCCAGGTCGCCGCCGGCGAGACCGAGATCACCCTCGGCGACCTGCGCCCGACCCGCGACTTCACGTTCGTCAAGGACACCGCGCACGCGTTCCGCACGGTCGGCACCGCTCCCGCCGAGACCGTGGTCGGCAGGACCTTCAACGCCGGCACCGGCGGCGAGATCTCGGTCGGCGACCTCGTCTCCCTGGTCGGCAAGCTGATGGGCGTCGACCTCCTGGTGAAGGAGGACGAGCAGCGCATCCGCCCGGCTAACTCCGAGGTCATGCGCCTGGTCGCGGACGCCACCCGGCTGCGCGAGGCCACCGGCTGGGCCCCCCAGTTCACCCTGGAGCAGGGCCTGGAGCAGACCATCGAGTTCTTCCGCGACCCGGCCAACCTGGCCCGCTACAAGACCGACATCTACAACGTCTGACCGCCGTAGCGATCAATGCCCGTCCTGGTAACCAAGGTTCGTGTCCTGCACATCCTTTCCGTGGGGGAAACACCATGCATGCAGTGATCCTGGCCGGCGGTAAGGGCGTCCGCCTCCGCCCGTACACCACCGCGCTTCCCAAGCCGCTCGTCCCGATCGGCGACCAGCACGCGATCCTGGAGATCGTGATGCGCCAGCTCGCCGCCGCGGGCTTCAAGACCGTCACCCTGGCCATCGGCCACCTCGGCCACATCATCCGCGCGTACGTCGGCAACGGCTCCCAGTGGGGGCTGCGGGTCGGCTACGCCGTCGAGGACAGCCCGCTCGGCACCATGGGCCCGCTGCTCACCATGCAGGACCGCCTGCCGGAGCACTTCCTGGTGATGAACGGCGACATCCTCACCGACCTGGACTTCGCCGGGGTGCTCAAGCACCACGAGGCGTCCGGGGCGCCGCTCACCATCGCCACCTACGCCCGTCAGGTGAAGATCGACTTCGGTGTGCTGACCGCCGAGTCCGGCAGCATCACCGGCTTCCAGGAGAAGCCGAGCATCGACTACCGCGTCTCGATGGGCGTGTACGGCGTGTCCCGTTCGGCACTCGCCAAGTACACCCCCGGCCTGCCGCTGGGCTTCGACGAGCTGGTGCTGGACCTGCTCGCCGCCAAGACCCCGCCCGCCGCGTACGACTTCGGCGGCTACTGGCTGGACATCGGCCGCCCGGACGACTACGACCGGGCGAACGCCGAGTTCTCGTCCATCCGACCGGTGCTGATGCCCTTCGAGTCGGCCGCCGCTGGCCAGGGCGTGGCGGAGCTACCGATCCCGGCCGCCCGCACCGCCCCGGACGACACGGCCGAGGCTCCCGCCACCGCGGGCGCCCAGAGTGACGGACGGGCCGCGTGAGAATCCTGCTCCTCGGCGGCGACGGCTTCCTCGGCCGTCACGCCACCGCCGTCCTGCGGTCACTGCCCGGTGCCACCGTGCTGACCGCGGGCCGGCGGCCCGCCCACGACCTCCGGCTGGACCTGGCCACCGCCCAGGCCGGCCCGCTCGGCGAGGAACTCGCCGCGCTGGCACCCGACGTGGTGGTCAACTTCGCCGGCGCGGTGGCCGGCAGCGCGGTCAAGCTCGCCGAGGTGAACGCGCGCGGCCCGGCCGTGCTCTGCGAGGCGCTGCAGCTCGGCGCCCCGAAGACCCGGCTGGTGCACATCGGTTCGGCCGGCGAGTACGGCGTCTGTCCGGCGGGCAGCTCGCTGTCCGAGGACTCCGATGCCCGCCCGGTCGGCGTGTACGGCGCGACCAAGCTGGCCGGCTCCCTCGCGGTGGCCGGCTCGGCGCTGGACGCCGTGGTCCTGCGGGTGTTCAACCCGGTCGGCCCGGGGGCACCGGCGGGCTCGCTGCCCGGCCGGCTGGCCGCCGAGCTGCTCCGGGTGGCGCCCGAGGGCGCCGACGGCGTGATCACGGTCGGCGACCTCTCCGCCTACCGCGACTTCGTCGACGCCCGGGACATCGCCCGCGCGGTCGGCCTGGCCGCCGCCGCGGACCGTCCGCTCCCCCGGGTGCTCAACCTCGCCTCCGGGCAGGCCCGGCAGGTCCGGGCGATCGCGGACGGGCTGGCCGCCGCGGCCGGCTTCACCGGCCGGATCGACGAGAGCGGGGCGGGCTCCGAGCGCTCGGCCGCGGTCTCCTGGCAGCAGGCCGACGTGTCGGCCGCCGCCCGGGAGCTCGACTGGCACCCGGAGACGGACCTCGCCGACACCCTGCGCGACCTGTGGCTCAGCACCGCCCAGCCCGCCTCCCCACCGGTCGTCGCATGACCGGCGGGATCATCCCCGACGGCCGCCTGCTGGTGCCGCTGTACGTCCACCCCGCGGTGGACCCGGCGGCCTGGCAGGCGGTCGCCGCCGCCGACCCGGGCCGGATCGCCGCCGTCGTGCTCAACCTCGCCGACGGGCCCGGCGAGAACCCGGACAACGTCTTCGCCGAGGCCGCCGACCGACTCCGCGCGGCCGGAGTGCCGTTGGTCGGCTACACCGACACCGACTACGGCCGCCGACCGCACGCGGCGGTGGTCGCCGACATCCTGACCTACCGTCAACGCCACGACATCACCGGCGTCTACCTCGACCAGGTGGCCACCCACCCGGGCGCCCTCGCGCACTACCGGCGGCTGGCCACGGCCGCGCGCGCGGCCGGCTGCGGCACCGTGGTCTTCGGCCACGGCGAGCACCCCGACCCGGGGTACGCCGAAGTCGGCCTGGCCGACCTGCTGGTCACCTTCGAGGGCGACTGGGACACGTACCGCGCGATGACGCTCCCGCTGTGGACCGGCCGCCACGCGGCCTCCCGCTTCTGCCACCTGGTGTACGACGTCCCCGCCGAACACGCCGAGGACGCCACCGCGCTGATCGCCGCCCGCCGGGCCGGCGTCGGCTGCGCCGTACCGGGCGCCGGGGAGAACCCCTGGCGCACCCTGCCCTACGGCCTGACCGCTGCTGAACTGACCTGACCCGATCCGGAGTTCGACTACCGTGAACCGCCGTACCCGGCTCCTGCCGGCCGCCATCACCATCGCCGCCGCCCTGCTGGCGACCTCGTGCAGCAGCTCAGGCTCGGACGACGACGGCTCCTCGGCCGACGGCTCCCCGAGCAGCCCGCCCGCGGCCACCGCCCCGACCACCCCGGACGGCAGCGCAACCCCGGGCACCCCGTCGGACGCCGGCACCACACCCCCGGCCCCCGGCACGCCCAGCGCCCCCGGCTCGCCCACCGCGCCCGCCGCCACCACGCCCCCGGGCGCCACCACCGCCCCGGGCACCCCCGGGACCCCAGGCGGAACTCCCGGCGGCACCACCGCCCCGCAGCCCGCCGGCGCCCGCTGGCAGCCCACCCCGGGCCTCGCCTGGCAGTGGCAGCTCGGCGGCACCGTCGACCAGTCCGTGGACGTCCCGGTCTACGACATCGACGGCTTCGAGAACGACGCCTCGGTGGTGGCCGCGCTGCACGCCAAGGGCCGCAAGGTGATCTGCTACATCAACGCCGGCTCCTGGGAGAACTTCCGCCCCGACTCCGCGGCCTTCGCCAAGTCCTTGCAGGGCTCCGACACCGGCTGGAAGGGCGAGAAGTGGTTCGACATCCGCAAGCTCGACCAGCTCAAGCCGCTGATGGCGGCCCGCTTCGACATGTGCAAGAGCAAGGGCTTCGACGCCATCGAGCCGGACACCATCGAGGCCTACAACCAGAACAGCGGTTTCCCGCTCACTCCTGACGACCAGATCAAGTACAACCGCATGCTGGCCCAGCTCGCCCACGAACGCGGCCTGGCCATCGGTCTGAAGAACGACCTCGACCAGATCCCGGCGCTGCTGCCGGACTTCGACTTCGCGGTCAACGAGGAGTGCTCGCAGTTCGACGAGTGCGACCGGGTCGCGCCGTTCGTCAAGGCGGGCAAGGCGGTCTTCCACGTCGAGTACAAGCTCGGCACGGACCAGTTCTGCGCCAAGGCCAAGTCGCTCGGCTTCAGTTCGATGCAGAAGAAGCTCGACCTGGACGCCTGGCGCAAGCCCTGCTGAGCACCGGCGCACCGGTTCTCGGCGCACCGGTTTCCGTCGCGCGGGTGACCCTCGTCCGGGTCACCCGCGCGAGGATCACTTGACCGCCAGCCAGATGACGCCGCCCAACACGGCCAGCACGATGACGGCGACCAGCGCGATCACGCCGGTGCGGCCACCACCACCGCTGTTGCTGCGGCCGTAGGTGGAGACGGTGCCCGGCGCCTGCGGGGCCGCCGGGGTCTCGTCGACGAACGCCCGGAACATCTGGGTGCTGCCGGCGGGGTCGTAGTCGTTGTCAGCCATGGCACGGACTCTAACGAATCCGCCCACCTCACGGACACCCCGGACCCCTCCTGCGCGACCCCCACCACCCGGTCGCGCAACGGCGGTACGACATCCTCGTGAAGTCCGCCCGACACGCGGAATGCCGCCCAGTGCGATCCGGTTGAATCCGACCATGACCGGAAACCACAGCGACGCCCCGGGCCGGGTCCGCCTCGGCGCCTCCGACCTGTCCGTCTTCCCGCTCTCCCTCGGCGGCAACGTCTTCGGATGGACGGCCGACGAGCAGCAGTCCTTCGCCGTCCTGGACGCCTACGCCGCGGCCGGCGGCAACTTCGTCGACACCGCCGACGTCTACTCGGCCTGGGCCCCGGGCAACACCGGCGGCGAGTCCGAGACCGTCCTCGGCAACTGGCTGCGCAGCCGCGGCAACCGCGACGACGTCGTGATCGCCACCAAGGTCGGCATGCATCCCGAGGCCGGCGGTCTGGGCGCGGCCAACATCAAGGCCGCGGCCGAGGGTTCGCTGCGCCGCCTGGGCGTCGAGCGGATCGACCTGTACTACACCCACCGGGACGACGACACCCCGGTCGAGGAGTTCGTCACCGCACTGGACGAGCTGGTCCGCGAGGGCAAGGTCGCCGCGGTCGGCGCCTCCAACATCGGCGCCGAGCGGCTGTCCGAGGCGCTGGCCTTCGCCGACCGCGAGGGCCTGGCCAAGTACGTCGCCGTCCAGCCGCACTACAACCTGGTCTCGCGCGGCACCTTCGAGGGCCCGCTGGCCGACGTGGTCGCCGAGCACGGCCTCGCCACCGTCCCGTACTACGCGCTCGCCTCCGGGTTCCTCACCGGCAAGTACCGCCCCGGCGGCCCCGGCGTCGACAGCGCCCGCTCCGAGGGCGCCGCCCGCTACCTGGACGACCCGCGCGGCCCGAAGGTGCTGGCAGCCCTGGACACCGTCGCCGGGGAGCACGGCGTCGCCCTCGCCACGGTCGCCCTCTCCTGGCTGGCCGGGCGGCCGACGGTCGCCGCCCCCATCGCCAGCGCCCGCACCGTCGAGCAGCTCCCGCCCCTGCTGGCAGCCACCACGCTCCGACTCACCCCCGAACAGACCGCCCTCCTCGACGCCGCCTCCGCCTGACCCCGCCCCACCCGCAGGCTGCGAACCCGCCCCCACCCGGGCCCGTTCGCAGCCTGCGCCCGTTCCCGGCGAACCCCGCCCGGTTGGGAACGCCGTCCGCAGTGATCAGACTTGGTCCACGAACGACCTGACGCGGAGCGGGACTTCAACGCCGAATCCACCACGGCGGCGGCATCGCCGGGAATCCCGCCCGGGACGGGCTCTTCGACCACGAGGACCGGAAGAAGTACGCGCGCCCGGCCCTCGATGCCGCAGACAATCCGGGCCCGGGCGGTAACACCCGCAGGATGACCGTCGGCCCCGCCGATCTGAGGGCCCGCGCCGGAACCGTCGACGAAATCCGAGCGATTTTCCGGGCGGTCGGCGAATCGGCCCGGAAAAGGACGGCCAACGCGCTTGGCGCACCGGCCCATTGGCAGATCGGGCCCGAACTGCGCACCCGATGTATCCGCGGGGACGACCAGGTGGCCACGGTCACGCTTCGGGCCCCCGACAGCGGCGTGCCGTCGAGGGCCCGGTGCGCCCCGGCGCTACGGCCGCCCGAAGTGGGTCGGGTAGTAGCCCGAGTTGAGAGTGGAGACCCGGACCGTCTTGCCGGGCCGGGGCGCCTCGACGAACTTGCCGCCGCCCAGGTAGATCCCCACGTGGTGGATCCCGGAGGCCCGGCCGCTGTCCGACCAGAACACCAGGTCGCCGCGGCGCAGCTGCCCCGCGCTGATCGGCGTGGTGGCCGCGTACTGGTCGTCGGCCACCCGCGGCAGGCTGATCCCGCTGCGCCGGTAGGCCTGCTGGACGAGCCCCGAGCAGTCGTAGCCTGACGGGCCGTTGCCGCCCCAGACGTACGGCTTGCCCAGCTGGGCGAGCGCGTAGTCGATGGCCGCCTCCATGCTGCCGGAGGCCGGTGCCTGGTCCGCCGACGGCGTGGCCGCGGGCCGGGCGGGAGCGGGATCAGCGCCGCCGCCGGACTGGCCGGTGCGGCTCGCGTAGACGTCGTAGTGGCTGGTCCACCGCCACTCGCCGCTGCCGTTCTTGAACCAGTACTTCGACCCGTCCCAGCCCTGGCGCAGTCCGGAGGAGGAAGCGGAGGAGGCCGAACCGTTGGACACGGCGGCCGCCTTGCCACTGGCACCGCCCGAGCCGCCGGACTGGCCGGTGCGGCCCGCGTAGACGTCGTAGTGGCTGGTCCACCGCCACTCGCCGGCGCCGTTCTTGAACCAGTACTTCGACCCGTCCCAGCCCTGCTTCCCGGCCGCGGCGTGCGCGGACCCGGCACCGGCCGTCAGGCCGACCACGCCTGCGCCCGCCAGCACGGTGGTTGCCAGGCAGGTACTTCGCACGGCGCGGTGTATTCGGCTGCCGCCGGTCCCCGTCGCGGGGCGGGCGGTGCGCGGCCGGGCCGCGCAGTTCGGGCAGCCGCACCCCGCGATCGCGGGGATGCTGCCGGTGCTCTCCTCGAAGCCGATCAGGCCCCGGTCGAGGGCGGCGTCGAAATCGGCGCCGAGGTCGAGGCCGGGATCGGCGTACGCGCCGGTGGCTATCCTCATGCGGGTCGTCCTTCCTTCCGCCCGGCCCGTGCGGCCGGGGGCGGTACCGAGGCGGCCACTCCGGCCGGGGCGACGAAGGCGACCAGCAACTGCTCCATCAGCGCACTGCGGGCGGCCTCGTCCAGTTCGTGGGCGGTGGCGCGCTCCAGCCGCCGGACGGCGAGCGCCGCCGCCTCGACCGCGTCGTCCACCAGCACCGTCCGCAGGCCCGCGTCCAGGTCGGCCAGCCGGCGGCGGCGCATCGACTCGGCGACCTCGGGCGCGTAGTCCAGCGCCAGCGGCTGCGCCGAGTAGACCTCCAGGCCCGCCGGGGCGACCTCGGCGGCCAGTGCTCTGGTCAGCTCGTCGGCGAACCACTGCCCGTCACGCAGCGCGGGCCCGGGCGCCGCGTTGCTGTCGCACGGCAGGATGGACGCGGTGCGGGTGAGTACCGCCTGGACCTGCTCGCGCAGGTAGCTCTCGTGGTCCTCGATCGCCAGCAGCGCCCGCGCGGTGTCCTTGACCCGCCAGACGATCAGCAGCCGGACGACGATCGGCGTGCCGGTCCGGTCGACCGCCTTGACCGGCTCGCTGCGCCAGTGCCGCAGTCGCACGTCCACCCGGCGCCGGCGCAGCAGCGGGTTGACCCAGACCAGGCCGGTGCGGCGGACGGTGCCCCGGTAGCGGCCCCAGCGGGTCAGCACCCGGGTCTCGCCGCCCGCGTTGGCCAGCAGCCCGGCAAGCGCGAACACCACGAGCAGGCCGACCGCGCTGACCGCGGCGACCGACTTGGCGTCCACCTCGGCCTGGCCGCTCGCCTGCGCGGCGGCGCTGCGCAGGTCGGGCAGCGCGTCCCAGTACGGGATGACGCCGTCGCGCAGCAGCATCAGCAGCACGCCGGCCACGCCGACCAGCACCACCAGCAGGGCGATCCAGCCGGGCAGGGCGGTGGCGCCGTGCTCGCGGACCGCCTGGTCGGCGCGCGGGGGGCGGCGGGAGGTGGCGGCCGCGGGGGCGCCGACCTGGATGGCTTCCGGGATCTCGGCGGTCTCCGGGGCGGCCGCCTCCAGCGGATCGCGCAGGTCGGCGGAGGCGCCGGAGGCCGGGCCGGGGACGACGACCAACGGAGTGGTCGCGGGGCCGCCGTCGACCGGGCCGAGCAGCTTGGCCGTCTTGGCGGCCGTGACGGTGGCTGTGGCGGTGGCCAGCGGGCTGGCGCCGGAGGCGGAACGTTCCGGCAAGGCCGGTGGGAGCGCCTTGGGCAGGTGGTCGGGTCGCTGCGAAGAATCGCGGGTGACGTCCATGCACGGATCCTCGGGGTCGGTGTGTCGCGCAACGGGCGGCCCGGATCTGACGGGCAGTGCCAAGATCAGGCTAAGTTCATACGTCATCAAATGCGACATTTGAGGTGAGGTGTGTCGACATTTGCTGACGAATCGTCCGAAGCCGACCTGACGCGCAGGCACATGAATGGATGGTCGGGATGGTTCAGCGCAGGTCAGCGCCGCCGGACACCGCCATCACGGGCGAACACCCGGCGGGTGATCAGCCCGATGGCGGCGAGCACCAGCAGGCCACCGGCGACCCCACCGCGCCAACCGCTCGCGGTGGACCGCGCGGCCGCCGCCTGCGAGGCCTCCGCGGCCGCCCCCACGGGCAACGCACTGGGCGGCGCCGGCAGCTGCCCGGCACTCTCCCCGGCGGACCCGAGCGGTTCGGCCGCCACCGGCGTCGATGACGGTGACGGTGACGGAGGCGATGACAGGGGCGGTGGCAGTGACGGTGACGGTGACGGTGACGACGCCACGACGCCGACGGCCGCCCGGGACGGACTGGCGCCCAGGGACGGAACGGTACGGAGCGTCGGAGGGACGGAACCGGCGGAGGTGGTGGTGGGGGCGGTCGGGACGGTCGGGGTGACTGAAGCAGCGGACGGCCCGGCCGCTGCCGGAACGGCAATCGGCAGCACGCCCACCGGCACCGGTGCGAGCACGGACGCATCGGGCGCCGCCCCCACAACCGGGCTCGGCGACGAGGTGACCGGGATCGAAGGCGTGGACGGGAATGTGGACGTGGGCGTGGGCGACATCGCGGGACGGGACGGTACGGAGGAGGCCACCGGCGCGGAAGCACCGGCCGAGGGCAGCACCGGCACCGCCACGCTCGGACTCGGCCCGATCGGCACCGAAGCCGACGCCGACGGGCTCGGCACGGTTGCCACGGTCGACACCGAGGCCGCGGGGCTGGGCCGCACGGGAACCGACGCCCCCGAACTCGGCACCGCAGAAGTCGACGCCGCCGCCGATACCGACGGGCTCGGCACGGTCGGCACGGTCGACACCGAGGCCGCGGGGCTGGGCCGCACGGGAACCGACGCCCCCGAACTCGGCACCGCAGAAGTCGACGCCGCCGCCGACGCCGATGGGCTCGGCGCCGCCGCGACGCGCACCGGCACCGCGTCCGCCGCCGCCCCGTTCCCCGCCAGGTCGGTCGCCGTGACGACCAGCCACTGCTGCCCGTCCGTCAGGTCCCGGTTGGCGGTGCAGGTCCAGCTGCCATCGAGGGCCGCCGTCGCCCCGCACAGCACCGTCCGCTCGCCCGAGACCGAACCCAAGGCCGAACCCGAGGCCGAAGCCGGCCCCGAGGCCGCCGAGCCGCCCGCCCGCGCCGTGACCAGCACCTTCGAGCCCGGCTCGGCCCGCCCGGTGAACGTCGGCCGACTGACCCGCAGGGTCTCCCCGGCGGCCGGCGAGCCGAGCACCGGCTTGTCCGGCGGGACGGTGTCGACGACCAGCACGACCGCCTGCCCGGCCGTCCGGTTCCCGGCCGCGTCGACCGCGACGGGGGTGAGCAGGTGGCGCCCGTCCACCAGGTTCTCGACCGGCAGGCAGGACCACTGGCCGTCCGCCCGGACGGCGCTGCGGCACAGTTCGGCGGCCTGGTCGGTGACCGCGACGGTGCTGCCCGCCTCGCCGGTGCCGGTGAGCTGGATCCCCGGGTCGTTGGTGTACTCCGGGAGGGTGAGGACGGGCGCGGCGGGCGGCGCCGTCTTCACGGTGACCCGGACGGCCTCGCCGCGCAGCACCACACCACCGCTGGTGATCTCGACCGGGGTGAGGGAGTGCGGGCCCGCGGTGAGCGCTTCACCGGGCCGGCAGGACCAGCCGCCGCCGCGCTCGACCCGGGCCCGGCAGGCCGTGGCGTCACCGTCCCGGATCTCCACCGAGGCACCGGCGACCGCTCCGTCGCCGTGGACCCGCGGACGGGCTTCGGCGAGGACGGCGCCGTCGACGGGTTCGGCGATCTCGGGCCGGGCGGCGCCGACGGTCAGTTTGATCCGCTGGTCGGTGACCTGCCCGGAGTCGGCGAAGCCGCCGGAGGGGACGAGTTGGCTGGCGTCGCGGGCGATCCGCAGCCGGGCCCAGGTGTCGCCGGAGCCGGCGCCGGTCGGGACGGTCCATTCCAGGGTCGCGGTGTCGGCGCCGGCCGGGATCTCGGTCTGCACCCGCTCGGCGGGGTCGAAGCGCCCGCTGTGGTCGAAGTCGATCCAGCCGGCCAGGGTCGCGGGCTGGTCGCCGACCGCCACCGGGACGGTGAGCCGGTAGTAGCGGCCGATCGCGGCCTCGGTGGGGAAGCCGATCGACGGGTCGGCGCCCTGGTACTCGCCGCGGCCGGGCTGGAGCTTGGGGGGCGGCGGGCTGGCGAAGACGCTGCGCCGGCCGGCTCCGTGGTCGAGCTGGACCAGCGGCTCACCGGTCGGCCCGACCGTGCCCCGGTCGTCGGCGGACCGGGGGCGGGTGCGATGCGCAGCGTTGGCGGCGTCCGCGCCGAGGAACAGGTCGGAGAGCACGTGCGAGGCGTTGCCGTAGTTCTGCGGGGCGGTGCCGAGGTCCTCGTCGACGGTGACGGTGTAGGCCTGGCGCAGGACGGGCGGGGCGGTGGTGCTGCCGGCCCGGGCGGTGGAGCGCTGCTCGATCCGGAAGACCGCGGTGCGCAGGGTGCCGACGAGTTCCAGGGTGCCCTCGGAGGCGGAGCCGGCCGCGCCGTCGGAGCTGCCGTCGGCTCCGACGGGCGCGAGGGCGTTGGCGTCGACCGTCCAGCCGGGCCAGTCGGTGCGGTTGACCAGGGTGGGGGCGGCGGGTGAGCCGCCGGTGAGGGTCAGCCGGGCCGCGGTGCTGGTGGTACCCGACTTCCCGGTGGCGAGCGCGACCAATCCGCTGAGGTGCAGCCGGGGATTGCGGACCGGTCGGGAGAAGGCGAGCCGGAGCGTTCCGACGGTGCGCCAGGATCCGTCCGTCTGCGGGCGGTTCTCGGTGACGCTGAAGGTCTGCGCGGGGTTCCCGGGGTGCATTCCGTCCGTGTACGGCCCGGCCGCACGCCCCCCGCCGGGGCGGTCGGCCAGTTCGCCGGCCGCGGCGGCCACCTCGGTACCCGGGGTGGCGGTGAATTCGAGCTGGACGGAGAGGCCGGAGGGCAGGACCGCCCGGTGCTCCCCCGACCAGGCGTCAGGGGACTGCTGGGCCACCGAGCGTGGGGCGTTCCAGCCGGTCAGCAGCCCGGCCACGAGGACGGTCAGGGCGACGGCCGTGCGGGGAAACTGTCGGCCCATCCGGCTCTCCTTCGCGGTCGGCTGCCGGGGTGCCGGGCAGCCTGGGCACAAGATCTGACAAAAAGGAATCACGATCCTGAGCCGGTCATACTGCGACACCTGGGCTTATAGCCGGGTCCCACCCGTTTGGCGGTCATCCGAGCGACAGGACGGGATATACCCGAAACAGATGCATTTCATCCATTAGGCCCGCAATCCAGAACGGACCAGGCACCCGGCGCCCTGTCCGGGCCCGGAAACGGGAGAAGCCCCCGGCCGGTGGCCGGGGGCTTCTCGCTGGTGCGCTCAGCAGGATTCGAACCTGCAACCTCTTGATCCGTAGTCAAGTGCTCTATCCGTTGAGCTATGAGCGCAAGGAACGGGCGAACCCGATCTTGCGGAGATTGGTGCGCTCAGCAGGATTCGAACCTGCAACCTCTTGATCCGTAGTCAAGTGCTCTATCCGTTGAGCTATGAGCGCTCGCCCTGATGAACGGTGCCAGCGGGGCGTTGCGGGGACAACATTACATGACCTGCGACGCGGGACGAAATCGATTGCTCCCTCCCTCCGGGCCGACCCCTTGGAGGCCGCCCGGGCCCCCGACGGCCCCGGCCCGCGGGGCAGGTCGGGGAGGTGGGCGGCGGGGTGGGTCCGGAACCTCCCCGGGGACGGGGAAAGCCCCGCCGACAAGATCGTCGACGGGGCTTTCCGGCTGCGGAGGCTGAGGGATTTGAACCCTCGATCAGGAATAACCCCGAAACCGCATTAGCAGTGCGGCGCCATAGACCGGACTAGGCGAAGCCTCCTCCACAGGGACCACGTCCGCGTGAGCGGACCCGTTCCGTGTGCCTGAGATGATGCCACAACCGTGGGGCTCGGCACCAACCACCGCCCACGTTACTAGGCGGGTCGACCCCGCCGCAAAGAAGAATGAGATACTGCCGTCTCCGGAGGAGCTGCCCTGAGCCGAGGAGACCTGTCGACGTGAGCAGCAGGCCGATCCGAGGCGCTGCTCGCCTCGCCGCCATACTCGACGCCCTGCCCGACGCGTTGTTGCTGGTGAACAGCAACGGCACCGTCGTGGACGCCAACAGCGCAGCCGTCCAGGCGCTCCAGACGCCCGGCACCTCGCTGGTCGGCATGGGCGTGCTGGACCTCCTGCCCGAGTTCGACCCCAGCCGGATCCCCGGCTCGATGCGCCCGGCCGCCCGCGACGGCGACGAACCCGACCGCCCGGTCCGGATGACCGCCCGGCGCACCGACGGCACCAGCTTCCCGGTCGAGGTCTCCGGCAACGACTTCCCCGACGACGGCACCGGCGAGGGCCGCGGCTACGGACTCACCTCGTACGACTCGTACCGCGAGCGCTCCCGCCCGTCCTCCGCGAGCGACCTGCTCCTGCTGCTGGTCCGCGACCTCTCCAGCCGGCTCGGCGTCGAGGCCGAGCTGCGCCGCCAGCACAAGCAGACCGAGATGATCCTGCGCGCCGCCGCCGAGGGCGTGCTCGGCGTCGACCTCGAAGGCCGCTGCGTGCTGGTCAACCCTGCCGCCGCGCACATCCTGGAGTACCGGGCGAGCGAGCTGGGCGGGCGCGAACTGCACCCGCTGATCCAGCACTCCCGGGCCGACGGCACACCGCTGGCGCTGGAGGAGTCCGCGCTGCTGGACACCCTGACCTCCGGACGCAAGCACCGGGTGCGCGGCACCGTGCTGTGGCGCAAGGACGGCCGCCCGGTCACCGTCGACCTCACCACCGCGCCGGTGCGGGACGGCGACCAACTGGTCGGCGCGGTGATGACCTTCACCGACCGCAGCCGCGAACTCGCCCTGGTCGCCCGCAACGAACACCTCACCGCCGTCCTGGAGAGCGAACTCGGCGGCGCGCTGACCGCGCTGAACCAGCGGCTGGACGCGCTCGCCGCCGACCCGGCCGGGCAGCTGTGGCCGGAGGCCAACTGGACGCTGCGTCGGCTCGCCGACGAGTGCCGCCGGTTCAGCCGGCTGATCGACGGCGTGCTCGCGCACCAGCGCTCCGAGGCCGGCGAAACCGGCGAGACCGCCCCGGCGGACGGCCCGGACGCGAAGGACGGCAAGGACGGCAAGGACCGCCGCAAGCCGACCGAGCGGCGGGTGCCGGTCGCCCTGGACAAGGTGGTCCGACGGGCCGTCGAGGCGGCCGGCGAGCTGGTCGGCCCGGGCCGGGTGCGGTTCTCGGTGCACGCCGCCGCCGTCGAGGTGATCGCCGACGAGCGCCGGCTCGCCCAGGCGCTGGCCCACCTGGTCGCCGACGTCAGCGGCATCGGCCTCGCCCTGGACGCCCCGACCGCCCCCTCCCCCGGCCTGGCCGCCCCCGGCGCGCCCGCCGCGCTGCCCTCCGGCGGCGAGCCGCCGACCGTCGTCCTGGCCGCCGCCCAGCGCGGCGAGGTCGCCCGGGTCGAGATCCGCGGGCCCGGCCTCGGCGGCAGCCCCGTCCACCTGCCGATAGCCCGCGCGGTGGTCGAGCGCCACGGTGGCGTGCTCCAGCCGCACGAGCTGCCCGGCAAGGCCGGCACCACGTACGTCGTCGAGCTGCCGTTGGACCCGGCCGCCGCGAAGGCCGCCGCCGAGCGCGCGGCCGCCGAGGGCCGCTCCGACCGGCCCAAGGAGGGCGACAGCGCCGTCCTGCCCGACCTGCCGGGCATCCCGCAGCTGCCCAGCAGCGACGAGGCCGCCGAGCCGGTCGCCGACGGCGGCGAGCAGCCCGACCGCGAGACCCCGGCCGCGGAGGCGGAGCAGCCCGCCGAGGAACCCGCCGCCGAGCGGCGCGGCCGCCGGGGCCGCCCCGCCGCCGAGGAGCCGGCGCCGCCGGCCCGGACCGCCCCCAGCGCCCCCGCCGACCAGTGGCCGAACGCCCCCGCCCGGATCGAACGGGCCGTCCCCGAACAGTGGAACGGCACCGGCAACGACCCCGCGTACGGCCGCCAGGGCCTGGCCGGTCCGGACGGCGCGCAGCGCGACCCCTGGGGCAAGGACGACGGCCGCTCCGGCCCCGCCTACGCCGTCCCCGTCGAGGGCGAGCGCCCGCAGCAGCACCGGACCGGCGGGCGCGAACCGCTCGCGCTCGGCCCCGGCACCGGTGCCGCCCCCGCCGACGGCACCCCGGCGGGCGGCACGCCCGCCGCGGAAGGCGCCCCGGCCGCCGACGGCGCCGAGGCCAAGCCCCGCCGGCGCCGCGCCCTGCCCTCCACCGAGGACTCCTCCGGTGGCTTCGCCCTCCCCGGCGCCACCGACACCCCGGTGTACCCCGGCCTGGAGCACGCCCTGCCGACCGGCCCGGCACCCGCGCAGCCCGAGCCCGCCGCCGCACCGACCGGCCGCCGTCGCCGGCTGGCCGTGCCGCCCGGCCCCGGCCAGGAGGCCCCGGCCGCGCCGTCCGACCAGGCCCCGCAGGAGGACCGGCCCGCGCCCGGCGGCCCCGCCGCGCTGCCGGCCGCCCGCCCGGCGCTGCCCGCCGCCGAGGACCCGTCCGGCCCGCGCCCGGTCGGCACCGGCCTCGCCGAACTCGCGCCGCCGCGCCCGCTCGGCGGTTCGCCGACCCCCGCCGCCGGGCCGCAGCCGCCCGTCCCGGCCGAGGCCAGGACCGCCCCGCGCCCGATGGCCGAACTGCCCGCCGCCGCCGGCGACCGGACCGAGGAGCAGCCGCCGGCCATGGCCGGCCCGAACGGCTCGACCGGCGAGGGCGGCAGCGCCCGTCGGCTGCTGGTCTGGCCCGAGCCCGATCCGGCCACCCGGCAGGCCCTCCAGGAACGCGGCTACCGCCCGGTGATCGTCCGCTCCCGCGAGGAGGTGGACGCCCAGGTCGCCGGCTTCCCCGCGGCGCTCTTCGTCGACCCGCTGACCAGCCCGATCACCCGCACCGCGCTGCAGTCGCTGCGCACCGCCGCGCTCAACAGCCGCGTCCCGGTGCTGGTCACCGCCGGTCTCGGCCAGGCCACCCGGGACGCCGCGTACGGCGCCGACCCGGCCGTGCTGCTGCGCGCCCTCGCGCCGCGCGACGGCGAGCACCACGCCCCGCGCGTCCTGCTGGTCGAGGGCGACCCGGACATCGCCGCCGCCATGATCAGCAGCCTGGAGCGGCGCGGCATGCACGTCGAGCACGCGGTGGACGAGAACGACGCCGTCGCCCGGGCCAGCAGCGTGCAGCCCAACCTGGTGGTGATGGACCTGCTCCAGATCCGCCGCCGCCGGGTCGGCCTGCTGGACTGGCTGCGCGCCAACGACCGGCTGCACCGCACCCCGCTGGTGGTCTACACCTCGGTGGACCTCGACCCGCGCGAACTGCCCCGGCTGCGCACCGGCGAGACGGTGCTGTTCCTCTCCGAGCGCTCGACCAGCGCCGACGTCCAGTCCCGGATCGTCGACCTGCTCGGGCGGATCGGCGCGATGGGCGAGGCGGGCGTCGCCGCGGCGGGCTGACCGCGCCCTGACGCCGAGGGCCCGGCGAGATCCACACGGCACGCGCCGAGGGCCGACCACCCCGCTGGAACGGGGGTGGCCGGCCCTCGGCGGTCGGGCGGGCGGCTACTCCTTGCCGAGCACCGTCACGTCCAGTTCGTCCGCCGCGTAGCTGGCGCGGATCACCTTCTTGTCGAACTTGCCGACCGAGGTCTTCGGCACCGACTCGACGATCGACCAGCGCTCCGGCAGCTGCCAGGAGGCGATCCGTCCGGCCAGGAAGGCCCGCAGCTCGCTCAGCCCGGCCGTGGCACCCGGGCGCAGCACGACCGTGGCCAGCGGGCGCTCGCCCCACTTCTCGTCCGGGACGGCGACCACGGCGGCCTCGGCCACCTCGGGGTGGGCCATCAACTGGTTCTCCAGTTCGACCGAGGAGATCCACTCGCCGCCGGACTTGATCACGTCCTTGGCCCGGTCGGTGAGGGTCAGGTAGCCGTCGGCGGTGATGGTGCCGACGTCGCCGGTGCGCAGCCAGCCGTCCTCGGAGAACTTGTCGTCCGGCCGGAGCGGGTCCTGCCCGGCACCGCCGTAGTAGGCCCCGGCGATCCACGGGCCGCGCACCTCCAGCTCGCCCGCCGCGACGCCGTCGTGCGGCATCCGCTCACCGGACGGGCCGACCAGCCGGGCCTCGACGGAGGCCGGGAAGATGCCCTGGGTGACCCGGTAGGGCCACTCCTCCTCCGGGGTGAGGCCGCCGGGCGGCTGGGCGAAGGAGCCGAGCGGCGAGGTCTCGGTCATGCCCCAGGCGTGCAGCACGCGGATGCCGTGGCGCTCCTCGAAGCCCTTCATCAGCGAGGGCGGGCAGGCGCTGCCGCCGATGACCACCATGCGCAGGCTGGAGGTGTCGTAGTCGCCCGCGTCGAGCTCGTCCAGCAGGCCGCTCCAGATGGTCGGGACGGCGGCGCCGACGGTGGGCCGGACGGCGGCGATCATCTCGGCCATCGGCTTGGGCTGGAGGAAACGATCCGGCATGAGCAGGTTGGCGCCGGACATGAAGGCGGCGTGCGGGATGCCCCAGGCGTTCACATGGAACATCGGGACCACCGGCAGCGCGGTGTCGCGCGGGGTGAAGGCGAAGTTGTCGCCGGTGTTGACCTGGAGGCAGTGCAGGTACACCGAGCGGTGGCTGTAGAGCACGCCCTTCGGGTCCCCGGTGGTGCCGGAGGTGTAGCAGAGCACGGCGGCCTCGCGCTCGTCGAGGTCGCCGCGCCACGGGTAGGCGGTGGGCCGGCCCGCGATCAGCTCCTCGTAGTCGTGCACGGTGCCCGGGAAGCCGGCCAGCAGCGAGCGGTCGCCGGGGCCGTTCACCACGATGTGCCGGAGCGTCGGGGCGAGGTCCGGCAGGACGGCGGCGAGCAGCGGGAGCACGCTGCCGTCCACGATCACCGCGTGGTCGGCGGCGTGGTTGACGATGAACGAGAGCTGGTGGGCGGGCAGCCGCAGGTTGAGCGTGTGCAGCACGGACCCCATCGCGGGGACGGCGAGGTAGGCCTCCAGGTGGACCGAGTTATTCCACATCAGGGTCGCGACCCGGTCGTCCCCGGTCACCCCCAGTTCGTCGCGGAGCGCGTGGGCGAGCTGCGCGGCCCGCGCCCCCACCTCGGCGTACGTCCGCACGACCGGCCCGGTGCCGTCCCAGGTGGTGACGGTGGACCGGCCGTGGATGGTGGACCCGTGCTCAAGAATCCGGGCGACGGTGAGCGGGACGTCCTGCATCGTGCTGAACACGGGTCCTCCTTGACCTGGCGGCACTGGCGGCTGCGCCCGCGGCACCTACCGGGCGGTAATGCGCGCGGACGTGCCCGATTGTGCCGCCCCGCCCCGCCCGCTGTCAGTATCCCGGCCCCGTTGCCCGCATCACGGATCGGCGACGCGTCAGCCCGCGGTCGGGCCGTCGACGTGGTTGCGGTCGATCGTGAGGGCGGCGCCGCCGTAGGTCTCCTCGACGTTGCCGCGGTACTGGTGGACGCGCTGGCGGTAGCCCCAGAGGTCGGAGCCTAGGGCGCCGGAGTCGGCGGTGTCGGCCCGGTCGTCCCAGCGGGCGTACCAGAGGGCGTCGGGCAGCGGGAAGCTGCCGGCCCGGGCGGCGGCGGCCAGGTCGGCGATGCCGGAGTCGAGGCTGGAGTAGAAGCCGGAGCGGTAGCCGGCGGCGTGCAGGGCCTGGGTCCAGCCGACGGCGAAGTCGACCACCGCCTGGCCGCAGGCGGGGTCGCGCATCGGGTAGGCCTCGATGTCGAGGTAGACCGGGCCGCCCTTGCCGAATCCGAGCGAGCCCATCGCGTGGACGGCTTCGGTGGCCTCGTCCCGGCCCTGCTCGACCGCGTGGGCGGGGTCGATCCGGCGCGGCTTGTTGCCGAGTTCGCTGCACGGCGCCTGGAGCCCGACGTGGGCCGGCAGGAAGCGCCAGCCCAGTGCGCGGGCCTGGCGCACCCACTCGGCGGTGAGCCGGGGCTGGCCGCAGCCGCGCTGGGCGCCGCTGACGTAGATGCCGAGCGCGCCGTACGGGGAGGCCCCGTGCCAGGCCCGCAGGGTGTCGAGGGGCGGCGCGGTGCAGGCGTCGAAGGCGGGGCCGGTGAAGTCGTCGTGGATCCTGGGCGGGCCGAACCGGTCGGGCAGGGTGAGGGCCCGGATGCGGGGGAGGGCGGCGGCCCCGGCGCTCACGCCCGTCCCGTCGGTGGCCAGCAGGAGCACGAGGGAGGCGGCGAGCAGGGCCACGGGGCGGAGATAGCGCACCCGCCCTTGCTACTGACGGACCATCGGACGAATGCGGCAACCACGCCGGGCGCACCGGGAGAGCCCACCCTTTCGGCCGCACCCGTCCACATCCGTCCCGATAGTTGTAACGAGCTTGCCCGTTCATCACTCCTTACGGCAAACTCGCCCATATGCCCACCTCCCATCCCAGCGAAACCACCGCCCCGATGCCGGCTGCCGCCGTCGCCGAGGCGCTTGCCATGCCGCCCGCCCCCCAGGGCGAGCCCGCCGGCGAGCGGGGCAGCTGGCGACGAGGCGGGGCACCCGGCTCCACGGCACCGCCCGACGCGCCCCCCGGTCGGCCCACCGGCCGACTCCCGAAGGTCCTGCGGCGCCCGGAGAGGATCCCGGCGCCGCTTCTCTGTCTGACCGCGATGTTCCTGGTGCAGACCGGGATCGCCCTGTCCAAGCCGCTGTTCGGCCCGCTCGGGGTCAGCGGCACCACCTTCCTGCGGCTGGGCTTCGCGGCGGTCATCCTGCTCGCCGTCACCCGGCCCCGGCTGCGCGACAAGCGCCCGCGCGACCTCGCCGCGGCGGCCCTGCTGGGCGTGGCCTCGGCCGGGATGACCTTCCTGTTCGCCGGGGCGATCGACCGGCTGCCGATGGGCACCGCCGCGACCATCGAGTTCCTCGGCCCGCTCGCGGTCGCCCTGGTCTTCGCCCGGCGTGCCAGCCACCTGCTCTGGGCGCTGCTCGCCGCCGGCGGCGTCGTCCTGCTGACCCTGCTCGGCGAGGGCGGCGACGGGGGCGGGCTCGACCCGGTCGGACTGCTCTACGCCTTCGGGGCGGCCGCCTGCTACGCCGCGTACATCCTGTTCACCGACAAGGTCGGCGCCGCCTTCCAGGGCTTCCAGGGCCTGGCGGTGTCGATGACGGTCGGCGCGCTCGCCCTGGCGCCGTTCGGACTCGGCCAGGCCTGGGACGGGCTGACCGCGCCCGGCGCCTCGCCGCTGGGGCTGCTGGCCGCGGTGGCCGGGGTGTCGCTGCTGCTGCCGGTGATCCCGTACGCGCTGGAGATGACCGCGCTGCGGCGGATGCCGCAGCGGGTGTTCAGCGTGCTGGTCAGTCTGGAGCCGGCGGTCAGCGCGCTGGTCGGCCTGGTGGTGCTCGGCCAGCTGCTGGGCGTGCCGCAGCTGGCCGGGATCGGCTGTGTGGTGGCGGCCAGCGTGGGAGCCACGCTGACCGGGCGGCGGTAGGGCAGCACGGTCGGTCCAAGGGCCGGGCCCTTGGACCGTCAGGTCGTCACGGCCACAGCAGGGTGCGCGACCACTCCGGGGTCCGGACCGGTCCGGTGCGGGTGTAGCGCAGCCGGACGTGCCGGCGCTGCGCGTCGCCCTGCCAGTACTCCACCTCGTGCGCCCACAGGGTGTAGACCGCGTGCCCGGCCGCGACGGCGTCCGGGGTGGCCTCCAGGCGGCGGCGGGCGACGGCGACGGCCTCGTCGTACTCGGCGAGCGAGGCCATCGGCTCGCTCTGCCGCCCGACCAGCGCGCCGACCCGGGCGTCCGGGGAGCGGGTGGCGAACTCGGCGGCGGCGACCAGGTCGGCGGCCCGCTCGACGGTGCCGCGGACCCGTACCTGGCGGCCCAGCTGGGGCCAGTAGACGGTCAGCGCGGCGGCCGGGTGGTCGGCCAGCTGGCGGCCCTTGGGGCTGTCGGCGGCGGCGGAGAAGACCCAGCCGGTGCCGGCCGCGTCGACGTCGCGCAGCACCAGCACCCGGGCGTCCGGCAGGCCGTCCGCGTCGACCGTGGAGAGGGTGACCACCTGCGGGTCCGGCACGCCGGCGGCCAGCGCGGTGGCGAGCCAGTCCACGAACAGCGGGCCGGGCTCGGCGGGCGCGGCCTCGGCGTCGAAGGTCGGCAGCGGGCGGGCCATCGGCGGGCGGCCGAGCAGCAGCTCGGGCACGGACTTCGGCTCGGGCCGGTGCTCCGCCGGCTCCCGGCGGGCGTCCGGCCCGGATCGCGGATCCGGCTCCGGTGCAGGCCAGGCCTCGCCCGGGCCGGTCAGGCCCTCCTCCTCCGCCGCCATCGCGCGCCCTCTCCTCCGGTTGCCGCGGTCGCCGCCCCGGCCGGGCCGTCCTTCCCGGGCCCGGGCACGTGGTGCGCTGTCGGAGCGCAACCGTACCGCCGAACACCGACGGCTCCGGGCGCGGGCCCTCGCTGGACGCGTCCGGGCCGTCCGGGCCGGCCTCGACGGGCGGTCCCGGGCGGTGTCGGCGGCGACGGGCAGCCGGCGACGAGCGGGCCCGGGCGGTTCGCTCCCGGCTCCGGACGCACTCGTGGGCGGTGCCGATGGCGGCACCGCCCACGAGGCCGGCTTCACGGTGACCCTTTCCGCTGGCCGGTCATGCGCTGTTCTGATCCGCGCCCGGGCGGGAATTCCGCCCGGAGACTGGTTCGAGCCCCTCCGCGAGTGCTCAGCTCACCCGCGGCCGCCCACCTCCGGCGCCCCCGCCGTCGGTGGTGCCCGATCGGATCAGTGGAAGATCGGGGCGAACACGACGTTGATGTTCTTGTTGGACTGCCCGGCCAGGATGGTGCCCGCGTTGTCCTTCACCGCGAGGGTGTTGTTCTGGTTCGAGGCGCCCGTCCCGGTGGCGGTCTGCTGGGTGGAGATGTAGTTGCCGTCGACCCCGCCGAACACGTTGCCCGTGCCGACGTTGGACACCACGCCGGCGTTGGAGCCGGCACCGGCGCCCGCACCGTTGTCGGCGGCCGCAGCACCGGCACCGGCCAGCAGCAGGCCGGCCGCGAGCGGGGCGGCGAGCAGGAGTCCGGCCACCCGGCGGGTGTGGATGCGAGCCATGAGAGCCTCCAAGAAGCTGTAAATCGTGCAATTGTCGAGCAGGGGGTGCGGGAGTTCGCCGGCCAGACGAACACCTGCGGGCTGCGACGCCGAGAGACAGACTTCCGCAACAAATCGACAAAGCACTAGTCGGCGAAGCAGTTTTCGCCCGTTAGCGTGATATCCACCCGGGCTGCGCATAACGGACCGAAAATCGGACAGTGCGCCGACACGCCCCTACTGAGCTGGCACTTTGCCCGGGCGATGGCCTCCTGGAAGGCCCTTCAGGCAGGGCGCTCCGCCGTCACACGAACCACCAGGCGCACCACCCCGGCGCAGGGAAATCAGGAAACGCGCCCCCGAAAAGTTCGACCACCCTCCCATGTCGACTTTCCCAGCCATTCCCAGACCATCGGAAAGTCGTACTGGAATATGGGAGAAATAACATCACACCATCTTGCCCGGGTTCATGATTCCCAGCGGATCGAAGACCGCCTTCAGCTGTCGCTGGAGGTCCAGCGCGACCGGCCCCAGCTCGCGCGCCAGCCAGTCCCGCTTGAGCAGCCCCACCCCGTGCTCCCCGGTGATCGTGCCGCCCAGCTCCAGCCCCAGCGCCATGATCTCGTCGAAGGAGCGCTGCGCCCGCGCCGCCTGCTCCTCGTCCGAGCCGTCGAAGATCACGATCGGGTGGGTGTTGCCGTCCCCGGCGTGGCTGACCACCCCGATGGTCAGCGCGTGCCGCTCGGCGATCAGCGCCACGCCGTTCAGCATCTCGGCCAGCCGGGAGCGCGGCACCGCCACGTCGTCGATCATCGTGGTGCCCAACCGGTCCAGCGCGGGCAGTGCCAGTCGCCGGGCCTCCAGCAGCAGCTGCGACTCCGCCTCGTCCTCGGCCGGCACCACCTCGGTCGCCCCGGCCGCCCGGCAGAGCTCCGCCACCCGCGCCAGCCCGGCCTCCCGGTCCGGCCCGTCGAAGGCCACCAGCAGCAGCGCCCGGGTCGTCTCCGGCAGCCCCATCCGCCCCAGGTCGTTGACCGCCCGCACGCTGACCGCGTCCATCAGCTCCATCAGCGACGGGGTCAGGCCGCACGCCATCACCTCGCAGACGGCCGCGCCCGCCGCGTCCGCGCTCGGGAACTCCGCCGCCAGCGCCAGCTGCGGCGCCGGCGCGGGCCGCAGCGCGAGCACCGCCCGGACCACCACGCCCAGCGTGCCCTCCGAGCCGACCAGCAGCCGGGTCAGGTCGTACCCGGCCACGCCCTTGGCCGTCCGACGCCCGGTGGACAGCAGCCGCCCGTCCGCCAGCACCACGTCCAGGCCGAGCACGTACTCGCTGGTGACGCCGTACTTCACGCAGCAGAGCCCGCCCGCGCCGGTGCCGATGTTGCCGCCGATCGTGCAGGACTCCCAGCTGGACGGGTCCGGCGGGTACGACAGGCCCAACTCACCGGCTGCTCGCGAAAGTTCGGCGTTCACCACGCCGGGCTCGACCACCGCGATCCGGTTCACCGGGTCGAGCTCCAGGATCCGGTTCAACTTCACCATCGACAGCACGATGCAGCCGTCCACGGCGTTCGCCGCCCCCGACAGCCCGGTCCGCGCCCCCTGCGGCACCACCGGCACCCGCAGCGCGGTGGCGGTGCGCAGCACGTGCTGCACCTGCTCGACCGTCTCCGGGAACACCACCACGGCCGGCGCACCGGCGGCGCAGAAGCCGGCCATGTCGTGGCGGTAGGCGGCGGTCACGTCCGGATCCACCACCACCGCCCCGGCCGGAAGGCCCTGCGCCAGTCGGTCCGTCAGGTCACCCATCGCCGCCTCCACTCGCCGCCAGCCGCCTCCACCGCACTCTGCCCGCCCGCCGGAGGCCGGGCAAGTGGGCCCCCGGCGGATCTGCGGGCGTGGGCCCCGGCCGGACCGTGCCTACCGGCGGACCACCGGCTCCTGGAACTCCGTGACCCACCGCGCCGGGTCGTCCGGGCACTCCAGGTAGAGCTCCCGGGCGTAGCCGGCCGAGCGGTAGCCGTTCGCGTCGATGAAGCGGGCCAGCTCCTGGAAGCTCCCCATCGCCTCGTCCATCGAGCCGCGGTGCACGACCGTCGCCGCCTCCTCGATCGGCGGCAGGTCGAGCACCGCGAAGCCGTACCGGCCCGGCTCCACCGCCGGCCCGACCGGGACGGCCACCCGGATCAGCACCGTGCCCTCGCCCTCCGGCACGTCCTCGTACCGGGCGACGGACGGGCCCGCCTCGGCGATCCCGGCCTCGGCCAGCCGCCGGCACAGCTCCGCGAACAGCGGGCCGATCACCGGCCCGATGTCCTCCGGCTGGTAACTCGCGGCCACCGCGGTCAGTTCGGCCACCCGGACGGACGGCACCCGCTTCAGTACGACGTCGTGTGCGGACATGGTCCCCTCGCTCTCGATCGTCCGGAGCCTCGCCTCCACCCGGGTCAGCCGCTGCTCGTCCGCGGCGATCGCCTCGGCGAGTTGGGCCCGGCGCAGCCGCAGCATCCCGCGCAGTTCGGCCGCGTCCACCTGCTCGTCCAGGACGGCCCGCACCTGCTGCAGCGTGAAGCCGAGCTCCTTGAGCGCGATCACCCGGTTGAGCCGGGCGAGTTGGGACGCCTCGTAGGACCGGTACCCGCTGACCGGGTCCACCCTGGCGGGCCGCAGCAGCCCGATCGCGTCGTAGTGGCGCAGCATCCGCACCGACACCCGGCCGTGGCTGGCGAAGTCTCCGATGTTCAACATGGTGCCCCCACTCCACCCCCTGCCACCGTGTCAGGGTCAACCCCCGCCCGCCGAAAACGCGGAAGGCGGGTGCCGAGTGATCTCGGCACCCGCCCTGAGCAGGTGGTTCTCCAACCAGCGGAGAGCGTGGGATTCGAACCCACGGTACGGGGTCACCGCACGACAGTTTTCAAGACTGTTCCCTTAGGCCGCTCGGGCAGCTCTCCAGGCGGAGGTCAGCCTAACGGGTCCGGCGGGGTTCGGTGCACACCGTTTCGTGCGGGTGGGGGTCAGCTGTCGCCGTCCCGCTGGCCGAGGGTGACCTTGGTGTTGAACTGCTGGCCGTTGCGGGTGTACTCGACGTCGACGGTCTCGCCGGGCTTGTGCGTCCAGATCCGGCTGACCAGGGCAGGGCCGTTGTCGATCGGCACTCCGCCGAGCTTGGTGATGACGTCGCCCGGCTTGAGACCGGCCTTGTCGGCGGCGCCGCCGGGGGTGACGGCCGGCTGGCCCTGGATGTCGCGGGTCTGGATCTGCGCGCCGTCGCCCTTGTAGTCGTCGTTGCGCAGCACGTCGAGCTTGGCGTAGACCGGCTTGCCGGTCTTGATCAGGGTGTCGGCGACCCACTTGGCCTGGTTGATCGGGATGGCGAAGCCGAGGCCGATGCTGCCGGCCCGGCCGTTGGCGGAGGCGTTGGACTGGATCGCCGAGTTGATGCCGATCACCGAGCCACTGGAGTCGAGCAGCGGGCCGCCGGAGTTGCCGGGGTTGATCGAGGCGTCGGTCTGCAGGGCGTTCATGTAGGAGGACTGGCCGCCGGTCTCGTCGCCGGAGGCGACCGGGCGGTCCTTGGCGCTGACGATGCCGCTGGTGACGGTGGACTCCAGGCCGTACGGCGCACCGATCGCGACGGTGGCGTCACCGACGTTGACCTTGTCGGAGTCGGCCAGCGGAAGCGGGGCCAGCTTGCTCTTCGGCGGGTTTTCGATCTTGACCACGGCGACGTCGTAGCCCTCGGCGTGGCCCAGCACGGACGCGTTGTAGGACGTGCCGTCGGCGAACTTGACGGTCAGTTTGCCGCCGTTGAGGGTCGGCGCGACCACGTGGTTGTTGGTGAGGATGTGGCCCTCGGTGTCGAAGACGAAGCCGGTGCCGGTGCCCGACTCGCCGTTGCCCTGCGCCTTGATGGTGACGACGCTGGGCAGCGCCTTCTGCGCGATGCCGGCGATCGAGCCGGGGGCGGGCTCGTTCTTCTGGGTGTTGCTGGCCTGGACGGTGGTGCTGCGGTGGTCGTCGGCGCTGCTGGTGCTGTCGTTGCGGTCCGCGACGGTCACGCCGAGCGCACCGCCGGCCACGCCGGCGACCAGCGCGACGGCGGCGATCAGGGCGACCAGGCCGCCGCGCTTCTTGCGCGGGCCGCCGGGGCCGCCGGGGTAGTCGGCCGGGTAGCCGAGCGGTCCGGCCGGGCCACCCGGGTAGCCCGCGCCGCCGCCGGCGTCGTGGGAGGCACCCCAGCCGCCGAGCGGCTGGCCGGCGCCGAACGGGTGGTGGCCGGGCGCGGGGTGCGCGGCGGGCGCGCCGGGGGCGGCCGGGGTGCCGTACGGGTCGTGCGGGCCGGCGGCGGGGACGCCGTGGGCCGGGGTGGCGTACGGGTTGGCACCCGGCGGCAGGGCCGGGCTCTCGGCGACGGGTGCGACGGGTGCAGCGGGTGCCGCCGGCGCGGCCGGGACCGGCGGGGCGGGCGGCAGGACCGGCGGCGGCGCGTCGATGTAGCCGGTGGCGGCGTCGACCGGGGCGGCCGGTGCGTCGACGACCGGCGCGGCCGGGGTCTGCGGGGGCGCCTCCGGCGCGGGGACCTTGGTGAAGGCCACGGTGGGCTGGTACCCGCCCTCGGCCGGAACACCATCGGCCGCAACGCCCTCCGTCGGCGCGGCCTCAGCCGGTGCGGCCTCGGCGGCCGGAGCGGCCCCGGGCTCGGGGACCCGGCCGAAGGCCAGTGTCGGCTGGTGCCCGCCCGAGGCGTGGCCGTCGGAAGCGGGAACAGCCGCCGCCTGGCCGCCCGAGGGCTGCTCCCCCTGCGGCCCGGTGGGCCCAACCTCGCGCTCGGTGCTCACGAACGACCTCCATAGCTGACAGAACCAAGGACCATAGTTTTTCGTACTGCCGATTCGTTTGCCGTAAGGACCCCTCTGAATAACTCATAAGAATCCTTAGCCGCAGCCGACAGCCGGGCCGCCGACCAGGCTGTCCTACGCCGACGACCGAGCGATGACCGAGCCGACGAGCAAGTCGACGGCCGAACCGAAGACCAGGCCGACGACCGGAGGCTCCCCCACCTCCGCCGGGCGTCCCGCGATGCGGGCCGCACACCCCGTGGCCTTGGCGTTCACCCCCGGGCCGGTTAGCCTGTCGCTCACAACTGACACGCGGGAGCTTGGACCATCCAGGCTGAGAGTGCGCTGGTCGACCGTACGCCACGGGATCGTGGGCGGACCGTCGAGGGGGCGCAGACCGCCGGAACCTGTCCGGGTAATGCCGGCGTAGGGAGTATCGGCCATGTCGCCTGCTTCGCCATCCTCTTCTTCGGACGCGCCCGCGTCCAAGGGTTTCCCCGAACCGTCCCCGACCGCTCACGGCGGTGACAGCGGTCACGCGGGCCCCACCGGCACGGCGACCGCCGTCCTGGAGCGCCCGGAGCGTGCCGAGGCGCCGCTCGTGCTGGACACCGAGCCGCCGCGCACGCTGCGCTTCCGGGACCACTTCGCGCTCTGGATGAACCTGGGCGTCAGCCTGATCGGCTTCTCCACCGCCGCGACCGTGCTCGGCGCCAAGGGCAGCGAGCTGTCGCTGGCCGCCGCGGTGACCGCGATCGTGGCCGGCACCGTGGTCGGCACCGCGATGCTCGGCGTGGCCGCGCTGATCGGGGCCCGTACCGGCGCGCCCGCGATGGCGAACCTGCGCGGGCTGTTCGGCACCCGGCTGTCGTATGTCCCGACGGTGCTGAACATCGTCCAGTGCGTCGGCTGGGGCGTGTTCGAGCTGCTGACGATCGCGGCGGGCGCGCAGACCGTCGCCCACACCGACGGCTACCGCTGGCTGTTCGTGCTCCTGGCGGGCGCGCTGACCACCGCGCTGACCATCTGGCCGCTGGGCTCGATCGCGGTGCTGCGCCGCTTCGTGGCCGGTGCGGTCGCCGTCGCGATGGTGTACTTCACCGTCCAGCTGGGCCGCCAGGGGGTGCCCGACCCGGGCGCCGGCAACTGGCACGGCTTCCTGGGCGCCACCGACGCGATGATCGCGGTGTCGATCTCCTTCGTCCCGCTGGCCGCCGACTACACCCGGCACTCGCGCACCGCACGCTCGGCGTTCTGGGGCAGCTTCTCCGGCTACACGATCGCCCAGGTCTGGTGCTACGTGCTCGGCCTGATGGCCCTGCTGCAGTCCGACGGCGACCCGAACAAGATCTTCGACTCCTTCCTCGGCGTCTGGGCCGGCTGGCTGTTCCTGCTGGTGCTGGTGCTGCGCGAGACGGACCAGTCCTTCGCCAACGTGTACTCGACCGCGATGTCGGTGCAGAACCTGCTGCCGAAGGTGGACCGCCGGGTGCTGACCGGCGGGATCGGCCTGCTGATCACCGTGCTGGCACTGCAGATCGACAAGTTCACCGACACCTACACCAACTTCCTCGGTCTGATCGGCTCGGTCTTCGTGCCGCTGCTGGCGGTGCTGGCGGTGGACTACTTCTTCGGCGCCGGCCGGTACGGCTGGAACCTCTCCGCCGACGCGCCCTCGCGCCGCCTGATGCTGCTGCCCTGGGTGCTGGGCTTCGCGGTCTACCAGTTCATCGCGCCGACCGCGGTGGCCGGCTGGTGGACGGACTTCTGGACCTCCGCCCAGGACGCCCTGCACTTCACCCCGCAGGAGTGGACGTCCGCCTCGCTGTTCGCCTTCCTGGTGCCCGCGCTGGTCACCTGGGCGCTCACCCCGCTGACCCGCAGGACGGCGCCGAGCTGACCGACCGACACCGAAGACGGCCCCGCGGATTGGGGCCGTCTTCGCCTGCGCGTCACTTCCGCCGCCTATCGTGGGGCCCGTGACCAGCACAGACCCGTCCTCGACGGCGGCGCGCACCACGCCGCCCGTCCAGGTGATCGCCCACCGCGGTTCCTCGCACGCCCTGCCCGAGCACACCCTGGCGGCGTACCGGCGCGCGCTCGACGAGGGCGCGGACGCGGTCGAGTGCGACGTCCGGCTGACCGCCGACGGCGAGCTGGTCTGCGTGCACGACCGCCGGATCGGCCGGGTCTCCAACGGCCAGGGCACCGTCTCGGCGATGACGCTGGCCGAGCTGGAGGCGTACGACTTCGGCGCCTGGAAGACCGGCCGCCCCAGCACCGACCCCGAGCTGCGCGGCGTGCTGCGGCTGGAGCGGCTGCTGGAGCTGGTGGTGGACTGCGGCCGCCCGGTGGACCTGGCGATCGAGACCAAGCACCCGGTGCGCTACCGCGGCCGGGTGGAGGCCGAACTGCTGCGGACGCTCGAACGCTTCAAGATCGGCGCGAGCCGGGAGGGCGAGCGCCCCTCGGCCCGGATCATGAGCTTCTCCTCGGTGGGGCTGAACCGGGTGGCGGCCTCGGCGCCGGAGTACCGGCGGGTGTTCCTGTTCGAACGGACCCTGCCGCTGCTCGGCCGGCTGCGCCCGGGCTCCCCGCTGCCGGGCGGGGCTCGGATCGCCGGACCGGGCATCGACCTGGTGCGGGCCCGCCCGCAGCTGGTGACGCGGCTGCGCGAGCTGGGGCACGAGGTGCACGTGTGGACCGTGGACGAACCGGCCGACGTGGAACTGTGCCTGGAGCTCGGGGTGTCCGCGATCATCACCAACCGGCCCGCCGAGGTCCTGGCGCAGCTCGGCCGGTGATCCGGCGTCGGACAGCGGGCCGCCCGCAAATCCACCCGCAAAGCCCGGACACAACCTGATCGTTCTGGTCGGCAGTCAAACCTTCCGGGCCCGTTATTGCCGGAATTCATGCGCCGGGGCGACGCACGGTGAGCACGGAATGACCTCAGGTCCACCCTCGGTCGCAATCGCTTGAAATGTCCTCGCGGGATCGTCCGGCGGTCGTTTCCGACGCATTACCAAGGGGCATCTCTCCCTCGGCATACGCTGAAGGAGGTCCGGGGGTGGCGTTGATGGTGGCGCGTGAAGTGCCGGCTTCATCGACCATGGCAGTGCCGCACGGCCCGGCGAGTGTCGGGGTCGCACGGCGCCGACTGCGTCGAGATCTCGGCGACCGGGAGATACCGGAGCCGGTCGTTGATGATGCCGTACTGATCCTTTCCGAACTGCTGAGCAACGCCTGTCGGTACGCCCGTCCGCTCGGCCCGCTGCGGGCCCTGGGGCGCGGCGCCCGGGCCGAGGTGGTGGACCAACTGCTGGTCGGCGTCCCCTCCGGGGCGCATTCCGCCAAGGGCGGCCGGGAGCGCGAGGAGCACGGGAGCGGAACGGACGGCGGCGTGCTGGTCCGCTGGCAGCTGCACGCCGACGGCGTGCTCACCCTGGAGGTCACCGACGGCGGCGCGACCACCCGGCCGCTGCCCGCCGGCCCCTCGCTGACCTCGCGCGGCGGTCGCGGCCTGAACATCGTCGACCAGCTGGCCAGCGACTGGGGCGTGCGCGACGCGCCCGGCGAGGTGACGGTCTGGGCGGCGCTGCCCGCCCGGGCCCGGCACGCCCGGCGCACCGGTGGTGACGCCCGCAGCGCCTGAACCGACGCGCGCTCCCCACCCGTCCGCCCGGCGTGTGCCCGCGCGCCGGGGGAACGTCAGTAGGCTGCCCGGAGCAAAGGACCACCGTTCCCGGGAGAGCCGCACCATGGGCAAGAAGGCCGCCAAGAAGGCGCCGCAGCGTCAGTCCACCACCGCCGTCGCGGGCGAGGTCCCCGTGGTGGGGGCCCGCGAGAACTGCCCCTGCGGTTCGGGCCGCCGGTACAAGGCCTGTCACGGCCGGGAGGCCTCGCACGCGGTGCAGGAGCTGGTGCACCGCCCGTTCGAGGGCCTGTCGGGCGAGGCCGACTGGGTCGCGCTGCGCGAGCTGGTGCCCGCCGCCACGGTGCCGCTGACGCTGGCCGCCGGGGTGGCCGAGGGCGCCACCGGCGAGGTCCCGTCGGTGACCCTGGCCACCGTGCTGCCGCTGGCCTGGCCGGCCCTGCGCCGCCAGGACGGCTCCATCCTGCTCGGCCTGCAGACCCAGTCCTCCTCCGGCGACCTCAGCCGCGACCTCGCGGACGCCCTGGAGCTGGCGCTGGCCACCGAGCCGGGCAACCCGGTGCCGTCCCGCCGGACCGAGGCGGGCGGACGCCGGCTCCAGGACCTGCTGGACGTCACCGCCGCGTTCACGCCCGCCGTGCACACCGGCTTCGAGTTCTGGCTGGAGGACGCCGAGACCGCGACCGGCGAGGTCGCCGCCTCCCTGGAGCGCGCCAACGCCTCGGCCATCCCGACCGAGAAGCTGGCGAGCGCCGACGCCGCCTACTGGTGCGGCACCCCCGACAAGAACCACCTGCGCTGGGTGATGACCGTGCCCGAGGAGCGGCTGCTGGACGCGCTGGCCCGGCTCAGCGCCGCCGACCAGTCCTCGCTCGGCCCGGACACCCGCCTGGTCGGCTCGTTCCGCGCGCACGGCCTGACCGTCCCGGTCTGGGACCTCCCGCTCGCCATGACCGCCGCCGACTGCGAGAAGCCGGCCGCCGAGTTCGCCGAGCGGCTGGCCTCGGTGCTCGCCGACGAGACCCCGTTGACCGCCGAGGAGCGGCGCGCCCGCGCGAACCTGGTGAACCGTCAGGTCACCTTGAACTAAAGCGCCCGGGATCCGGGTGATACGCGTCACATTGTCGCCATGAAGCCGCAATTTCCGGGCTGGCAGGGCGTCTTGGAAATTGGCGCGGGCGCGGATCCTTGTTACTGTCTAAAGAGTCCGGCCGCTGGTGCATCCCCCGTCGCCAGCGGCCGGATCTTTTGTTTTCCGCGGGGCCCCGACGAGCGGCCCGGGAACGGACCGGCGGATCAGTACGCCGAGCGACCGCTGTCCAGCCGGACCGTCGCCTCCACCAACTCGCCCAGCAGCGGCCCGACCTGCGGCAGCCACACGCCGCCGTCGGCGTCCGCGCGCGGGGCCAGCACCCAACGCACCCGGCCAGCCGCTCCACCGGGCGGCAGCGGCAGGAAGCCGTCCACCCCGTGATAGCGCAACGAGCCTGGCACCCAAGGGAGTTGAGAGAGCATCTCGCCGAGCGCGTCCAGCGAGTACGGGGCCACCAGCAGCGCGTACCGGCCCGGCATCGCCAGCACCGGACCGAGCGGCAGCCGCAGCGCGCCCAGGTAGACCAGCGCCCGGGCCCCGGCCGCCGCCGGCAGGCTGACCGCCGAGACCACCGAACCGGTGGCGGCCAGCACCGGAGCGTCCGGGCTCTGCCGCTCCCACCACCAGCGCACCATCCGGGCGTCCGTGGTGGCGGCCAGCAGCGACGGGTCGTGCGGGTGCGCGCCCGGCACGACGCAGTCCTGGTCGCCGCAGGAGCACTGACCGCCGCGCAGGACGGCCCCGGGCACCACGGGCCAGCGGTGGTCGACGGCGGCCGTCAGGGCCGCGGCGAGCCGGGCAGGGCGCTGACGTGCGACGTCGTCCTGGACGGGGTGGTGGGGAGTGGCGGGCGGACACGGATCTTTCGGGTTCTCACGCATGGCGCTCGTTCCTTTCCCTGACCGCTCGGTTCGCTCCGGCCCGTCGGCACCGCCGGGACTCGTCACGCGGACCCGCGGTGGCACGGCCCCGGCGGCGCGAAGGGGGGCGGGCGGCATGGCGGGCGGCGCGGCGACGACGTGGATCACGGTGTGGAGCACGACATGAGAAGGGCCGCGCACTGAAACAGCCCCTGGAACGAGAATCCCGTATGCGACCGGATGGACGCCGCCCGGGCGCGCTTGGTTCCACCGTACGAGTGAGAGACTTCCGGCCAGCCCGGGTCCCGGGCGGCGCGGGCATACGATCCGGACGGCCGCCGGGTCCGTCCCCTCCGTTCTGCCCGCTCCCGGTCCCCTCCATGCCTCCCGACCGGACCGGCGCGCGCCCAGGCCGTACGCGCCCCCCGACCGGGTCTCGCGGATGTGGAACAGGCCACCGCGTCGTCCTGGATCTGGACATGCCCCAAATGGCCTGTGTAGAAGTGGTGGCATTGCTGTCGATCAATGACGAGTAGTAGCGAATCGAGGCGAAACGCGCCCTTTGGCCGTCATCGCTCCACACCGGCCGTACCTGGGGGTTCCGCATGGCACGTAGCACGTCAGGAGTGGCGGCATGACCGAGTCCCACCCGTCGTCATCGACACCCTCCGAGCCGGGCGAGCCCGGCAGCGCCGGCGGGCTGACCGTCCTCGACCCACCGGGCTTCCCCGGTCCCGCCGACGCGCAGGACGGCGCGGCGGACGTCCGCACGGCACCGGCCGCCGGAGTGCAGGACCGTTTGGCCGGACGACTGTCCGATTTCGCCAGCCTGCACCGGCACACCGAACAGCTCGCCCGCGCCCGCGGCCTCGCCGCCACCCTGGACACCGTCCTCGTCTCCGGCGCCGCCCTGCTCGGCGCCCGACGCGGCGTCCTGGTCACCCGGATGCCCGGCGGCAGGCCCGGCCAGCCCGTCGGCCTCGGCCTCGACCGCGCCAGCCTCGGCGCACTGGAGACCGTCCCGCCCGAGCAGAGCCTGCTCGCCAGACTGCTGCGCGAACAGGACCGGCCCGAACGGCTGCACTCCCCCGACCTCGCCGAGGACCCGGCCACCGGCGCCCGGCTGCGCGAACTCGCCACCCAGCTCGGCCTCGGCGGCTGCTACGGCCTGCCGCTCGCCACCGAGGAGGACGGCCCGCTCGCCGCCGCCCTCTGGTTCTACGACGAGCCCGCCGAACCCACCGAGCGCCAGCGCGAGCTCGCGCACCGCTACGCCGCGATCGCCGCCCCGCTGCTCGCCAAACAGCTGGAGGCGGACAAGGTCCGGCGCACCACCGAGGCGCTGCGCCGCGGCCTGCTGCCCGACCGGCTCCCCCAGCCCGCCGGCCTGCGGCTGGCCGCCCGGATCCTCCCGGCCGGCCTGGACCGCTCCTGCGGCAGCGACTGGTACGACGCCATCCCGCTGCCGGACGGCACCGTCGGCCTCACCGTCGGCTCCGTCTCCGGCGACGGCCCCGGCGCGGGCCCCGGCTCCGCCCCCGGCGCGGCCGCCGCGATGGGCAGGATCCGGGCCGCGCTGCGCGCCTACGCCGTCCTGGAGGGCGAGGACCCGGTCTCCGTCCTCGGCGACCTGGAACTCCTGCTCAAGACCACCGAGCCGGCCCGCACCGCCACCGCCGTCTACGCCTGGGTGGAACCCGAGGAGCGCCGGATCACCCTGGCCGGCGCCGGCCACTGCCCGCCCGTCCTGGTCGGCCGGCACGGCGCCGAGTTCGTGGAGACCTCGCTCTCCGCCCCGCTCGGCATGCTGGCCTGCTGGGAGGCCCCCGGCGTCGAGCTCACCGCCGACCGCGGCGACACCCTGCTGCTCTACACCGAGGGGCTGGCCCGCCGCTGCGGCCCGACCCTGCACGCCGGCCAGGCCAACCTGCGCCGGGCCGCCGCCGACGCCCCGCGCGACGTGCGGATCGACCCGGACCGGCTCTGCGCCCACCTGCTGGCCGTCTGCCCCGACCCCGGACCCGGACCGGCCACCGACGACCTGCTGCTGCTCGCGGCCCGCTTCGAATAGCCGTCCCGAACAGTCGTCCCGACCCCGAACGGGCGAGCGGCCGGGCGTCCGTACCATGGACGCACGGCCGCCCGCGCGTGTCGCGATCCGACACTCCCCCGAGGGGCGGCGGTACCACCCCAAGGAGGCGTTACACGTGACCGAGGACCGCACGCCCGCAGTGGCCGAGAACCCCGAAGCCGACGGCGGCGACGAGCCGCAGCAGTTCAAGGGCCGCAAGAACGGCCTGTACGGCGAGGTCTCCGACGAGCTGGCCGCCTCGATGAAGACCGGCTGGGCCGACACCGAGCTGCACGGCCTCGTCCCGGTCGCCCAGGCCCCGTACGCGGCCGAGCGCCGCGCCCGGCTCTCCGCCGCCTACCCCGGCGAGCGGCTGGTCGTCCCGGCCGGCAACCTGCGGGTGCGCTCCAACGACACCGACTACAGCTTCCGCGCCGCCAGCGAGTACGTGCACCTCACCGGCGACCAGACCGAGGACGCCGTGCTCGTCGCCGAGCCCACCGGCGACGCCGGCCACGAGTTCGCCCTCTACCTGCTGCCCCGCTCCGACCGCGAGAACGGCGAGTTCTGGCTGGACGGCTACGGCGAGCTGTGGGTCGGCCGCCGGAACAGCCTGGTCGAGCAGGAGCAGCTGCTCGGCCTGCCGGCGCGCGACGTGCGCAAGGCCGCCGAGGAACTGGCCGGGCGCACCAAGGACTCCGCGGTGCCCACCCGGATCGTCCGCGGCTACGACGCCGGCCTGGAGGACACCCTGGCCGACGTGCTGGACGCCGACCGGGACGCCGAGTTCAAGGAGTTCCTGAGCGGCCTGCGGCTGGTCAAGGACGAGTGGGAGGTCGGCGAGCTGCGCGCCGCCTGCGACGCCACCGTCAACGGCTTCACCGACGTGGTCCGCGAGCTCGGCCAGGCCGTCGCCACCTCCGAGCGCTGGATCGAGGGCACCTTCTGGCGCCGCGCCCGGGTCGAGGGCAACGACGTCGGCTACGGCACCATCGCCGCCGCCGGCCCGCACGCCACCACGCTGCACTGGGTCCGCAACGACGGCGACGTCCGCCCCGGCGAGCTGCTGCTGCTGGACGCCGGCGTCGAGACCCACACCCTCTACACCGCCGACGTCACCCGCACCCTGCCGATCGACGGCCGCTTCAACGACCTCCAGCGCAAGATCTACGACGCCGTGTACGACGCCCAGGAGGCCGGCATCGCCGCGGTGAAGCCCGGCGCCCGCTTCCGCGACTTCCACGACGCCTCGCAGCGCGTGCTCGCCGAGCGCCTGCTCGCCTGGGGCCTGCTGGACGCCTCGGCCTACGACGTCGAGAAGGTCCTGGAGCTGGGCCTCCAGCGCCGCTGGACCCTGCACGGCACCGGCCACATGCTCGGCCTCGACGTCCACGACTGCGCCCACTCGCGCCGCGAGGAGCACGCCGACGCGCTGCTGGTGCCCGGCATGGTCCTCACCGTCGAGCCCGGCCTGTACTTCCAGCAGGACGACCTGACCGTGCCGCAGGAGTACCGCGGCATCGGCGTCCGGATCGAGGACGACATCCTGGTCACCGCCGACGGCAACGAGAACCTCTCGGCCGGCCTGCCGCGCCGCGCCGACGAGGTCGAGGCCTGGATGGCCTCGCTGGCCTGAGCCACCCTCCGGGGGGGGGGGGGGGGGGGGGGGGGGGGGGGGGGGGGGGGGGGGGGGGGGGGGGGGGGGGGGGGGGGGGGGGGGAGGGGGGGGGGGGGGGGGGGG
>NZ_JBWKEQ010000008.1:189975-214591 GCF_056435365.1 Kitasatospora sp. NPDC043949 | reverse complement strand
CCCCCCCCCCCCCCCCCCCCCCCCCCCCCCCCCCCCCCCCCCCCCCCCCCCCCCCCCCCCCCCCCCCCCCCCCCCCCCCCCCCCCCCCCCCCACGCCTGTCCGTCGTGGTTCGGGTTGTGAGGAAGTGAGAACGATGGCTGTGCATTCGGAGCGGGTGCAGACGCAGTCCCCGGATTCAGGGAAGGCTGCCGTGGCCGGAATTGAGACGAGTGCCGCCGGTGGTGGCGCCAACGGCACCCCCCGCAAGGGCGCCAGACCCACGGGCGGGCCGGGCCTCGGCGCACGCCTGGCACCGTACCTGCTGCTGCTGCCCGCCACCGTGGCGACCGTCGCCCTGCTCGGCTGGCCGCTGGTGAAGACGGTCCTGCTGTCGTTCCAGAACCTCAACAAGCGCCAGTTCGTCCAGCACCTGACCGAGTGGAACGGCTTCGACAACTACAAGGAGCAGCTGACCGACCCGGACTTCTGGGCGGTCACCGGGCGCACCGTCGCCTTCACCCTGGTCAACGTCGTGCTGATCATGGCCGGCGGCACCCTGATCGGCCTGCTGCTCAACCGCCTCGGCAAGCGGATGCGGCTGCTCCTCTCGGTCGGCCTGCTGATGGCCTGGGCGATGCCCGTGGTCGCCGCGACCACCGTCTACACCTGGCTGTTCGACCAGCAGTGGGGCGTCGTCAACTGGTTCCTGGACAAGCTGGGTTGGCACGCGATGGCCGACTACAACTGGATGAGCGACCAGTACTCGACCTTCTTCGTGGTGATCCTGCTGATCGTCTGGCAGTCGGTCCCCTTCGTGGCGTTCAACATGTACGCCGGACTGACCACCATCCCCAAGGAGCTCTACGAGGCCGCCCGGATGGACGGCGCCGGCGCGTCCAAGATCTTCGGCTCGGTGATCTTCCCGAACCTGAAGCCGTTCTTCCTGGCCACGACGTTCCTGGAGATCATCTGGGTCTTCAAGGCCTTCACCCAGGTGTACGCGATCAACGGCGGCGGCCCCGAGAACCTGACCCGGACCCTGCCCGTGCACGCCTTCCTGGAGGGTTCGTCCGGGCAGCACTACGGCATCGGCTCCGCGATCGCGGTGCTCACCATCCTGATGCTGGGCGCGATGATGGCGTACTACTTCCGCATCATGATCAAGCAGGAGGACGAGCTGTGAGGCGCTCGCTCATCGGACGTACCTGGCCGAACGTGATCGCGGTCGTCCTCTTCGTCTTCTTCATCTTCCCCGTCTACTGGATGATCGCGACTGCCTTCAAGCAGGACAACGACATCATCAGCAAGACGCCGGTCTTCATCCCGTTCAACGGGACCCTGGACCACTTCACCACCGCGATCAACGCGCCCAACTTCTGGACGTACGTCACCAACAGCCTCATCGCCACCATCGGCGCGGTGCTGATCTCGCTGGTGATCGCGACCCTCGCGGCCTTCGCCATCGCCCGGATGAAGTTCCGCGGCCGCAAGGCCTTCGTCCTGGTCGTCATGGTCGCGCAGATGGCGCCGTGGGAGGTCATGACCATCGCGGTCTACATGATCTCGCGCGACAACGAGATGCTGAACAGCCTCGTGCCGCTGACCTTCTTCTACATGATGATGGTGCTGCCCTTCACCATCTGGACGCTGCGCAGCTTCATCGCGGCGGTGCCGAAGGAACTGGAGGAGTCGGCCATGGTGGACGGCTGCACCCGCTCCCAGGCCTTCGTGAAGGTGATCTTCCCGCTGCTGGCCCCCGGCCTGATGTCGACCTCGCTGTTCGGCTTCATCACCGCGTGGAACGAGTTCCCGCTCGTCCTGATCCTCAACAAGGAGGAGGGCAAGACCCTCCCGCTGTGGCTGTCGTCCTTCAAGACCGCCTTCGGCAACGACTGGGGCGCCACCATGGCCGCGTCCACGATGTTCGCCATCCCCGTGCTGATCCTGTTCGTCTTCCTGCAGCGCAAGGCGGTCGGTGGACTGACCGACGGCGCCGTGAAGGGCTGAGAAACGTGAGCATCCTCGTCCCCACCGCTCCGGTCAGCGACCAGCTGCACCGCGACGCCCTGACCGTCCTGCAGCCCGGCTTCGTCGGCACCGAGCCGCCGCAGTGGCTGCGCCGCCACCTCGCCGCCGGGCTCGGCTCGGTCGCGCTGTTCGACCGCAACGTGGTCGACCTCGACCAGCTCGCCACGCTCACCAAGGCGCTGCGCGAGGAGAACCCCGACCTCCTGATCGCCATCGACGAGGAGAGCGGCGACGTCACCCGGCTGGAGGCGGGCTCCGGCTCGTCCTGGCCCGGCAACCTCGCGCTCGGCGCGATCGACGACCCGGCGCTGACCCGGGACGTCGCCCGCGAGCTGGGCCGGGCGCTGGCCGCGGCCGGCGTCAACTACAACTGGGCGCCCACCGCGGACGTCAACTCCAACCCGCGCAACCCGGTCATCGGCGTCCGCTCCTTCGGCGCCGACCCGGAGCTGTGCGCCCGGCACACCGCCGCCTGGGTGGAGGGCCTCCAGTCGGCCGGCGTGGCCGCCTGCTCCAAGCACTTCCCCGGCCACGGCGACACCGCCGTCGACTCGCACCACGGGCTGCCGGTCATCGACGTGGACCTGGACGTGCTGCGCTCCCGCGACCTGATCCCGTTCCAGGCGGCGATCGCGGCCGGCACCAAGGCCGTGATGACGGCCCACATCATGATCCCGGCGCTCGACCCGAAGCTGCCGGCCACCCTCAGCCCGCTCGTGCTGCGCGACCTGCTGCGCGCGGCCCCGGCCGACGGCGGCCTCGGCTACCAGGGCCTGATCGTCAGCGACGCGATCGAGATGGGCGCCATCGCCGACACCTTCGGGATGGGCGACGGCACCGTGCTGGCCCTGGCGGCCGGCGCGGACGCGATCTGCGTCGGCGGCGGGCTGGCCGACGAGGACACCGTGCTGATGCTGCGCGACGCCATCGTGGCGGGCGTGCGGGCCGGCGTGCTCTCCGAGGAGCGGCTGGCGGACGCCGCCGACCGGGTGCGCTCGCTCGGCAGCTGGGGCCGGATCTCGGCCCAGGGCGAGCGGCCGGAGCCGGACCTCGCGGTCGGCCTGCGGGCCGCCCGCCGGGCGCTGAAGGTGGTCCGGGCGCCGGGCCGCGAGCCGCAGCCGGTGTCCGAGCGCCCGTTCGTGGCCTCGTTCTCGGACGAGCCGAACATCGCCGTCGGCGACGTCACCCCGTGGGGCGTGGCCGGCATGCTGGCCGACCGCTTCCCCGGCACCCGCACCCGCGCGGTCTCGGCGGCCGAGGCCGCCCCCGAGCTGCTGGACGCCCTGGTCGCCGAGCTGGTGGCCGGCGCCGAGGGCCGCCGCCTGGTGCTGGTGGTCCGGGACGCGCACCGGCACGCCTGGATGTCCGCCGCGCTGGGCCGCCTGGTGGCGGCCCGGCCGGACGCCGCGGTGGTCGAGATGGGGCTGCCGCAGTCCGAGCCGGTCGGCGCGCTCTACATCGCCACCCACGGCGCCGCCCGGGTCTGCGGGCTGGCGGCCGTGGAGGTGCTCACCGGGCAGCCGGGAGCCATCGGCTGAGACCGAGGGGGGCGTCACCGGGAGTGTCCGGGAGGCGTCGGCCGACGGGCCCGTCATGCGCATGTCGCATGGCGGGCCCGTTCTGTTTCCCCGCCGTTGACCTGCGGATTCGTCAGGTGACCGTGCTCCCTCAAGTGGGCCTTAAATCCACCTTAAGTTCCACTTAGGGTGACGATACGGCGACTGATCGCCACGGGGTACAACAGCTCTGCAACGGCCGTGGCGACGAGGCCATTTGGCCGTTGACACCACCTATGGTCTAGGCCAGAGTCCAGTCATCCGGTTCGAAATTCAACCTCACCGGATGTGGTATCGGCCCTCCCCGAAGCTCTTCGCCCCTGCCCGGACCCTCCGTTGCGGGCGCCATCACGCTGCCGGCGGGCAACACGGCTCTAGCACCCTCGGAGGATGGCGTGAAGAAGCGTCAGCTCATGTCGACGTTCGGAATCACTGCCCTGGCGATCGGGCTGACGGCCTGTTCATCGGTCGGCACGGCGTCGAAGGATGGCAAGAGCCCCGGCGCCGACCCGAAGGCCGCGAGCGGCACCGTCACCGTCTGGCTGATGGACGACGCCCAGAAGAACTGGCCCGACCTGGTGCAGCAGGTCAACGACCAGTTCGCGGCGAAGTACCCGAACGTCACCCTCAAGCTCGCCTACCAGGGTTGGGCCGACAAGGTGACCAAGCTCGACAAGGCGATCGCCGACGGCTCCGCGCCCGACGTGGTCGAGCTGGGCAACACCGAGACCATGAAGTACGTGCTCTCGGGCGCGCTGGCCCCGGTCGACCGGACCACCTTCGACAACTCCGACAGCTGGATCAAGGCGCTCGCCAACACCTGTACGTACCAGGACAAGCTCTGGTGCGTGCCCTACTACGCCGGCGCCCGGGTCGCCATCTACAACGCCGCCACCTTCCAGCAGGCCACCGGCAGCGCCGAGTTCCCCAAGACCGAGGCCGACCTGACGGCGGCCCTGGACAAGGTCGCCGACAAGAACAAGGCCGACAAGAGCTACTCCTCGCTCTACCTGCCCGGCCCGTACTGGTACGCCGCGATGAGCTACGTGGCCGCGTACGGCGGCAGCATCGCCAAGTTCGACAGCTCCGGCAACTGGCACGGCACCCTGCACGACGCCAAGTCCCAGCAGGGCATCAGCCACTTCGTCGACCTGGTCCGCAAGTACACCAAGGGCGACCTGACGGTGAACGAGCAGAACCAGTTCGAGTCGATGGCCCGCGGGCGCGCCGCGTCCTTCTACGGCAACGGCTACGAGGCGGCCAGCGTCGTCGCGCCGGGCACCGGCGACCCGAGCCTCAAGGACACCGTCAAGATGGCCACCATGCCCGGCCCGGACGGCAAGCCGCTGCCCACCTTCATCGGCGGCTCCGACCTCGCGGTCACCGCCAAGTCCACGCAGGTCGAGCTGGCCACCGACTGGGTGCGGATGTTCACCAGCACCAAGTCCCAGCAGACGCTGGCCGACAAGGACATCCTGCCGAACAACCTCACCCAGCTGAACCCGCTGAAGAACAAGCCGACCACCGCGGCGGCGGCCAACGCCGTGCCGGACGCCTGGTTCACCCCGCTGGCCCCCGGCTGGGGCGCGATCGAGAAGCAGAAGATCCTGCCCGACATGCTGACCGGCATCCTCAAGGGCAAGTCGGTGGACCAGGCCACCAAGGACGCCGACGCCGCGATCGACCAGCTGATCAACAAGGCGTCCTGACCCCGCGCCGCCGTCCTGGTCCTAGGGCCCGTCCCGTCCGGGGCGGGCCTTCGGGTGTGCCCGCCGGGGGCGGCCCCCGTAGGATTGCGGCAGGAAACCACCGCAGCGAGTGTGCGGACTCGCCGCCGTAGAGGTCCCCGTCGGGCAACCTGCCCGGAGGGGTCGAACCATCTCATCGGAGGCACATCCTGATGTCCGACCCGCAGACTGTTTCCGTTCCCGGCCGGATCATGGCGGCGGAGATGGCCGAGCAGCCGGCCGTCCTCCAGCGCATCCTCGACGAGGGTGCCCCGAAGATCCGCCAGATCGCGGCCGAGATCGCCGCCCGCAACCCTCGCTTCGTCCTGCTGACCGCGCGCGGCACGTCCGACAACGCGGCGCTGTACGCCAAGTACCTGATCGAGATCCTGCTCGGCAAGCCGGCCGGCCTGACCTCGATGTCCACCACCACCGCCTACGGCGCCAAGCCGGACCTCACCGACGTCCTGGTCGTCACCGTCAGCCAGTCCGGCGGCTCGCCCGACCTGGTGGCCTCCACCAAGGCCGCCCGCGAGGCCGGCGCCATCACCCTCGCCGTCACCAACAACGCGTCCTCGCCGCTGGCCGAGGTCTCCGAGTTCCACATCGACGTGCTGGCCGGCCCGGAGAAGGCGCTGCCCGCCACCAAGACCTACACCGCCGAGCTGCTGGCGCTCTACCTGCTGGTCGAGGGCCTGCGCGGCGGCGACGGTGCGGCGGCCAAGGAGCTGCCCGGCCTGGCCGCCGGCGTCCTGGCCCGCCACGCCGAGGTGAAGGCGCTGGCCGAGCGGTACCGCTTCGCCCAGCGCCTGGTCATCACCTCGCGCGGCTACGGCTACCCGACCGCCCGCGAGGCGGCGCTGAAGCTGATGGAGACCACCTACATCCCGGCCTCCCCGTTCTCCGGCGCCGACCTGCTGCACGGCCCGCTGGCCATGGTGGACAACGTCTCGCCGGTCATCGCGATCGTCCCGGACGGCAAGGGCGGCGAGGCCCTGCAGCCGGTGCTGGACCGCCTGCGCGGTCGCGGCGCGGACCTGGTCGTGGTCGGCCAGCAGGCGCAGGTGGACGCCGCCTCGGCCGGCTTCGCCCTGCCGGCCGGCGTGCCGGAGGAGGTCCAGCCGATCCTGGAGATCCTCCCGCTGCAGCTGCTGGCCTACGAGGTCACCATCGCCCGCGGCCAGGACCCGGACGCCCCGCGCGCCCTGGCCAAGGTCACCGAGACGCACTGAGGCACGGCGCCACGCGATCGGGCCCCCGTCCACAGGCTGTGGACGGGGGCCCGACTCGTTGAGCGGCGGAACATGGCTTCGGCGGGGGAGCGCCCGGGGAACGCGTCGCACCCCCGGGGCTCGGCGCACCCGGAAAGCACTACGGGCCACGGCGCCGACACGGGACCCTCAACCCATGCGGCACCGCAGCCCGGAGCTGTCGTCGGTCGCCGGAGTCGATCGAGAACTGTGCGGGGTCCTCGTTCGGTGGCGTCCGACCGAGGAAAGGCCTCGCGCGGTCAGGGCAGTTGCGCGGTGGGCCTCTCCTTGGTGCCCTTTCATTGTGGACTAGACCAATCTGGGTTGTCCAGGCCGCTCCGGAAATTGGTCTGGACAACTTCGGGCAGTGGGCTCCGCCGCAGGCCCGGCGCGTGATCCGTTCCCCGGTCCGCCGCGCCCCGCCCCGACCGGCGGCGCTACCCTCGCCATGTGCCCTCGCTGAACGAACTCGTCCGCCGCCACACCACCCTGACCGGGGCCGATGTGGAATGGCTCCACATGCTGGTCTCGGAGTGGCAGCTCCTCTCCGACCTCTCCTTCGCCGACCTGGTCCTGTGGATCCCCACCTGGGACGGCATCCGCTACGTCTCGGTGGCGCAGATGCGGCCCAACACCGGCCCCACCTCCTACCAGGACGACATGGTCGGCCACCTCGTCCCGCGCGGGCGCCGCCCGCTGCTGGACGCCGCCTTCGACGAGGGCCGGATCGTGCGCGAGGGCGACCCGGAGTGGCGCGAGGAGGTGCCGGTCCGGGTCGAGTCCATCCCGGTCCGGCGCGAGGGCAAGGTGCTCGGGGTGATCGCCCGCAACACCAACCTGTTGACCGTCCGCACCCCCAGCCGGCTGGAGCTCACCTACCTGCAGAGCGCCTCCGACCTGGCCCAGATGATCGCCGCCGGCAGCTTCCCCTTCCACGGCGTCGAGCAGATCGACATGGACGCCGCCCCCCGGGTCGGCGACGGCCTGATCCGGCTCGACGCGGACGGCATCGTCACCTACGCCAGCCCCAACGCCCTCTCCGCCTACCACCGCCTCGGCCTCACCACCGACCTGGTCGGCAGCCACCTGGGCCGGGCCACCGCCGAACTGGTCCCGCCCTCCCGGGCGGCCGTGCACGAGGCGCTGGTGAAGCTGGCGAGCGGCTGGGCGCCGCGGCAGACCGAGGTCGAGGTGCAGGGCGGGGTGGTGACCCTGCGGGCCATCCCGCTCAAGCCCAAGGGCACGCTGACCGGTTCGCTGGTGCTGTGCCGGGACGTCACCGAACTGCGCCGCCGCGACCGCGAGCTGATGACCAAGGACGCCACCATCCGGGAGATCCACCACCGGGTGAAGAACAACCTGCAGACCGTCGCCGCCCTGCTGCGGCTGCAGTCCCGCCGGATGGAGTCGGAGGCCGGCCGGGCCGCGCTGGACGAGGCGGTGCGCCGGGTCGGCTCGATCGCGATCGTGCACGAGACGCTGTCCCAGGCGCTGGACGAGCAGGTGGCCTTCGACGAGATCGCCGACCGGGTGCTGGCGATGGTGATGGAGCTGTCCCAGGACGGCCGGGTGGCGACCCGCCGCAGCGGCAGCTTCGGCATCCTGTCCGCCGAGGTGGCCACCCCGCTGTCGATGGTGCTGACCGAACTGCTGCAGAACGCTCTGGAGCACGCCTTCGGCCCGTCCGCCTCCGGGAACCTGGAGGTCAGCGCGCTGCGCGGGCGGGCCCCGGCGACCGGGGCGGGCTGGTCGGACAGCTGGAACGGCGGCGCCCGGCCGGAGGAGTTCCTGCTGATCACGGTGCAGGACGACGGTCGCGGCATGCCCGAGGGGTTCGACCCGCAGACGGCCGGCAACCTCGGCCTGCAGATCGTCCGCACGCTGGCCACCGGTGAGTTGGGCGGCACCTTCGACATGGTGGCCGGTCCGGACGGCGGCACCAAGGTGATCCTGGAGATCCCGGTCCGCTGATCCGCCGGCCGGCCTGGCCCGCCGGGCTGCGGTGCGGCGCGGCGCGGTGCGCGGAAAGGTGCATCGAGGCGCGCGGTGGGGGCGCGCACTCGGCGAAAGGCGCCGGGTGCCCACCCCGCGAGCCCGGCGCGGGTCGGCCCGCGCGAGGGCGTGTCAGGGTGCGGGCGCGCCGGGGCGCGCACACGAACCGGGGCGTGAAAACAGAAACGAGGCCCTGTCGACCGGGGGGGGGTGGGTCGACAGGGCCTCTCAACCCGTTCCGGCCGTCGGGGGGAGTCGGCCGGAACGGGGGCTCTGGGTGGTGCGACACCTCGCCCGTGCGTTGCACACGGTGAGCGCCACAGCTCCACGATATTGCTCTAAGTGAACAGTATCAAGTGGCTGGACGGTCCGGTGTCGCGGGACCTCGCCAGGCAAGGCCCTTTGTGCGGAAGGCTTCACCAGGAGGTGCAGGGAAGCCTTTGATCATGTGTTGATCGGTGTTTCGGTTACTGCTGGTGTTACGGCGTGTGATCAGGCGGTGCGGGCGCGGTTGCGGGCGGCACGGCGCTTCATCGCGCGACGCTCGTCCTCGCTCATACCGCCCCAGACGCCGGCGTCCTGGCCGGTCTCAAGAGCCCACTGCAGGCACTGCTCCATGACCGGACAGCGGCGGCACACGGCCTTGGCTTCCTCGATCTGCAGCAGAGCAGGACCGGTGTTCCCGATCGGGAAGAACAGCTCCGGGTCCTCTTCGCGGCAGACAGCGCGGTGGCGCCAGTCCATGGTCGTCCAACTCCTCCTGCCGGCGGGGGGCACCCGGTCGGCATAATCGATGGCTTGTGAATGTGGCTTGTGAATGTGAACGCTTTCACGAATCCCGCAACAGCAAAAGAGACCAAAGGCCCGCCGGGGCCCGGGTGGTCTGTGCTGGGGAGGGATTCGGCGATTCGAGGGACGCCCCGCGGTCGACACCCGCCAGGTTCTGAGGTTGCCGTCGCTGCGATGCGTCCCGATCGCCATGTAGAGGTTCGCAAACCTCGGGCCCGGATACAACCCCCTTCAGGGAGGAATTTTTGATTCTTCGGTGTCGCCTAGCTCACAGCCAGTACTTCTATGGAGTGAAGGGGGCTTGTGCGTTCGAGAAGAAGGGTGAAACCCCCTTCCGGTCACACAATCACACGCAGTGCCCGCCGTACGCCTGTGAAACTGACGCGACTCCTGTCTCCAAGGTGGTCCCCGTCAACCTGGAACGGGGCCGGTTCCTCTGAAACCAAGGTGAAGTGTCTGACGTCGTGATAGGAGACGACGTGCTTGCCGGACGGGCCGGCCGGCGGGGCGCCTTCGCTCGAAGAGGCGTACGACCGCAGGATCTGACGGATCGTTCGGACGGTGCCGAACGCCGTCATCCGGGTGATCCCGAAGACGTCGAGATCGGTGTCGAAGGAGGCGAGCGGTGAGGGATACACCGGGCGGTTGCCGAGGAACGTCCACGGCGAGGTGTTGCTGACTATGGCCAGGGCCAGGCCCGGCACGCCCTCGCGGCCCGGTAGTTCCAGGGCCACCGGGCCGGAACGACGCTGCTCACGCTGGGTGACGTAGTGCCGCAGCGCCTGCCCCACGTAGAGCGCGTGGGTGGACTTGCGCCCCAACCGGCGCTGCTCCTCGACCCGGCCGACCACCCCGGCGTCGAAGCCCAGGCCGGCGGTGAAGGTGAACCAGCGGTCCGGCAGTCCGTCGGTCATCGCCTTGCCCAGGCCGACCGGCCGCTCGCTCCCGTGCTCCAGCGCGTACAGCAGGGCGCCGGTGGCCTCCACCGGGTCGTTGGGCAGGCCCAGCGCGCGGGCGAACACATTGGTCGAACCGCCCGGCACCACGGCCAGTCGCGGGACCTTCTCGCCCGGGCCGTGCGCGAGCAGCCCGTTCACCACCTCGTTCACGGTGCCGTCACCGCCGAGCGCCACCACCAGGTCGACCGTGCCGTCCTCCGAGGCCTCGCGGGCCAGGTCGCGGGCGTGGCCCCGGTACTGCGTCTCGGCCACCTCCAGCTTGAGGTCGCTGCGCAGCGCGTGGATCAGTACGTCCCTGGTGCGGCCACTGGTGGTGGTGGCCTTGTGGTTCACGACCAGGAGAGCGCGCATGGGGAAAGCCTACGGGTCGGTACGGACCAACCGGCGGCTACCCTGCTGGAGTGACCGCAGAATCCTCCGCACCCGTACCCACGGCGGGCCCGGCCCGTCCCCTGCCGCTGACCGTGGGCGCCGCCATCACCGCCCTGGAGGGCGCCGCGCTGGCCGTCGTCGGCGTCTGGGACATGGTGTCCGCGCTGTCCGGCCAGTCCAAGCAGCTCGCCCTGAACGAGTTCGGCGGCCTGGTCATCGTGCTGCTCGGCGTGCTGCCGGTGCTGGCCGCCCGCGCACTGCTCAAGGAGCGCCGCTGGGGCCGCAGCCCGGCCGTGCTCACCAACTCGATCTGCCTGCCGATCGGGTACTACATGCTGGAGAGCGGCGGCGCGATGATCGGCGTCGGCGTGCTGGTCGGCCTGCTCGGGCTGGTCGGCATCGGCGCGCTGCTGAACCCGAAGTCGACGGCGGCCCTGTACGCCTCGCACGAGGGCTGAGCGCACAGGGCCGCCGGGGGTCGGCCGCCGGCTGGGCGGCCGTCAGTCCTACTCCTCCACCAGGAGCTTCTCCCGCAGCTGGGCCAAGGTCCGGGCCAGCAGGCGGGACACGTGCATCTGGGAGATCCCCACCTCGGCGGCGATCTGCGACTGGGTCATGTTCCGGAAGAACCGCAGCACCAGGATCTTCTGCTCCCGGGGCGGCAGTTGGGCCAGCAGCGGCTTGAGCGACTCGCGGTACTCGACGCCCTCCAGCGCCTCGTCGGTGGCGCCGAGGGTGTCCGCCACGGCCGGCGACTCGTCGTCGCTGTCCGGGACGTCCAGGGACAGCGTGGAGTACGCGTTGGCGGACTCCAGGCCCTCCAGGACGTCCTCCTCGGAGATCCCCAGGTGCTCGGCGAGCTCGTGCACCGTGGGGGAGCGCCCGTGCCGCTGGGAGAGCTCGCTGGTCGCCGTGGTGAGCGACAGCCGCAGCTCCTGGAGGCGGCGCGGCACCCGGACCGCCCAGCCCTTGTCACGGAAGTGCCGTTTGATCTCGCCGACGATGGTCGGCGTGGCGTAGGTGGAGAACTCGACCCCGCGCTCGTGGTCGAAGCGGTCCACCGACTTGATCAGGCCGATGGTGGCGACCTGGGTCAGGTCGTCCAGCGGCTCGCCCCGGTTGCGGAACCGCCGGGCCAGGTGCTCGACCAGCGGGATGTGCATCCGCACCAGCTGGTTGCGCAGCTCGACGCGCTCCGGGGAGCCGTCGGGCAGCGCGGACAGCCGGACGAACAGCGCGCGGGCCGCCTCCCGGTCCGGTGCGCCCGAGCGGTGCGGGGCCGGGGCCGGCGCCTGGGTGGGCACCGCGGTGCGCAGGTCCGCGGCCTCGTCCGCCGGATCGGACGGGGGCGGGGATGCGGGCGACGGTTCAGACGTCGGCTCGGTCGGGTGGCTCATCCGGTGGGCGTCCTTCGGGTGCGCATCGTCGTTGGCGGCGAGGCCAGGAACGCTCGCCTGGGTCGGTACGGCAGGTCCCGCCGTCGCGAGGCCGGTACGGTCCAGATCACTCACGGCCATTCCCCCGTTCCGTTCCGGGAGCACCGGGGCCCTCGGGCCCCGGCATCGTCTCGTTGGTCGTACCGCGTGGGGGGCGGTACCGGGCGCCGCCCGCGCGGCCCCTGATCGGGGACCGGGCGGACGGCCCTTGTGCGGTGCTGGTCGACGCCCCGGCTAGTGGGCGACGGGGCCGCCGCGCTTCTTGTGCAGGCTGATCGACACGGTCTTGTCCTCGCCGACCGAGGAGTCGACCTCGCCGGCCAGGGCGGAGAGCACCGTCCAGGCGAAGGTGTCCCGTTCGGGTGCCTTCCCGTCGGTGGTGGGGGCGGCGACGGTCACCTTCAGCGAGTCGCCGACCAGCCGGAACTCGCAGGTCAGGACGGAGCCGGGCACCGCCTGCTGGAGCAGGATGGCGCAGGCCTCGTCGACCGCGATCCGCAGGTCCTCGATCTCGTCGAGGGTGAAGTCGAGCCGCGCCGCCAGGCCGGCCGTCGCTGTTCGCAGGACCGAGAGGTAGGCACCCGCCGCGGGCAGCCGGACCTCCACGAAGTCCTGCACTCCGGGCTCGCCGTCGATCTGGGACACCCTCACCTCCTGGGTGACGCGCTGTGCTTCCGGGCCGGTGGCCGCGGCACTGTCTGTTGCTTGGCTCAACTGCTTCGCCCCAACTGTCCAGAGGGGTGGTGCGGTACGTACCGGTCATACCCTTCGCGGGGCGACCGGACGCCGCGTATCCGCCTGAGACCTTACCGCCTTCCGCACGCCGGCCGGGGCTCGGGAGTCACTCATGGTAAGCCATCGCGACGCAGGGTGGCAGGGGTTCGGGCGGTCCGTTCAGTGACCGCCGGCGGCGGCGGCGAGCGCCTCGCCGGTGAGCCGGTAGACGGTCCAGTCGTCCATCGGCACCGCGCCGAGGGACTTGTAGAAGTCGATCGAGGGCGTGTTCCAGTCGAGCACCGACCACTCCACCCGCGCGTAGCCGCGCTCGACGGCGATCCGCGCCAGTTCCAGCAGCAGCGCCTTGCCGTGGCCGCCACCGCGGGACAGCGGGCGGACGTACAGGTCCTCCAGGTAGATCCCGTGGGTGCCGCGCCAGGTCGAGAAGTTGAGGAACCAGACCGCGAAGCCGACCGGCTCGCCGGTGGCGTCGTCCTCGGCGATCAGGGCGAACAGCGCGGGGTTGGCGCCGAAGAGGGCGTCACGCAGCTGCTCCTCGGTGGCCACGGCCTCCTGCGGGGCCTTCTCGTACTCCGCGAGCTCGCGGATCAGGGCGAGGATGACGGGAACGTCGGTCACGACGGCGGTGCGGATCATGCCGCGAGCCTACTGCGCGTCCCCGCCCCCGGCCCAGGCCCGGATCGGGGCCCGGGCCGGGGGCGGGCGGGTCAGCGGGCGGGGACGCTGCGCAGGTAGTCGGCCAGCGCGGTGATCGCGGCCGGGTTGCGCGGGCTCTCCACCAGGTCGACGTAGTCCAGGACGAAGATCCGGTCGCTCCTGACCGCCGAGACGCCGGCCAGCGGCGGGAAGGACTTCAGGAAGGCGCGCTTGGCGTCGGCGCCGGTCTCGCCGTAGTTGTTGATCAGGATCACCTCGGGGTCGCGCTGGACCACGCTCTCCCAGCCGACGGTGACCCAGGTGTCCGCGAGGTCGCCCATCACGTTGGTCCCGCCGGCCTTGGCGATGATCTCGTCGGCCGCGGCGAACTTCCCGGCGGTGTACGGCTTGTCCTGCCCGCTGTCGTACAGGAACACGGACGGCCGGCGCTCGGGCTGCGGGGCGGCGGCGACCTTCGCCTTGAAATCGGCGACCAGCTTGTCCGCCCGGTCGCGGACGTCGAAGATCTCGCCGAGGTTGGCCAGGTCGGTGTAGAGCGCGTCCAGCGGGGACATCACGCCGCGCTCGGTGCCCTTGCCGCTGCGGCAGGACTCGCTGAGCACGTACGAGGGGATGCCGAGGTCCTTGAGCGCCTGCGGGGTGAAGCCGCGGCCCTCGTCGAAGCCGTAGTGCCAGCCGGCGAAGACCAGGTCGGCCTTGGCGCCCAGCACGATCTCCTTGGTGATCTCCTTCTTGGAGAGCCACACGGTCTGCTGGTAGCCGTCCTTCCAGGCGACCTGGTCGACCCGGCCCTTGTCGTCGGGCATCACGTAGCCGGCCATCCGGTCGGCCAGGCCGAGGGCGAGCATCAGCTCGGTGATGCCGACGTCGTTGGTCACCGTCCGGGCGGGCTTCTGCGGGAAGGTGAGCTTGGTGCCGCAGTTCTCCACGGTCACCGGGTAGTGGGCGGAGGCGGCGGTGGCGTCGCCGCTCGGGGCGATCTCGGCGCCGCAGGCGGTGAGCCCGAGGGTGAGCAGGGCGGTGATGGCAACGGCCTTGGTGCGCACGGGGGTTCCTTCGGGGGGTGGGTCAGATCCGGTCGAAGAGCAGTTGGACGGCGCCGGTCACCGGGTGCCGGACGGGGGTGGCCCGGACGCCGAACACCTCGGCCAGCAGGGCGGGTCGGAGCACCTCGGCGGGCGGCCCCGAGGCGACGATCCGGCCGGCCCGCAGCACGTACAGCAGGTCGCAGTGGCCGGCCGCCAGGTTGAGGTCGTGCAGCGCGGTGAGCACCGTCGGGCCGGCCTCCCGGACCAGCGCCAGCACGTCCAACTGGTGGCCGATGTCCAGGTGGTTGGTGGGCTCGTCCAGCACCAGCAGCCGGGGCTCCTGGACCAGCGCGCGGGCGATCAGCACCCGCTGCTTCTCGCCGCCGGACAGGCTCAGGAAGCCCCGCCCGGCCAACTGTTCGGCGCCGACCTTGCGCAGCGCCTCCGTGCAGCGCGCGTGGTCGTCCGCACCCGGGCCGCCCAGCCCGCGCCGGTGCGGCAACCGGCCCATGGCGACCACCTCGGCCACCGTGAAGTCGAACTCGGCGGAGTGCTCCTGGGGGAGTGCGGCCACCCGCCGGGCGGCCTCGCGCGCGGTCAGCGCGTGCAGGTCCGCGCCGTCCAGCCGGACGGCCCCGGCGGCCGGCCGCAGCGCCCGGTAGACGCAGCGCAGCAGCGTCGACTTGCCGCTGCCGTTGGGCCCGACCAGTCCGACCACCTGCCCGGCGGCGGCGTCCAGGGCGACGTCGTGGACCAGCCGGGCGCCGGCCAGCTCGACCGAGACGGAGTCCAGGGCGAGATCCATCAGCGGCCTCCGAAGGAATAGCCGCGACGGCGCATCAGCAGCAGGAAACAGGGCACCCCGAGCACCGCGGTGACCACCCCGACCGGCAGTTCGGCGGGCGCCAGCAGGGTGCGCGAGACGATGTCCACCCAGACCAGCAGCAGCGCCCCGGCGAGCGGCGCGACCAGCAGCACCCGGCGGTGCCCGGCGCCGACCAGCATCCGGGCCAGGTGCGGCACCATCAGCCCGACGAAGCCGATCGCCCCGCTGACGGCCACCACCGTGCCGGTGACGGCGGCGGTCACCACGAACAGCTCGCGGCGCAGCCGGTCCGGGTCCACGCCCAGCGAGGCGGCCGTCTCGTCGCCCATGGCGAGCGCGTCCAGCCGGCCGGCGGCGCAGGCCAGGTACGCCAGGCCGGCCAGCACGGTGGCGGCGGCGATCGGCACCGAGCCCCAGGTGGCGCCGCCGAGGCTGCCGAGCAGCCACATCATGGCGTCCCGGGCGGCCTCGCCTCGGGCGGCCGCGAAGACCATCAGCGCGGTGACGGCGGAGAAGCCGTAGGAGAGCGCGGTGCCGGTGAGCACCAGCCGCAGCGGGGTGAGCCCGTAGGCCGTGCGCGCCGCGAGGTAGACCAGCACCATGGCGACCAGCGCGGAGCCGAACGCGGAGGCCGAGATCGCCCACACCCCGAGCGAGGCGAAGGCGCCGAGCAGCAGCACGGCGTTGGCGCCGACGGCCGCGCCGGAGGAGATGCCGAGCACGAACGGGTCGGCCAGCGCGTTGCGCACCAGGGCCTGGACGGCGACCCCGGTGGCGGCCAGCCCGGCGCCGACCACCGAGGCCAGCACGGCGCGCGGCAGCCGGATCTCCCAGACGATCGCGTAGGCGGCGGCCTCGTCCGCCTCCAGCCGTCCGCCCGTCAGCCCGGCGGCCAGCAGCCGCATGGCGCGGGGCAGGCCGATCCCGGAGGCGCCCAGCGCCACGCCGCAGAGCAGCGAGAGCAGCAGGGCGGCGGCCAGGCCGACGGCGAGCGGGAGGGCGGGTATTCGGCGGGCGGGCGGGCTCGTTGCGCCACTGCCCGCGGCTGCGGTGCTGCTCACGGTGCGCCTTGCCTCGGGCCGCGGGTGCGCGGGGGCGGCACCGGTCGGGCGCGGGCCCGGGCGCCATCCCCTCGCAGTCCACGGCGAGTTGTCGGGAGTTCAGCGGCCGGGGGCGATCGGGCTGGCGCGGCCCCGGGGCCGTGCTCACCGTTGCGGGTCAGCGCCGGATTCACACCGGACTTCCCCCTCGGACGCCCTGGCAGCATAACAGCCACTCAGGCTAGGCAACCCTTACCGGGCTCGGATGGGGCGTGAACGCACGACCGCCCCCGTCCGGGCTCGCGGACGGGGGCGGTCGGGTGGCGACGCGTCAGGCTCAGGCCTGCTTGGTCTCCCAGAAGATCTTGTCGACCTCGGCGATCAGGTCCAGCAGGGCCTGGCCGGTGGCGGGGTCGGTGGACGCCTTGGCGGCCGAGGCGGCCTTCAGGGTGTCGTTGATCAGCTGGTGCAGCTGCGGGTACTTCTCGAAGTGCGGGGCCTTGAAGTAGTCGCTCCACAGCACCGAGATGTGGTGCTTGACGGCCTCGGCACGCTGCTCCTTGATGATCAGGGCGCGGGTGCGGAAAGCCGGGTCCTCGTTGGCCTGGTACTTCTCCTGGGTGCCCTTGACCGACTCGGCCTCGATCCGGGCCTGCGCCGGGTCGTACACGCCGCAGGGCAGGTCACAGTGGGCGTGGGCGGTGGCGCGCGGTGCAAACAGACGAGAGAACATGGGAGTCCTTCCTTAGATCGTCTTCCCGCGCCCGAGATTACCCTTCCGCACCCGGGGTTTCGCGATCGGGCGGTGGGCCTAGGGCAAAAGGCGGACCCGGAACCGGGGTAATCCGGACATCGAACGGATCGAACGGGGTGACGGTCCGTACGGCAGACTGGGACCGGGCGGTCCGGGAGGAGGAGTCGTGGCGCGGAGCACGGAACCGGCGGACGCGGAACCGATGGGCACGGAACCCCGGGGCCGGGGCCGGGGCGGCGGCGCGGTGCCGTTCGGGCTGGTCGACGTGGCGGGCCCGTCGATGGTCCCGACCCTGCGCGAGGGCGACCAGTTGCTGGTGCGCTACGGCGCGCCGATCCGGCCCGGCGCGGTGGTGCTCTTCCGGCACCCCTTCCAGCAGGACCTGCTGGTGGTGAAGCGGGCCGCCGAGCGGCGTCCGAGGGGCTGGTGGCTGCTGTCCGACAACCGGCCGGTGGACAGCGACAGCCGCAGCTACGGCCCGGTCCCGGACGAGCTGGTGCTCGGCCGGGTGCTGCTGCGGCTGCGCCCGCGCCCGGCCTGGCTGGCGCCGGGGCGGCGGCTGGAGCGGCTGCTGCTGGGCACCCGGCTGGCCCGGGTGCCGGGTCTGGCCCGCCGCCTGGGCGTCTGGGCGGACGAGCTCTGACCCCCTGGGCCCGGCCCGGACAGGACCTAGCCGGCGGCGCCGAGTGCCGCGGCCTCGGCCTCCTGGCGCTTGCGGGCCCGGTACGCGGCGACGTTGGCGCGGGTCGCGCAGCGGTCCGAGCAGTAGCGGCGGGAGCGGTTGGTCGAGGTGTCCAGGTAGGCGTTGCGGCAGGGCGCGGCCTGGCAGATGCCGAGCCGGTCGGCGCCCAGCTCGGTCAGGTGGACGGCCAGGCCCATGCAGGCGACCGCGCTGAAGTGCGCGGTGGCGGTGGGCGAGTTGTCGGCCAGGTGCAGGTGCCAGCGCGGCCGGCCGGCGTCGTCCAGGTAGTCGTGCCCGGAGACCAGCGGGCTGACCGGGTACTCCATCAGCAGGCTGTTCAGCAGGTCGACGCCCCGGATCTCGTCGCCCTCGGCGGCGGCCTCGAAGACCCCGCGCAGCCTGGTCCGCACCGCCCGCAGCCGGGGCAGGTCGGACTCGTCGGCCTGTGCGGCGGCCCGTGAGGAGTCGGAGAACAGGCCGCGCACCGCGTCCACGGACGTCAGCGTGTCGGTGCCGCGCCCGGGCTCCTCGGTGTTCACCAGCCGAACGGCGAGATCGGCGTACGAGGCGAGCTCCACGGAGGTCCTTCCAGAAGGTCGGTAACGGGCTGATTGCGTCCAGCCTATTACCTGGGTGGGGAAAACGTCGGCGCCCGGCAGGAGCAGCCTGCCGGGCGCCGGTCGGTACGGTTCTACAGCACCTTGGAGAGGAAGGCGCGGGTGCGCTCGTGCCGGGGGTCGGTGAGCACCTCGCGGGGGTTGCCGGACTCGACCACCACGCCGCCGTCCATGAACACCAGCGCGTCGCCGACCTCGCGGGCGAAGCCCATCTCGTGGGTGACGACCACCATGGTCATGCCCTCCTCGGCGAGGCCGCGCATGACGTCGAGGACGTCGCCGACCAGTTCGGGGTCGAGCGCCGAGGTGGGCTCGTCGAACAGCATCAGCTTGGGCTTCATGGCCAGCGCGCGGGCGATCGCGACGCGCTGCTGCTGGCCGCCGGAGAGCTGGGAGGGGTAGTTCTTCGCCTTGTCGGCGAGGCCGACCCGCTCCAGCAGGACCATCGCCCGCTCCCGGGCGGCGGCCTTGCTCTCGCCCTTGACCTGGACCGGGGCCTCCATGACGTTCTCGACGGCCGTCATGTGCGGGAACAGGTTGAAGCGCTGGAAGACCATGCCGATGTCGCGCCGCTTGACGGCGACCTCGCGGTCCTTGAGCTCGTAGAGCTTGTCGCCCTTCTGCTGGTAGCCGACCAGTTCGCCGTCCACCCAGAGGCGTCCGCCGTTGATCTTCTCCAGGTGGTTGATGCACCGCAGGAAGGTCGACTTGCCGGAGCCGGAGGGGCCGATCAGGCAGAACACCTCGCCCTGCTTGACCTCCAGGTCGATGCCCTTGAGCACGTGCACGGAGCCGTAGGACTTGTGGACGCCCTCGGCGCGCACCATCGGCTGTCCGGTGGCGGCGGCCGGGGTCTTGCTCAGGTCGGTCATACGTGACCACCTCCCTCGAGCCCCGGGACGACGTCGGCGCCGGTCTTCGGGGCGGGCTTCCCGGCGAACAGGCCCCGCAGCCGCTGCAACGGGGTGGGCGGGAGGGTCCGGTTGGAGCCGCGGGCGTAGTAGCGCTCGATGTAGTACTGGCCGATGGTCAGCAGCGAGGTGAAGAACAGGTACCAGAGGCTGACCACGATCAGCAGCGGGATGTTCTGGTAGTTCCGGGAGTAGATGACCTGACCGGCCCGGAAGATCTCCTCCAGGGAGATCACGCTGACCAGCGAGGTGGTCTTGAGCATCGAGATGGTCTCGTTGCCGGTCGGCGGGATGATCACCCGCATGGCCTGGGGCAGGACGATCCGGCGCATGGTCTGGAACCGGCTCATGCCGAGCGCGTGGGCGGCCTCGGTCTGGCCCTCGTCCACCGACTGGATGCCGCCGCGGACGATCTCCGCCATGTAGGCGGCCTCGTTGAGGCCGAGGCCCAGCAGGGCGGCGACGAAGGTCGGGATCAGGACGTTGGTGTCCGCGGACCAGAACTCCGGCCCCCACGGGACGCCGATCGACAGCTTGGCCCAGATCAGGCCGAGGAAGTTCCAGAACACCAGCTGCACCAGCACCGGGGTGCCGCGGAAGACCCAGATGTACATCCAGGCGGTGCCGGAGAGCAGGGGGTTCGGGGACAGGCGCATCACGGCGAGGACGATGCCGCCGATCACGCCCATCAGCATGGAGAGGACGGTCAGTTCCAGCGTGACGACCATGCCGTGCACGATGCTGTCGTGGAACAGGTACTGCCCGACGATGTCCCACTTGAAAGCGGGGTTGGTGAAGAGGGCGCTCAGCAGCATCGCCGCGAGCAGGGCGATGACGACGGCGCCCACCCAGCGTCCGGGGTGGCGGACCGGGACGGCCTTGATGGTCTCAGGCCGTCCCTCCTCCGCCTTCCCCTTGTCCAGAGAGTTCACGGTGTGGCCTCGGGGGAGAGATGGAGCAGGCGGACGGTCAGTTCACGGCGCCGTTGACGGTCGACTTGTCGAGGGCGCCGGACTCGACGCCCCACTTGGTGAGGATCTGCTTGTAGGTGCCGTCGTCGATCAGCGACTGGACGGCGCCCTGGATCGCGGGGGTGAGCTTGGAGCCCTTGGCGACGGCGACGCCGTAGGGGGCCACGCCGTAGGTGGAGCCGAGCTTCTCCAGCTGGCCGCCGGCCTGCTTGATCGCGTAGTCGACGACCTGGGAGTCGGCCATCATCGCCTGGTCGCGGCCGGAGACGACGGCGTTGGTGACGTCCGTCTGGAGGTCGAACTTGTCGCCGTCGTTCTGGATGCCCGGCTTCCCGTTCTTGGCGCAGTCCGGGTTGCGGGTGTCCTTGATCTCGTCGGCCTGGGTGGTGCCGGTCTGGACGGCGACCTTCTTGCCGCACAGGTCGGCGGGGTCGACCTTGTCGGGGTTGCCCTTCTTGACCGCGATGGCGCTGCCGGAGTTGAAGTAGGTCACCATGTCGACGATCTGCTCGCGCTCCTTGTTGTCCGTGAAGGACGACATGCCGAGCTGGAACTTGTTCGACTGGATGCCGGGGATGATCGCGGTGAAGCCGGAGTCCTGGACGTCGGCCTTCAGTCCGAGCTTGGCCGCGATGGCGTTGGCCAGGTCCACGTCCATGCCGATGACCTTGCCGCTGTCGTCCTTGAACTCGTCCGGCGCGTACGAGGCGTCCGCGCCGACCACGAGCTTGCCGGAGGACTTGACGTCGGCGGGGACGAGGGCGGCGAGCTTGTCGTCGGCCTTGACCGCGTTGACGGTCGCGGAGGCGTTGGGCGCGCCGCTGCCACCGTCGCTCTTGCTGCTGCTGCAGCCGGTCAGGACGAGGGTGACGGAGGCGGCAACCGCGCCGGCCGCGAGAAGCCGGGTGCGCTGGGTACGGGCGGTCATGAGGGGGATCTCCTCCTGAGGGAGAGGGGCGGGCGGAGCGCGCCGCGGGGGCGGCACACCGGGGTGGCAGGGCCGTGCGGCGCTGTACGGGTGTATTTCGCTGTACGTCGTCGTACGTGCAGGGCCGGGTGGTGCGATGCCTGCGCGGCAGGGCCGCCCAGGTTGCTACGGGGTACTGCTTCCGCCACCCTCCGCCGAGGTGGACGTCGAGCGAACCGCCTCGACCAGTGGCCGGCTCGATCCGAGATGGGGGGAATCCTGCCATCTGTGGACGGTCGGATGGCCCTCATCCAGATCAAAATCGGATAACGAGGGCCCGGGCTGTCCGCTATTCGGACTTATTCCGTGTTCCTGTCACTCCGTGCATAAGTATGCAGATCCCCCCGCCCGGTGCCCGGAGGCCCGCCGCCCCGGCTCGGATGCCGCCGTCGACCACGGCGCAGGGGTGTGCGGCCGCCACGGTGACGCGCGGGTGTACGCGAAATGGCGGACACGCGATCCGGCCATCCCGCCCTGCCGGGCCCGGCGGCGGGTGTGTCAGAATTCGGTACCGGGTGACCCCCGAACGCTCGAACCAGACCGACGAGTCCCGACAGGCTCGGGGTGTCCGGGAACGGAAGTCATCACGTGGCTCCGTATCCGGGACGCCGACTCCCCAGCGCGTCTGCGTTCACTCCTGCGGGTGCGCGTGCCGCCATCACCGTTGCCGCCGCCGGAGCCCGGCGCTTCCGACGCCGGGCCCCAGTGACGCGACAGCTCGGCGATGAACTGCACGTGACGAGGACGAAAAGGCATAGGTGCGATGCCTTGGTCCGTCCTACGCTCGGCCCGGAAGCACTACGCGGACCAACAAGACCCATAAAACCCTCATCCGAGGGCGCCGCCCGACGGCAGCGCCCCGACCCAGCCCCCGGGTCCGCTTCGGCGTACCCGGTTTCCGGTTTCCGGACGGGTCGTCCTGTCCGTCGGTCGCGCACCCTCGCCAGATCAATGACGAAGAGGTCATCGTGGCAGCGGAGATCATCAGCAGCACCCAGGACACCGTCGATCCGGTCGACGCCGTTTTCGCGCTCCACCGCGGCGGCAAGATGGAGATCCGGGCGACCGTCCCGGTGCGCGACGCGGACGACCTGTCCCTCGCCTACACGCCCGGTGTCGCCCGCGTCTGCACGGCCATCGCCGAGCAGCCGGAGCTGGTCAACGACTACACCTGGAAGTCCAACACCGTCGCCGTGGTCACCGACGGCACCGCCGTGCTGGGCCTCGGCGACATCGGCCCGGAGGCCTCCCTGCCCGTGATGGAGGGCAAGGCCATCCTGTTCAAGCAGTTCGGCGGCGTGGACGCGGTGCCGATCGCGCTCGCCTGCACCGAGGTCGACGAGATCGTCGAGACCGTGGTGCGGCTGGCGCCCTCCTTCGGCGGCGTCAACCTGGAGGACATCTCCGCCCCCCGCTGCTTCGAGATCGAGCGCCGGCTCCAGGAGGCCGTGGACATCCCGGTCTTCCACGACGACCAGCACGGCACCGCGATCGTCACCACCGCCGCCCTGTGGAACGCGGCCAAGGTGACCGGCCGTGAGATCGGCTCGCTGCGGGCCGTCATCTCCGGCGCCGGCGCGGCCGGCATCGCCATCGCCAAGATGCTGGTGGCGGCGGGCATCGGCGACGTCGCGGTCTGCGACCGCAAGGGCGTGGTGTACGACGGCCGCGGCGACCTCACCGACGTCAAGGCCGAGATCGCCGAACTGACCAACCGCACCGGGCTCAGGGGCACCCTGGCCGACGCGCTGGCCGGCGCCGACGTGTTCATCGGCGTCTCCGGCGGCACCGTGCCGGAGGAGGTCGTCGCGACCATGGCCGCGGGCGCGTTCATCTTCGCGATGGCCAACCCCACCCCGGAGATCCACCCCGAGGTCGCGCACAAGTACGCGGCGGTCGTCGCCACCGGGCGCAGCGACTTCCCGAACCAGATCAACAACGTGCTGGCCTTCCCCGGCATCTTCGCCGGCGCCCTCCAGGTGCGGGCCAGCCGGATCACCGAGGGCATGAAGCTGGCCGCCGCCAAGGCACTGGCCGGTGTCGTCGCCGACGAGCTGACGCCGCAGAAGGTCATCCCCTCGCCGTTCGACGAGCGGGTCGCCCCGGCGGTCACCAAGGCCGTCGCCGAGGCCGCCCGGGCCGAGGGCGTGGCCCGGATCTGACGATCCGGTCGCCGCTGCCGGGCAGGACCCGGCGGGAGCGCCGCCGCCGACACGGCCGGGGCCGGGACACGCGTCACACCCGCGCGTGGTTCCCGGCCCCGGCCGGCGCGGCTATCGTCCGCAGCATGTTTGCTGCCTACGCCGCACGTATCGACGCCGATGACCCGCTCAGCGGACTGGAGTTGGGTGAACTCCCCGAGCCGCAGGCCCGCCCCGGATGGAGCGTGGTCACGGTCAGGGCCGCCAGCCTCAACCACCACGACCTGTGGTCGCTGCGCGGGGTCGGCCTGCCCGCCGGACGGCTGCCGATGATCCTCGGCTGCGACGCCGCCGGTGTCGACGAGCACGGCAACGAGGTCGTCCTCCACTCGGTGATCGGCCAGAGCGGCCACGGGGTGGGCCCGGACGAACCCCGGTCCATCCTGACCGAGCGCTACCAGGGCACCTTCGCCCAGCAGGTGGCCGTGCCCACCTGGAACCTGCTGCCCAAGCCCGCCGAACTCAGCTTCGAAGAGGCCGCCTGCCTGCCCACGGCCTGGCTGACGGCCTACCGGATGCTGTTCACCAATGCCGGGGTCAAGCCCGGTGACACCGTCCTGGTGCAGGGCGCGGGCGGCGGCGTGGCGACCGCGCTGATCGTCCTCGGCAAGGCCGCCGGGCTGCGGGTCTGGGTCACCGGCCGGGACGAGGCCAAGCGCCGCCGGGCGGTCGAACTCGGCGCCGACGCCGCCTTCGAGAGCGGCGCCCGGCTGCCCGCCCGGGTGGACGCGGTGATGGAGACGGTCGGCGCCGCGACCTGGGCGCACTCGGTGAAGGCGCTGCGCCCGGGTGGCACCGTCGTCATCTCCGGTGCCACCTCCGGCCCCAACCCGAGCGCCACCGAGCTGAACCGGATCTTCTTCCTGGAGCTCAAGGTGGTCGGCTCGACGATGGGCACCAAGGAGGAACTGGCCGGGCTGCTCTCGCTGTGCGCGACCAGCGGCGTCCGGCCGGTGATCGACTCGGTGCTGCCGCTGGCAGAGGCCCGGGACGGCTTCGCGCGGCTCGCCAAGGGCGACGTCTTCGGCAAGATCGTGCTGACGCCGTGACGTCTTGCGGCCCTGGCGCCGTCCGGCTCTGACGCCGGTGCGGCCCTGACGCGGACCGGCCCGGCACGCTCCGTGGAGCGTGCCGG
>NZ_JBWKEQ010000008.1:0-189967 GCF_056435365.1 Kitasatospora sp. NPDC043949 | reverse complement strand
CCCTCCCCCCCCCCCCCCCCCCCCCCCACCCCCCTCCCCCCCCCCCCCCCCCCCCCCCCCCCCCCCCCCCCCCCCCCCCCCCCGGCCCGGTGGTGGTCCGGCGGCCTGCCGGTCAGCCGAGCAGGCGCTTCAGCCGCTCGCCGGCCGAGCCCAGCACCGAGCGGGCCTCGGCCAGCTTGTCGCTGCTCACGCCGCCGTCCCGGGCCGCGTCGCGGACCTGGTCGCGGAAGCGGTCGAGCAGCCGCTCCAGTTCGCGGGCCGGGTCGCCGGCCGGGTCGGTCCGCGCCCACGGCGGCAGGTCGGCCGGGGCGGTCGGCGTGGTCGGCTCGTCCTTGTCCAGGTCGATCCGGGTGACGGTGACCTCCTCGGCCGGCCCGTCGGCCGACTGGCCCCAGCGGGCCGCGTCGGCCAGCCCGGACAGGCCCTTGGTCAGCTCGGACAGGCCCTCGGCCAGGCCGGTCGGCCAGTCGCCCTTCGCGGCGTGCTCGCGCACCTGCTGCTCGACCCGGCGCTTGATCCGCAGCGCCTCCTGCTGAGCGGCCGTCCGCGAGGCCTTGGCCTGCTCGCGCAGCCTGCGGGCCTCCTCCTCGGCGGCCTTCGCCTTGGCCTTGGCGGCCTTCTCCTGCTCCCGGGCGCGCTTGGCCTGGTCCTTGGCCTGCCGCTTGAACTGGGCGAACTCCTCCTTGGCGCGCTGCCAGGACTCGTTGTCGCCCCACGGTCCGGACCACGGGTCCCCGCCCTCGGCGCGGTCCGGCCGGGGGGCCTGCCGGGCGGCCTGCCACAGCTCCTCGCGCAGGTCCTTGGCGCTGTCCCGGACGTCCTCGCGGATCGCCCCGGCCAACTGCGCCACGGAGTCGTGGATCTCCACTTCCAGGTCGTCCAACTCGCCCTGTCGGGCTTCCAGTTCGGCGCGCCCGGCGTCGGTCAGCCGGTAGACCTTGCGGCCGCCCTCGGTGCTGTGGGTGACCAGGCCCTCCTGCTCCAGCTTGGCGAGCCGGGGGTAGACCGTCCCGGCGGAGGGCGCGTACAGGCCCTGGAAGCGCTCCTCCAGCAGGCGGATCACCTCGTAGCCGTGCCGCGGGGCCTCGTCGAGCAGCTTCAGCAGGTAGAGCCGGAGCCGGCCGTGGCCGAACACGGGCGTCATCTCACGCCTCCTTGGTGAGGTCGGGCTTGCCGAGTCCGGCCGGGAGCTCCTTGACGACCACCGGCGCCTCGTCCTCGGGGTCGGGGCGGCGCAGCACGGTGACGCCGCCGGAGACGGTGGTCACGGCGAGGCTGCCCCGGCCGTCGCCGAGCTGGCCGGACAGGCGCTTGGCGCCCCAGCTGCCGCTGAGCTTGAGGCCGTCGAAGGTGCTGGAGATGTCGCCGCTGGTGGAGCCGGCCTCGACCTTGGCGTCGGCCAGCGACGGGATCCGGATGACGACCGGGCCGCTGACGGTGGTGACCTTGACGTCGGCCGGGTTGGCGACGTCGAGGTCCAGGGTGACGGCGCCGGTGACGGCGTTGGCCTGGACCCGGTCGGCGGTGCCGGCGACGACGGTGAGCTGGCCGGAGACGGTGTTGACCTTGAGCTGGCCGGCCACCGACTGGGCGTCGACGTCGCCGGTGACGGTGTTGGCCTCGGTGCGGCCGGTCAGGCCGACCAGGGTGGCGTCGCCGCTGGCGCTCTGCACCGAGACGTGGCCGGTGATCCCGGAGACGGTGGCGTCGGCCGAGACGGTGCCGACCTTGACCTCGGCGTCGGCCGGGACGGTCAGGGTGACGCCGGCGACGCGCTTGCGCTTGAAGGAGCTGAAGAAGCCCTTGACCGCGTCGACCGACTTGAGCCGGTCGCCGAACTCGCCCCAGCTGTTGATGTCCTTGTAGGTGACCGTCAGGACGCCGTCCACCAGGGTCACGTGCAGCGGCTCGCCCTGGAGCTCGGTGACCTCCAGGCGGGCCGGGCCCTCGGCCGCCACCACGTTCACCGTGCCCTCGATGATCCGCACGTGCAGCGCCCGGACCGCCTCGTCGATGGTGATCCTCTCGGGTCCCTCGACCGTCCACTGGCTCATCTCTGCCGCCTCCCGTTGCCGATCGCGATGTATCGCGTTCTCTTCCAAAGACGATATATCGCGTGACGCGCAAGTCAAGCGCGCCGTCCCGGATCCCGTCCCTGAGCCGTCCCGGAGCCGCCCCCGAGGCGCCCCCTACGGGCGGGCGCGGATACGTGAGGGGCCCGGCAGGCGATCGCCTCCCGGGCCCCTCATCAGCGGTTCAGTGCGACGGCACCGCACCGGTCACTCGTCGTCCTCGTCGTCGAGCCGGGCCAGCCAGGTAGCCAGCCGCTCGACGGGGATCTCGAAGTCCGGGTTGAGGTCGACGAACTCGCGCAGTCGCTCGGCCAGCCACTCGAAGGTGACCTCCTCGTCGCCGCGCCGGTTCTGCAGCTCCTCGATGCCGCGGTCGGTGAAGTACACGGGTTCACTCCGGTCCGATGGGGATTGACCTGGTCAGGATAGTCGGGGACGCCCGCGGCCCCCGTCTCCCAGGGGAGGACGGGGGCCGCGGGCGTCGGTGCTCCAGCGCCTCGGGGCGTCAGGGCCTCAGAGCGAGTAGACCTCTTCGATCAGCGCCTGCTGCTCGGCGGCGTGCCGCTTGGCCGAGCCGACCGCCGGGGACGAGGCCGTCGTGCGGGCGACGCGGCGCAGCCGCGAGCCGTTGGCGCTGCGGCCGACGACGACCTGGAGGTGGTCGACCAGGTTCATCGCGATGAACGGCCAGGCGCCCTGGTTGTCCGGCTCCTCCTGCGCCCAGACGAACTGGACGTCGTCGCCGTAGCGGGCGAGCTCCTCCTGGAGCTCGGCCACCGGCAGCGGGTAGAGCCGCTCGACCCGGACGATCGCGGTGTCGGTGACGCCGCGCTCGGTGCGGGCCGCCGCCAGGTCGTAGTAGAACTTGCCGGCGGTGATGACGACCTTGCGCACCTGCGCCGGGTCGACGGTGTTGTCACCGATGACCGGGCGGAAGGAGCCGGACAGGAACTCCTCGGTCGCACTCGCCGCGGCCTTGAGACGCAGCATCGACTTCGGGGTGAAGACGACCAGCGGCTTGTGGTGCGGGTTGTGCGCCTGCCAGCGCAGCAGGTGGAAGTAGTTCGACGGCAGGGTCGGCATGGCGACCGTCATGTTGTTCTGCGCGCACAGCTGCAGGAAGCGCTCCGGGCGGGCGGACGAGTGGTCCGGGCCCTGGCCCTCGTAGCCGTGCGGCAGCAGCAGGGTGACGCCCGAGTGCTGGCCCCACTTCTGCTCGGCGGAGGCGATGTACTCGTCCACCACGGTCTGCGCGCCGTTGACGAAGTCGCCGAACTGCGCCTCCCACATGACCAGCGAGTTCGGGCGGGTCAGCGAGTAGCCGTACTCGAAGCCCATCGCCGCGTACTCCGACAGCAGGCTGTCGTAGACGGTGTAGCGGGCCTGGTCCTCGGTGAGGTACTGCAGCGGGGTGTAGTCCTCGCCGGTGTTGCGGTCGATCAGGACGGCGTGCCGCTGGCCGAAGGTGCCGCGGCGGCTGTCCTGGCCGGCCAGGCGGACCGGGTGGCCCTCCATGAGCAGCGAGCCGATGGCGAGGGTCTCGCCCGTCGCCCAGTCGATGGTGTTGTCCTCGACGGAGGCGGCGCGGCGCTGGAGCTGCGGCAGCAGGCGCGGGTGGACGGTCAGCCAGTCCGGCAGGTTGACCTGCGAGGCGGCGATCCGCTTGACCATCTCCTGGGAGATGCCGGTCTGGATGTTGACCGGGAAGTCGGCGACCGGCTTGCCGGCGGTGGCCGGGGCCGGGGTCTGGGCGGCGTCGCGGACCTCGGCGAAGACCTTCTCCAGCTGGCCCTGGAAGTCCTGGAGCGCCTGCTCCGCCTCTTCCATGGTGATGTCGCCGCGACCGATCAGGCCCTCGGTGTACAACTTGCGCACCGAGCGCTTCTTGTCGATCAGGTCGTACATCAGCGGCTGGGTGAACGACGGGTTGTCGGCCTCGTTGTGACCGCGGCGGCGGTAGCAGATGAGGTCGATCACGACGTCCTTGTGGAACGTCTGGCGGAACTCGAAGGCGAGCCGCGCGACGCGGACCACGGCCTCCGGGTCGTCGCCGTTGACGTGGAAGATCGGGGCCTCGATCATCCGGGCCACGTCGGTGCAGTACATCGAGGAGCGCGAGGACGCCGGGGCGGCGGTGAAGCCGACCTGGTTGTTGACCACCAGGTGGATCGTGCCGCCGGTGCGGTAGCCGCGCAGCTGCGACATGTTCAGGGTCTCCGCGACGACGCCCTGGCCGGCGAAGGCCGCGTCGCCGTGGATCTGGATCGGCAGCACCGGGAAGGTGGTGCCGCCCTGGTCCAGGATGTCCTGCTTGGCGCGGGCGATGCCCTCGACGACCGGGTCGACCGTCTCCAGGTGGGAGGGGTTCGCGGCGAGCGAGACCTTGATGGTCTCGCCGTCCAGGCCGGTGAAGGTGCCCTCGGAACCGAGGTGGTACTTCACGTCGCCGGAGCCGTGCATCGACTTCGGGTCGAGGTTGCCCTCGAACTCGCCGAAGATCTTGCCGTACGGCTTGCCGACGATGTTGGCCAGCACGTTCAGGCGGCCGCGGTGGGCCATGCCGATGACGGCCTCGTCGAGGCGGTGCTCGGCGGCGGCGTCGATGGTGGCGTCCAGCAGCGGGATGAGCGACTCGCCGCCCTCCAGCGAGAAGCGCTTCTGCCCGACGTACTTGGTCTGCAGGAAGGTCTCGAAGGCCTCGGCCGAGTTCAGCCGGCGCAGGATGCGCAGCTGCTCCTCGCGCTCGGGCTTGGAGTAGGGCTTCTCCAGGCGCTCCTGCAGCCACTTGCGCTGCTTCGGGTCCTGGATGTGCATGTACTCGACGCCGACGGTGCGGCAGTACGTGTTGCGCAGCAGGCCGAGGATGTCGCGGAGCTTCATCATCTTCTGGCCGCCGAAACCGCCGACCGCGAACTCGCGCTCCAGGTCCCACAGGGTGAGGCCGTGGGTGGTGACGTCCAGGTCGGGGTGCTTGCGCTGCTTGTACTCCAGCGGGTCCGTGTCGGCCATCAGGTGGCCGCGCACGCGGTACGCGTGGATCAGCTCCATGACGCGGGCGGTCTTGTTGACCTCGTCGTCGTGGGTGGTGGCGACGTCGGTGGCCCAGCGGACCGGCTCGTACGGGATCCGCAGCGACTCGAAGATCTCGTCGTAGAAGCCCTTCTCGCCGAGGAGGAGGCGGTGGATCTCGCGCAGGAACTCGCCGGACGCCGCGCCCTGGATGACGCGGTGGTCGTAGGTCGAGGTCAGCGTCATGATCTTGGAGACGCCCAGGCGGGACAGGGTCTCCGGGGCGGAGCCCTGGAACTCGGCCGGGTACTCCATGGCGCCGACGCCGACGATGGTGCCCTGGTTCTGCATCAGGCGCGGCACGGAGTGCACGGTGCCGATGCCGCCGGGGTTGGTCAGCGAGACCGTGACGCCGGTGAAGTCGTCCATGGTCAGCTTGTTGGCGCGGGCCCGGCGGACGATGTCCTCGTAGGCCTGCCAGAAGCCGAAGAAGTCGAGGGTCTCGGCCTTCTTGATGGCCGCGACGACGAGCTGGCGGTCGCCGTTCGGCTTGACCAGGTCGATGGCCAGGCCGAGGTTGACGTGTTCGGGCTTGACCAGGAAGGCCTTGCCGTTCTCCACCTTGTAGCTGTAGTTCATGCCCGGGGCGGCCTTGATGGCCTGGACCAGGGCGTAGCCGATCAGGTGGGTGAAGGAGACCTTGCCGCCGCGGGCGCGCTGCAGGTGGTTGTTGATGACGATGCGGTTGTCGATCAACAGCTTCGCGGGTACCGCGCGGACCGAGGTCGCGGTCGGCACCTCCAGCGAGGCGTCCATGTTGGTGGCGACGGCCTTGGCCGGGCCGCGCAGCTGGATCAGCTCGGGGCCGGCGGGCGCGTCCGCCGCGGCGGCGGCCGGAGCGGCCGGAGCGGTCGGGGCGGCGGCCTTGGGGGCCGGGGCCGGGGGCGCGACGGGAGCTGCGGCGAGCGGCGCGGGGGCCGGCGCCGGAGCGGCCGGGGCGGCCGGTGCGGCGGGGGCGGTCGCGGCCGGAGCAGCAGCAGCGGGCGCGGGGGCAGCGGCAGGGGTCGGCGTGGGGCCGGCCTGGGTCGCGGCCTGGGTCACTGGGGTCACCTCGGTACCGGGCTTGTAGTCGGCGAAAAAGTCCCACCAGGCTCGGTCGACCGAGTTCGGGTCCTGGAGGTACTGCTGGTAGATCTCATCGACGAGCCACTCATTGGGACCGAAGCCAGTGGAGCTAGCCGAGCTATTGGGGGTTTCAGGGGACTGTGGCGACACGGCGGCAACCGCCCTCTTCCGCTTCCTTTTGGGATGTTTGGACAGCGGGGATTAAGGCTACGCCCCTGACCAGTGATCGCGCAGTCCCCGGGCCCCAGGCGTCGCCCAGATCACAGTCCTGACCTGCAGTTTGGCTGAAAATGTGCGTTAGAAAGCCGTATCTGAGGGGAAGCGATCGCCTCCACCCATAGGGCATATCTGGGCAAAACCGGACAAAGCCCCATGCGGATCATCCAATGATCTTCGTGTACGTCTGTGTCGCTTCTGTGACACATCCGACCCTCAGCGCTGCCCCGGCAGCCGGACCTCGATCCGGCAGCCGCGCGGCGACTCGGCGACCGCGATCCGACCGCCGTGCAGGTCCACCGCCCAGCGGGCGATGGCCAGGCCGAGGCCGGTGCCGCCGTCCGAGCCGGGCCCCTGGGCGGTCGCGGTGCCGCTGCGGCTGAACCGCTCGAACACCCGGCCGCGGTCGGCCGGCGGGATGCCCGGGCCCTCGTCCTCGACCTCCAGCAGCAGGCCGCCGGGCCCGCCGTCGGGCCGCGCGCGCACCGTCACGGTCCCGCCGGGCGGGGAGTGCTTGCAGGCGTTGTCGACCAGGTTGGCGACCACCTGGTGGAGCCGTTCCGGGTCCGCCACGCCGGTCAGGCCGGTCGGGCTGACCTCCAGCGCCAGCCGGACGTCGCCGCGCCGGGAGAACGCCCCGCCGGCCGTCGCGCCGTCCACGGTGACCCCGCGCAGCACGCCGTCCAGGAACTCGCGCACCTCGAAGGGGCGGGCGTCCAGATCGACAACGCCGTCGTCGATCTTGGAGAGGTCCAGCAGGTGGGTGACCAGGCGGCCGAGCCGCTCGGTCTGCTCCAGGGCGGCCCCCAGGGTCGCCGGATTGGGCTGGACGACGCCGTCCACCACGTTCTCCAGCACGGCGCGCAGCGCGGCGATGGGCGTGCGCAGCTCGTGCGAGACGTTGGCGACCAGCTCGCGGCGGTGCCGGTCGGCGGCCCCCAGATCGGCGGCCATCTGGTTGAAGGTGGTCGCCAGTTCGCCGATCTCGTCGCGCGAGTTCACCTCGACCCGGCGGCTGTAGTCGCCGGAGGCCATCGCGCGGGCGGCGGCCGTCATCTCGCGCAGGGGGGCGGTCAGCCCGTGCGCGAGGAACTGCATGAAGAGCAGCGAGGCGATCATGGAGAAGACCATGATGATCCGGATCTGGGTCTCGGACCGGATCGCCACGACCACCATGCCGGTGGCCAGGAAGACGGAGACGATCACCAGCAGGGCGAGCTTGCCCTTGATCGAGCGGACCGGGTCGAGCGGCCGGATGTCGGCCCAGACCCGGCGGGCGGCGCGGGCGGCCAGCGTCTGCGACCGCGTGCCGCCGGTGTCCCCGTTGCGTTGCTGTGGAAAGGTCATTGGTCCCCTGTGATCCCCGCGTACGTCCCCCGCGTGGTGCGCGGCAGTTCGGGACACGGGCCCCCCGGAGGCCCGTCGCCCGAGGCTCGCCGCTAGGAGAGCGGGGCCTCCAGCGCGTACCCGACGCCGTGGACGGTACGGATCCAGCTCGCGCCGATCTTGCGGCGCAGCGCCTTGACGTGGCTGTCCACGGTGCGGGTGCCGGACGCGTCCGTCCAGTCCCAGACCTCGGCCAGCAGCTGCTCGCGGGTCAGCACGGCGCGCGGCTGCGCGGCCAGGCAGGCGAGCAGGTCGAACTCGGTGGGCGTCAGGTGGACGTCGCCCGAGGCGAGCCGGACCCGGCGCTGCACGTGGTCGATCTCCAGCTCGCCGAAGCGCAGCGAGCCGAGCGCGGGCGTGCGGGCCGCCTGCTGGGCGCGCTCGACGCGGCGCAGCAGCACGTTGACCCGGGCGGCCAGTTCGCGCATCGAGAACGGTTTGGTCATGTAGTCGTCGGCGCCCACGCCGAGGCCGACCAGCAGGTCCGTCTCGTCGTCGCGCGCGGTCAGCATCAGCACCGGCACCGGGCGCTGCGCCTGGATCCGGCGGCACACCTCAAGGCCGTCGAAGCCGGGCAGCATGATGTCGAGGACCACCAGGTCCGGCTGCCAGGTGTGGAAGCCGTCGACCGCGCCCGGCCCGTCGTGGGCCACGGCGACCTTGAAGCCCTCCGCGCCCAGCCGGGCCGCGATCGACTCCGCGATCGTCGGCTCGTCCTCCACCACCAGCACTCTGCGTTGGCTGCTCACCGTGCCGCCGCTGTGGTTGTTGTCCTGCTGAAGTTCTGTCACGGTCACGCCACCGCCCCCAGGGCTGCGGGCCGGCCACCTGTGGGGATGGCGGGACTCCGCTCGTAGTCTTGTTCCGTCGTGGACTGTGCCGGGTCCGCCGTCCCGTCGTGCGTGCGGGTCGGCGGGCGGATTGTCGCCCGCCCACTTCTCCCGCGCACTTCGCAGCGTACGGACAGCGGATGCCTCCCGGCAGGTGGACCGGACGTTTCCGGCCCGTGGGCCGGCTGTCGGGCCGCCCTCGGAGCCCACTGCACGAGTGGGCACGGGCCGATACCTTACCCGGCGATTTTTCTCTGCGTAACGGTACGTATGCAGTCGAGTTGACGCCAAGTCGCCGGTCAGAGCCCCTGTCGGCGCGCTCGCCGAAAGAAGGTCTGGACCAATATCAGGAATCCGGTCGACCGGTTTCCTGACGGTCTTCACCGGCTTTTCTCAGATGCCTCTCAGAACCTCGACGTAACGTGGCCACGACAACGCCCCCGCAGGGCGGGATCCGCGGCGCGCGCCGGTACGTTGGGCACCTGGGTGAGGGGCCGGTGGCTGCCGGCGTGGAGCGGAGGGCGGCATGGCTGGACTGCGGCGAGGTGCCGGACGGGTCGGGGCGCCGCCCGCCGGCCCGCCGTACGGGATGCTCCGGCACGGTCTGCGCACCGGCGTCGTCGAGTGGCTGCTGGCGCGGGTGCCGACACCCCGGCGAAACCCCTTCACCCTCGGCTATCTCGCCGTGGTGGGCGCCACCACGACCTTTGCCAAACTCGCCGATCCGGAACTCGTGCAGCGGCTGCAGGAGGCCTCCAGTTCCGACGGCCACAACCTCCTGCAGCACCCCCTGCGCGCGCTGGTGCTCAGCGGCTTCTGGGTGGCCGGCGAGGTGTGGATGCCGTACCTGTGGGGATTCGCCGTCACCCTCGCGCCGCTGGAGCGCCGGATCGGCCCCGCCCGGGCGGCGGCGGTCTTCGCGATCGGGCACGTCACGGCCACGCTGCTGTCCCAGGGCGTGGTGATCACCGCGGTGGAGACCGGGCGGATGGAGGCCGGGGCGCTGGACTACCTGGACATCGGCGTCAGCTACGGCGTGCTCACCTGTCTGGGCGCGGTGGCCGGGCTGCTGCCGTGGCGCGGGCGGCTGGTCGCGCTCGGCGGCGCCGGGCTGCTGATCGCCGAGCAGATCCTCACCGAGCGGGACCTGGTCACCGCCGTGGGGCACCCGGCCGCGGTGCTCACCGGGGTGGCGCTGTGGCGCTGGCTGCGCCGGGCCCAGGCCCGCCGGCCGCGGCCGAAGCCGCGGACGCGCCGGGTCGAGGCGCCGGCCGCGGGCTCCTCGCCCGCGCCGGGCGGCGCTCCGGTCCTGGACGTGCGCTGACCCTTCCGGGTGTCGCCCCCGGGCGCTTTTGACGGCACTTCCCTCGCCCTCCCCTGCTCGCTCCACACCCGCTCCTGTTCGCTCACGGCGAACGCCGCCCCGGGAACATCCGGCGCGCGCCAGGCCTTAGTCAGGTCGACTCAACTTCACTGACTGGGGAGAGATCATGGCATCGACGTCCACACCGCTCACCCTGCCCGTGCTGCCGCTCGACGACGAGGTCGTCCTGCCGGGCATGGTCGTCCCGCTGGACCTCAAGGACACCGAGGTGCGCGCCGCGGTCGAGGCCGCCCGCGCGGCGGCCACCGGCACCGGCAAGCCGCAGGTCCTGCTGGTCCCGCGGGTGGACGGCTCGTACGCGGCGGTCGGCACCCTGGCCACCGTCGAACAGGTCGGCCGACTGGCCGACGGGGAGCCGGCCGCGCTGGTGCGCGCCGTGCGCCGGGTCCGCATCGGGGCCGGCACCACCGGCCCCGGCGCCGCCCTCTGGGTGGAGACCACGCCCTTCCGGGAGTCCTCGGTGGACACCCCGGTGGCCGGCCGGGCCGCCGAGCTGGTCAAGGAGTACAAGGCGCTGTCCACCCAGTGGCTGCGCAGGCGCGGCGCCTGGCAGATCGTCGACCGGGTGGCCCAGATCGAGGGCGTCGGCGAGCTCGCCGACAACATCGGCTACGCGCCCTTCGCCACCGCCGAGCAGAAGCTCAAGGTGCTGCTGGAGGCCGACCAGGTCGCCCGCCTGGAGTACGCGCTGACCCTGCTGCGCGACCACCTCGCCGAGGAGGAGGTCAACGACACCATCCGCAAGGACGTCGAGGAGGGCGTGGCCAAGCAGCAGAAGGAGTTCCTGCTCCGCCGCCAGCTGGAGGCCGTCCGCAAGGAACTGGCCGAGCTCAACGGCGACCCGGCCGACGAGGAGGGCGACTACCGCGCCCGGGTCGAGGCCGCCGACCTGCCCGAGAAGGTCCGCGACGCGGCCCTCAAGGAGGTCGACAAGCTGGAGCGGGCCTCCGAGCAGTCCCCCGAGGGCCCCTGGATCCGCACCTGGCTGGACACCGTCCTGGAGCTGCCCTGGAACGAGCGCACCGAGGACGCGTACGACATCGCCGGCGCCCGCGCCGTGCTGGACGCCGACCACGCCGGCCTGGCCGACGTGAAGGACCGCATCGTCGAGTACCTCGCGGTGCGCAAGCGCCGGGCCGACCAGGGGCTCGGGCTGGTCGGCGGCCGGCGCGGAGGGGCGGTGCTGGCGCTGGTCGGCCCGCCCGGCGTCGGCAAGACCTCGCTCGGGGAGTCGGTGGCCCGCGCCATGGGCCGCACCTTCGTCCGGGTCGCGCTCGGCGGCGTCCGGGACGAGGCCGAGATCCGCGGCCACCGGCGCACCTACGTCGGCGCGCAGCCCGGCCGGCTCGTGCGGGCGATCAAGGAGGCCGGCTCGATGAACCCGGTCGTCCTGCTCGACGAGATCGACAAGGTCGGCTCCGACTACCGGGGCGACCCGGCCGCCGCCCTGCTGGAGGTGCTGGACCCGGCGCAGAACCACACCTTCCGGGACCACTACCTGGAGGTCGAGCTCGACCTCTCGGACGTCGTCTTCCTCGCCACCGCCAACGTGCTGGAGGCCATCCCCGAGCCGCTGCTCGACCGGATGGAGCTCGTCCGCCTCGACGGCTACACCGAGGACGAGAAGGTCGTCATCGCCCGCGACCACCTGCTCCCGCGCCAGCGCGAGAAGGCCGGACTGGGCGGCGACCAGGTCAGCGTCGACGAGGCGGCGCTGCGCCGACTGGCCGGGGAGTACACCCGGGAGGCCGGCGTGCGGAACCTGGAGCGCTCGATCGCCCGGGTGCTGCGCAGGATCGCCGCCCAGGCCGAACTCGGCGAGCGCGAACTGCCCGCCGCGATCGGCCCGGACGAGCTGCGCGCCCTGATCGGCCGGCCCCACCACGTGCCGGAGGCCGCCCAGGCGCCGGCCGAGCGGCGCACCGCCGTCCCCGGCGTGGCCACCGGCCTCGCCGTGACCGGCGCCGGCGGCGACGTCCTCTACATCGAGGCCTCGCTCGCCGACGCCGAGACCGGCGGCACCGGACTCACCCTCACCGGGCAACTGGGCGACGTGATGAAGGAGTCCGCGCACATCGCGCTCTCCTACCTGCGCTCGCGCGGCGCCGAACTGGAGCTGCCGGTCACCTCGCTGCGCGACCGCGGCGTGCACCTGCACGTCCCCGCCGGGGCCGTCCCCAAGGACGGGCCGAGCGCCGGCATCACCATGACCACGGCGCTCGCCTCGCTGCTGTCCGGCCGCAAGGTGCGCACCGACCTGGCGATGACCGGCGAGGTGTCGCTGACCGGGCGGGTGCTGCCGATCGGCGGGGTGAAGCAGAAGCTGCTCGCCGCCGACCGGGCCGGCGTCACCACGGTGATCATCCCCAAGCGCAACGAGGCCGACCTGGACGACGTCCCGGCCGAGGTGCTGGAGCGGCTCACCGTCCACCCGGTGGCGGACGTGCGGGAGGTGCTGGAGCTGGCCCTGGAACCGGCCAAGGTCCTGGCCGCGGCGGCCTGACCCGGCCGCGCCGGGTCGACGGGCGGACCGACGGGAGGACCGACGGGAGGACGGCGTCTGCGCGTGCCACACTGCGGAGATGCCGTCCCCCACGCAGCGCGCCCTGGCCCGGGTGCCGGCCCGGCTGCGTCCGTACCTGGTGCGGCACCGCAGGCTGGTGAAGTTCCTGCTGGTCGGCGGCGCCTGCTTCACCCTCACCCTGGTGATCGACTTCGAGCTGAAGTTCACCGTGCTGGAGCACAAACCGGTGGTCGCGCTGACGATCGCGACCGTGATCTCGACCGTCGTCTCCTACGTGCTCAACCGTCGCTGGGCCTTCCGGACGGCCGGGCACCCGCGCGAGGCACTGCTGTTCTTCCTGGTCAGCGCCATGGCGATCGCCGTCAACGACCTGCCGCTGGCACTCTCCCGCTACGCCCTGGACCTGCGCGAGCCGTACGTCGGCCCGTTCGCCCAGGAGACCGCGGACTTCCTCAGCGGGATGGTCGTCGGCACCTTCGTCGCGATGCTGTTCCGCTTCTGGGCGATGCAGCGGTGGGTCTTCACCCGGCCCGCCGAACGGGCGCACCCTAGGTACGAACCCGGTTACGCTGCACCCGAGATGCCACGGGATGCGCCATAAGGCCGTGAGGTGAGGGTTATGCGCGGGGAACCGGACGCGGTTCGGAGCGGGCCCGCCAGCCAGCAGGGGATGCGCCGGGCCAACCTGGCCCTGGTGCTCGGGGTGATCGCGCGCGCCCCGCGCTCCCGGGCCGAGGTGGCCGCCGAGACCGGGCTGACCAGGGCCGCCGTCTCCTCGCTCGCCGAGCAGCTGATCGCCGGCGGCCTGGTCGTCGAGGAGGGCCCGGCCGCGCCCAGCGGCAAGGTCGGCCGCCCCGGCACCGCGCTCGGGCTCAACCCGCTCGGGCCCGGCGGCCTCGGCGCCGAGATCGGCGTGGAGCACCTCGGCGCCTGCGTGGTCGACCTGAGCGGCGAGGTCCGGACCTGGCGCCGCCGCGAGGTCCGCAACCGGGGCCGCCGGCCCGCCGCGGTCATGGCCGACCTCGCCGAACTGCTGCACGCGGCCGTCGCCGAGTCGGGCCTGCGCCCGGCCGGGCTGACTCTGGCCGTCCCCGGGCTGGTCGGCACCTCCGGCGGGGTGCTCCAGCGGGCCGCCAACCTGGGCTGGCGGGACGTCCCGCTGGCGGCCGAACTGCGCCCCGCGCTGCGCGCGGCCGGCGCGGCCGAACTGGCCGAGCTGCCGGTCGAGGCGGACAACGAGGCCAACCTGGGCGGGCTGGCCGAACGGTGGCTGGGCGGCGGCCCGGAGGACTTCCTGTACGTCTCGGCCGAGGCCGGCGTCGGCGCGGCGATCGTGGTCGGCGGGCGGCTGCTGCGCGGGGCGCGCGGCTACGCGGGCGAGTTCGGCCACGTACCGGTCCACCCGGACGGCCACCGCTGCGCCTGCGGCGCGCACGGCTGCCTGGAGCAGTACGCGGGGGAGGCGGCCGTGCTGCGGGCGGCCGGGCCGGCGGGCGCGCGGGGCGACTGGGTGACGCTGCTCGCCGGGCGGGCCGGGGCCGGGGACGAGCCGGCCCTCGCGGTGCTGGCCGGGGCCGGTTCGGCGCTGGGCATCGCGGCCGCCGGGGCGGTCAACCTGCTGGACCCGGCCGAGGTGGTGCTGGGCGGCGGCTACGCCCGGCTGGCGTCCTGGCTGCTGCCGGCGATGCGGGCCGAGCTGGCCGCCCGGGTGACGGTGCGGCCCTGGTCGGACGAGCGGCTGACGGTGTCCCGGCTGGGCCGGCGCGGGCCGCTGCTGGGCGCCGCGGTGGGCGTGGTGCGGGCGGTCGTCGCGGACCCGGGCCGGCTCGCCGGCGGCTGACTCCCGGCCCGGGACGCACCGGAGCCCCCGGCCGGGCGGCAGGGGGCTCCGGGTGAGGAACGCGGGGGATCAGGCCTCGGAGGACGCCTCGGCGGCGACGATCTCGCGGCCGCCGGAGCGCGGGCCGCGCAGCACGGCCAGGTAGGCGACGCCGATGCCGATCAGCGCCCAGACCACCAGGACCACGATCGGCATGCCCAGGTTGGTGGAGCCGAAGTAGGCGATCGACTTGGTGGCACTGGTCCCGGCGCCGTTCGGGATCAGCGAGCCGATGGCCCGCCAGAACGGCGGCATCATCGGTGCCGGGTAGACGCCGCCGGCGCTCGGGTTGCCCAGCACCACGAAGATCAGCACCGCGACGCCGATGCCGATGACGTCGAACAGGCACTGCAGCGCCATGGTGAACGCGCCGACCGTGAACACCACCAGGGCGCCGATGCCGGTCAGGGCCAGGATCGAGCCGGGCAGCGCGTCCAGCACCGGTCCGGCGATGATCGTGCCGCCGAGGCCGGCGCCGACCGAGTACAGCGCCAGCACGCCGAGGCGGATCAGCAGGCGGTGGACGTTGGCGGGCTTGGAGCCGGCGCTGATGCCGAGGATCGAGGCGACCAGGTAGCCGCCGACGCACCAGCCGATGACCAGGTAGAACGCGGAGAGGCCGTTGGTGTCGCCCTTGGCGAGCGGCACGACGTCCTCGACCTTGACGGTGCGGCCCTGGGACTTGTCCAGCGCGGTGGTGATGGACTCGGCGGCCTTGGCGGCGGAGGTGCCGCGGGCGCCGCCGACCAGCAGGGTGTCCTCGGTGCCGGTCGGGTTCACGACCAGCGCGGCGTAGATCTTCTGGTCCTTGATCTGCTGGGTGGCCGTCTCGGCGTCCGGGGCGGTGACGGCCTTGACGGCGTCGTCCGGCACGGATTCCAGCCCCTGGACCAGCTTGGGGGTGACCTGCGGCGGGGCGACCACCGCGATCGACAGCTCGTGCGGGGCCGGGTGGTGCAGCGCCCCGACGTACGAGGTGATGAAGCCGAGCTGCAGCAGCAGCACGCCGATCACGAGCAGTGCCGCACGCGGTGTGACCGCGCCCTTCAGTTCAGCGACGAAACCCTGCCCCGGGGCGGCCATCCACATCTCCTTGTGTATTGGGGGAAAACGGATACTTCATACCATGAACTAGTTGGCTTGTCGCACCCCGCGCGCCGCGTTCCGGCCAACGCGGCTGCGGGATACTGGCGCGGTGAGTGACGAGGAATCCCTGCTGGCGGTGGAGCGCGAGGTCGCGCTGATGTTCCGGCGGGGCCGGGCCCGAGTGGCGGAGCTCTCACGCCGGGTGCACCCCGAGCTGGAGGGGATGGCCTACAGCATGCTCGGCTACATCGAGCAGGCCGGGCGGGTGCGGGTGACGGACGTCGGCGTGCACTTCGCGGTCGGCAAGGCCACGGTGAGCCGGCAGATCCGGGCGCTGGAGGAGCTGGGCCTGGTGGCCCGGGAGACGGATCCGCTGGACCGCCGGGCCGCGCTGGTCTCGCTGACCGAGGACGGGCGGCGGCGCTACCTGGCGGCCCGGGACGTCCGGATGCGGCGGGTGCGGGAGCTGCTGGGCAGCTGGTCGCCGGAGGACGTGGACCGCTTCGCGGTGCTGCTGCACCGCTTCAACGACGTGATCGGGGATCCGCCGGCGGAGTGACCGGTGGCCGGGCCCCGGGGCGGGGCCGGTCCGCGGCGGTTGGGGCCGGGCCCGGGGCGGCGGCCGGGGCGGCGGCTGGGGCGAGGCCTTTACTTGGGCTTGAAGAAAGTTGCCTTAGTCAACCATCGGGCCTATGGTTGCGTAAGGCAACGATTTTCCCTGCCCGCGCACCCCCGCCCCCCGCTCACTCCTCCCGCCGAAGGACCCAGATGACCGTCACAGCCGAGGCGACCGTCGGAGCCGCCGTCGACGATCAACCGATGACCCACCGGCAGGTGATGGAGGCGCTGTCCGGCCTGCTGCTCGGCCTCTTCGTGGCCGTGCTCTCGTCGACCGTCGTCTCCAACGCCCTGCCGCACATCCTCACCGACCTGCACGGCGGCCAGTCCGCCTACACCTGGGTGATCACCGCGGCCCTGCTGACCCTGACCGCCTCCACCCCGATCTGGGGCAAGCTCTCCGACCTCGTCAGCAAGAAGCTGCTGCTCCAGATAGCCCTGCTGATCTACATCGCCACCTCCGCCCTGGCCGGCCTCTCCCAGAACACCGCCGAGCTGATCGCCTGCCGCGCCCTCCAGGGCATCGGTGCCGGCGGTGTGGTCGCACTGGGCCAGATCTGTCTGGCCGCGATGGTCCCGCCGCGCGAACGCGGCCGTTACAGCGGCTACTTCGGCGCGGTCTTCGCGCTGGCCACCATCGGCGGACCGCTGATCGGCGGCGTCATCGTGGACACCTCGTGGCTGGGCTGGCGCTGGTGCTTCTACGTCGGCATCCCGTTCGCGCTGGCCGCGATCCTGGTGGTGCAGCGCACCCTCAAGCTGCCGGTGGTCAAGCGCAAGGCGAAGATCGACTACCTGGGCGCGCTGGTCATCACCGGCGCCGTCAGCCTGCTGATGATCTGGATCACGCTGGCCGGCACGAACTACGACTGGCTGTCCTGGCAGACCGCCGCGATGGTCGGCGGCGGCCTGCTGCTGGGCGCCCTGGCCGTGGTGATCGAGCGCCGCGCCGCCGAGCCGATCATCCCGCCGGACCTCTTCAAGTACCGCACCGTCACCCTGGCCGCGGTGGCCAGCGTGCTGGTCGGCGTCGGGATGTACGGCGCGACCACCTTCCTCAGCCAGTACTTCCAGCTGGCCCGCGCCAAGTCCCCGACCATGGCCGGCCTGATGACCCTGCCGATGATCCTCGGCCTGGCGCTCGCCTCCACCGTCGCCGGCCGGCTGATCACCAAGTACGGCAAGTGGAAGGCCTACCTGGTCGCCGGCACGGCGCTGCTCGCGATCGGTTTCGGCCTGCTCGCCACCGCCCGCGCCGACACCGACTACAAGCTGCTCTGCGTCTACATGGCGATCACCGGCATCGGCCTCGGCCTGACCAGCCAGAACCTGGTGCTCGCGGTGCAGAACACGGTGCCGCGCCACGAGCTCGGCGCGGCCAGCTCCGTGGTGACCTTCTTCCGCACCATGGGCGGCGCGATGGGCGTCTCCGCGCTCGGCGCGCTGATGAACAGCAAGGTGACCCACTACCTCGCGGAGAACCTGGCCGCCGCGCACATCCCGGCCGCGAGCGCGGCCGGCGGCGGGGGCATCCCGGACCTGCACAAGCTGCCCGCCCCGATCGTCCCGCTGGTGACGGACGCGTTCGGGCACGGCGTCGGCACCGTCTTCCTGTGGGCCGCGCCGTTCGCGGCGCTGGCCTTCGTCACGGTGCTGTTCATCCGGGAGACCGCGCTGAAGACCAGCCAGCAGGGCTGACTCCGGGCGGGGACGCGCGAACGGGCCGGGGAGTGTGGATCACACTCCCCGGCCCGTTCGGTTCGTCCCGCGCGCGGACGGCGGGAACCGTCGGACCGCGCCCTACGGCGCGGCGATCAGGACCAGGCCGTAGACGACGGCCGCGGCGCAGAGGCCGAAGCAGGCGTAGGCGCCGGCCAGGGCCAGCCGGCCGCCGCCCGGCTCCTGGGCGGCCTCGCCCTCGCGGGCGCTCAGCGCGGCCTCGCGGCGGGACAGGGCCAGGATGCCGAGCGCGAAGACGGAGACCACGGCGACGGTGATGCCGAAGCTGGCACCGGCGGTCTGGGCCAGGGCGTTCCACTTGATGTGCATGGCGGGTGCTCCTCAGCCTGCGGCGCTCAGGCCGCGACCGTGGTCGAGGCGGGGGTGGGGGTGTTCGCGGGGGCGGCGGTGGCGGGGATCTCCACCGGGGTGACGTCGTTGACGTCGTTGACGTTGTCCGCGCTGATCGGCTGGCGGCGGGAGATCAGCCACATCGCGCCGGAGCCGGCCACCAGCACGGCGCCCACCAGGACGATGCCCCAGGTGCCCTGGCGGACCAGCAGCGCGGCACCGCCCGAGACCAGCGCGGCGGCCGGCAGGGTCAGCGCCCAGGTGTAGACCATGCGGCGCACCAGGCTCCAGCGCAGCTCGGCCTTCGGGCCGCCGAGGCCGGCGCCCATGATGCCGCCGGAGCAGACCTGGGTGGTGGAGAGGCCGAAGCCCATGTGCGAGGAGGTCAGGATGACGGTCGCGGCGGCCGACTCGGAGGCGAAGCCCTGCGGCGCCTTGATGTCGGCGAGACCCTTGCCCATCGAGCGGATGATCCGCCAGCCGCCCATGTAGGTGCCGAGCGCGATCGCGGCGCCCGCGGAGATGATCACCCAGGTGGGCGGCAGCGCGCCGTGCGGCAGGGCGCCGACCGACACCAGGGTCAGGGTGATGATGCCCATCGTCTTCTGGGCGTCGTTGGTGCCGTGCGCGAGCGAGATCAGCGAGGACGAGAAGATCTGGCCGGTCTTGAAGCCCTTGGTGGCGGTGGCCTCGTTGCCCTTGCGGGTGATCGCGTAGGCCAGCTTGGTGGCGCCCCAGGAGGCCAGGCCGGCGACCAGCGGGGAGGCGATCGCCGGGATCAGGATCTTGGAGAGGACGGTGTCGAAGTTGACGCCGTTCATGCCGACGCCGACCACGGTGGCGCCGATCAGGCCGCCGTACAGCGCGTGCGAGGAACTGGACGGCAGGCCGCGCAGCCAGGTCAGCAGGTTCCAGAGGATCGCGCCCGCCAGTGCGGCGAAGATGATCTCGGGGTGGATGCCGCTCTTCTCGTTGACGATGCCGCCGGAGATGGTGGTGGCGACCTTCACGGACAGGAACGCGCCCGCGAAGTTGAGGACGGCCGCGATGGTGACCGCGACCTTCGGCCTGAGGGCTCCCGTCGCGATGGAGGTGGCCATCGCGTTGGCGGTGTCGTGGAACCCGTTGGTGAAGTCGAAGGCGAGCGCCGTGATGATCACAACGGCTACCAGGAACGAGATGTGTTCCATACCCAAACAATCGTCGTAGTTGTCGCACGGACGTTGGTGTCGTCGCGACCGTAGGTCTGTTTGGTAAACGGAAGGTGAACTGAGCCGGGAATCGTGGTTCCGCTGGTGTCCCAGTGGTGTCCGGAAGCTTTCGGAGGGGTGTCGGCGGTCGCGCTGAGCTGGACATTAGCGAAGTTCGCCCCGGTTCGCTCCGGTTTGCTGAGAGCTGTCTCACAGATCAACCGAGAATTAACCTCCCAGTCCGGATGCGCCCTGTTTCCGGTGAGTAACCCGTGGGAGGATCTGCGGGATCCGGGGACGCCGGTGACAGGCTGGGGCGGGGAGGACCAACCCATGGGCGGGGCTGCACAGCGCACTGAATCGGCAGTCGTACGGCCCTGGCTGAGGGCGGCACTGCGTTGCGGAGCCGCCCTCGCGGCCGCCGCGCTCGCCCTCCCGCTCGCCGCGCAGGCCGCGTACGCCGCCCCCGATCCGGGCGCCTCGATCACCGCGGCCAGCCCGGGCGACGACCCGCTCGCCGCCGCCAAGGCCACCCTCGGCCCGCTGCTCGACCAGCTGCACACGCTCTACCAGAGCGCCGAGACCGCCACCGAGCAGTACAACGGCGCCGTCGCCAAGGTCGCCGAGCAGCAGGCCGCGCTCACCGACCTCCAGGGCCGGCTGGACCGCCAGCAGAAGCAGGTCGACGCCGGCACCGACATCGCCTCCCAGCTCGCCGCCGCCCAGTACCGCAACGGCGCCGCCTCCGCCTACGCCGAACTGCTGCTCTCCAAGGACCCGTACGAGGCCGTCACCATCGCGGAACTGCTCACCGCCGCCAGCCGCTCGCAGTCCGAGTTCCTGGACCGGCTGAAGACCGACCGCGAGGCCCTCGCCGGCCTGACGAAGCAGACCGAGGACGCGCTCAGGACCTCCCAGACGCTGGTCACCCAGCAGGACGCCGCCAAGGCCAAGGTCGCCACCGACCTCGCCTCCGTCGAGCAGCTGGTCTCCTCGCTCACCGGCGCCCAGCGCACCGAACTGGAGAAGCTGGAGAAGGCCAAGGCCGACGAGGCCCAGCTCGCCTTCCTCGCCTCCGGCGCCCTCGGCAAGGGCGAGCGCACCCCGTCGGCGGCCGGCCGCACCGCCGTCGCCTTCGCGCTCGCCCAGCTCAACAAGCCGTACCTGTGGGGCGGCGCGGGGCCGGACTCCTACGACTGCTCGGGCCTCACCTCGCAGGCCTGGCTGCACGCCGGGCTGCCGATCCCGCGCACCAGCCAGGAGCAGTGGGCCCAGCTCCCGCACATCGCGCTGAACCAGCTCCGCCCCGGCGACCTGGTCATCTACTTCGAGGGCGCCACGCACGTCGCGATGTACATCGGCGGCGGGCTGGTCGTCCAGGCACCTCGGCCGGGCGCCGTCATCAAGGTGTCGCCGATCGGCTCGATGCCGATCCTCGGGGCGGTGCGGCCCGACCCGTCCGGCGCGGCGGACGAGGCCGGCGGCAGCTGGAAGGTGCCCGACCTGCCCGCCGGCTGGGACACCGTCACCCCGATCGCGCCCAGCCCGGCCAACCAGGTCCCGACCGCCCCGGCCCCCGGCACGCCCGCCGACCCGCCGGCCACCCCGGGCACGCCGTCCACCGCCCCGGGCACGCCCGCGGACACCGGCACCGGCACGCCGTCCGGCACCGGAACGCCCACCGACCCGGGGACGCCGTCCGGCACCGGCACCACCGCCCCCGGCACGCCCACCCCGACGCCGACCGGGACCGGCACCGGGACCGGCACGCCCGCCCCGACCGGGACGGGCACCCCGGCGCCGACCGGCACGGGCCCGGCGACGCCCACCCCGACCGGCGCCGGCACCCCGGGTTCCACCGGCACCGCCGCCTCCACCACCACCGGCTCGGCGAGCGCCGGGGCCCCGGGCAGCGCCACCGCGACACTGCCGCTCGGCACCAACTGAGTCATGAGGAAGGCCGCCCGGCGTCCGCGGACGCCGGGCGGCCTTCGCGTGCGTCACGCCGGGGCGCCGGTGTCCGGCTCGAAGCGGACGACCACGGCCTTGGAGGTCGGCGTGTTGCTGATGTCGGCGGTGGAGTCCAGCGGGACGAGCACGTTGGTCTCCGGGTAGTAGGCCGCCGCGCCGCCGCGGGCCACCGGGTAGTGGACCACCCGGAAGTGCGGGGCGCGCCGCTCGACGCCGTCCCGCCACTCGCTCACCAGGTCGACGAAGTCGCCCTCGGCCAGGCCGAGTTCGGCGGCGTCGGCCGGGTTGACCAGGACCACCCGGCGGCCGCCCTTGATGCCCCGGTAGCGGTCGTCCAGGCCGTAGACGGTGGTGTTGTACTGGTCGTGCGAGCGCAGCGTCTGCAACAGCAGGCGGCCCGGCGGGACCTCGGGGGCGGTGAGCGGGTTGACGGTGAAGTTGGCCTTCCCGGTCGCGGTGGGGAAGGTCCGGGAGTCGCGCGGGCCGTGCGGCAGGGTGAAGCCGCCGGGGCGGCGGACCTTCTCGTTGTAGTCCTCGAAGCCGGGGACGACCCGGGCGATCCGGTCCCGCAGGGTGTCGTAGTCGGTGGCGAAGTCCTCCCACGGCACGGTGTCCCCGGGGCCGAGGACGGCGCGGGCCAGCCGGCAGACGATCGCGGTCTCGGAGAGCAGGCCCGGGGCGGGCGGGCGCAGGCCGCCGCGCGAGGAGTGCACCTGGCCCATCGAGTCCTCGACGCTGACGAACTGGGCGCCGGCGCCGGTGACGTCCCGGTCGGTGCGGCCCAGGGTGGGCAGGATCAGTGCGCGGGCGCCGGTGACCACGTGCGAGCGGTTGAGCTTGGTGGAGACGTGCACGGTCAGCCGGCAGCGGCGCATCGCCGCCTCGGTGACGTCGGTGTCCGGGGTGGCCGCGACGAAGTTGCCGCCCATCGCGAAGAACACCCCGACCCGGCCGTCGCGCATCGCCCGGATGGTGTCCACCGAGTCGAGGCCGTGCGCGCGCGGCGGCTCGAAGCCGAACTCCTCGCCGAGCGCGTCCAGGAAGGCCGTCGAGGGCCGCTCGAAGATGCCCATCGTCCGGTCGCCCTGGACGTTGCTGTGCCCGCGCACCGGGCAGACCCCGGCGCCCGGGCGGCCGACGTTGCCGCGCAGCAGCAGGAAGTTGACCACCTCGCGGATGGTCGGGACGGCGTGCTTGTGCTGGGTGAGGCCCATCGCCCAGCAGACGATGATCTTCCGGGAGCCCAGCACCAGCCGGCCGAGCTCCTCGATCTGCTCCCACGGCAGGCCGGTCGCGGCGAGCACCTCGGCGCGGTCGGTCGTTTCCGCCTGCGCCTCGAACTCCTCGAAGCCGTGGCAGTGTTCGGTGACGAAGGCGCGGTCGACGCCGTCCTGCTCCAGGATCATCCGGTTGAGCGCGCGGAACAGCGCCAGGTCCCCGCCGAGGCGGATCTGTAGGAACAGGTCGGTCAGCTTGGTGCCGTGGCCGACCAGGCCGCGCGCGTGCTGCGGGTTCTTGAAGCGCTCCAGGCCGGCCTCCGGCAGCGGGTTCACGCTCACGATGGTGGCGCCGGCCCGCTTGGCGCGCTCCAGCGCGGAGAGCATCCGGGGGTGGTTGGTGCCCGGGTTCTGGCCGGCCACGATGATCAGGTCGGCCTGGTAGAGGTCCTTGAGGCTGACGCTGCCCTTGCCGACGCCGAGCGTCTCGGTGAGCGCCGAACCGGACGACTCGTGGCACATGTTGGAGCAGTCCGGCAGGTTGTTGGTGCCCAGCCGGCGGGCGAACAGCTGGTACGCGAAGGCGGCCTCGTTGCTGGTCCGCCCGGAGGTGTAGAAGGCGGCGCCGTCCGGGGTGTCCAGGGCGCGCAGTTCCTCGGCGATCAGCGCGAAGGCGTCGTCCCAGGAGACCGGCGTGTAGTGGGTGGCGCCCTCGTCGAGCAGCATCGGCTGGGTGAGGCGGCCCTGCTGGCCCAGCCAGTAGCCGGAGCGCCCGGCCAGCTCGGCGACCGGGTGGGCGGCGAAGAACTCGGCGCGGATCCGGCGCTCGGTGGCCTCCTCGGCGACGGCCTTGGCGCCGTTCTCGCAGAACTCCGCCGTGTGCGTCTTCCCCGGCTCCGGCCAGGCGCAGCCTGGGCAGTCGAAGCCGTCCGGCTGGTTGACCTTGCGCAGCGTGGCGAGGGTGCGGAGGGGGCCCATCTGCTCGGCGGCCATCCGCAGGCTGTGGCCGACCGCGGGCAGCCCGGCCGCCGCGTGCTGGGGCGCGGACACCTCGGGGGCGTCCTGCGCCGGGTCGCTCTGCGGGGCCTGCTTGGCCATGACCGCTTCTCCTCGGCTCTGCTCGTCCGGCGGCCGCGACACCGGGGCCGTCGGGCCCGCCGCTTCGTCGCGGGGGCTCAGGGCCCATCCTTCCATCCGGGTGAAGGCGGGGGGAGGGGGGCCGAACGGGCGTCGGTGGAGTCGGAGAGGCCGGGGTGGGCCCTGGAACCCGCTGCCGGGCCCACCCCGGGGCCCGCCCTCAGGCCCCCCTCGTCCGGCCGGAGGGCGGGCGCGGCGGTGGCGGGGTGCGCTGACCGCACGGCGGAGCAGGGGCGGCGACCGCCGACAGCGCGGCGAGGCGGGTGCCCTGGCGGCGGCGGGCGGGCGGGGGATCGTCGACGGGCCCCGGGGCGGCGGCCGGGAGCGCGGCCAGCGCCCGCAGCAGCGCGCGGGCGGCGGCGTCGTTCTGCCGGAATCCCGGGGAGTTGGTGCGGGGCCGGGCGAAGGCGGCGGCGGCGCGCAGGCTGGTGTGCGGGCCGAGTGCGGTGCGCCGGGGGTGCGGGGCGCCGCCCAGGGCCGGGTCGAGCAGCCGGCTGTCGCCGGGGGCGATGGTGACCAGGCCGGAGCGGTGGGTGTAGTCCTCGTCGGCGACCACCTCCTCCACGAGTCGCCCGGCGCGGTGCAGTTCGCGTAGCACCGGGTCGAGGGTGCGGGTCAGCTGGTGCTTGGGCAGGTACGCCTCGACCAGGGCGGTGGCGGCGACGGTGTGGCCCGGCACGGTGTCGCCGCCGGCCCGCCAGGTGCCGGTGGCCTCGTCCCGTTCGACCCGGACGCCCGCGCCCAGGAAGCGCACGATCCCGGCCTCGGAGAGGGCGAGCAGCTGGCGCAGCCGGAAGCCGGGCGGGCCGGAGGCGAGGTAGCTGAAGTAGCCGAAGAACCACCCGTCCACCTCCTCGGCGACCGAGCGGGCGGTGAGCCGGCCGGTCGCGAGGATGCGCGGGAGCTGGCCGAACAGCGAGAGCAGGGCGAGGAAGGCGCCGAGGTCGGCGCTGTGCGCGGGGTCGGCGCGGCGGTCGGCGTCGGCGGTGACGTAGGCGCGCAGGTGCTGCTGGAGCTCCTCGGCGGAGCCGAGTTCGAGGCCGGCCAGCGGGTGGTCGAGCCGTTCGAAGTCGATCCGGTCGGCCGGGTCGGGTACGGCCTCGGCGACCAGGGCGGCCAGGGCGGGGGAGTACCAGTCGTGCCGGTCGAACCGGGCCAGGAACTCCGGCCAGGGCAGCGCGGTGCGCTCGGGGTGGGCGTGGAACAGCTCGTGGTAGTGCCCGAAGGCGGTCTCCTTGGCCATCAACGGCCAGAAGTCGCGCCGGAGTTCGAGCGGACCGCCGGTGGCGAGGACGGTGTCCACGGCGGTCGCGTCGAAGTACCGGGGGAGCGGGGCGGGCGGCCCCTGGAGGCGGTAGCCGGTCTTGGAGTGGTACGGGACTCCGCGCCGGGAGCCGAGGTGCAGCACCGGTTCGCGGCCGGACGGGCGGTAGCGCAGCCCGTCCCCGGTGGGCTCGAAGCGGCCGCCGCGCCCTTCGGTGAGCAGGGCGACCAGGTCGACGGAGGCCAGGCCGAGGCCGCGCAGCACGACGTGCTCGCCGGGGGCGATGCCGTCCAGGTCGGCGTCGGCGGAGTAGGCGGGCGGGAGGTGGAAGCGGCCGTGCCGGGCGGCGAAGTCGGCGTCGGCGGCGTACCGGGGGTGCGGGGTGGAGTCGAGGTGGCCGAGGGTGAGGGCGACGTGGTCGGCGGTGAGCGTGCGGCCGGTGAGGTGGACGGTCTGCGGGCCGTCGGGCGGGCCGTCGATCCGCCGGACGGTGTCCCGGTGCACGGTGACCGTGACGTGCGGGGGCAGGTCGGCGACGGCGCGGCGGAACGCCCAGTCCAGGTAGGCGCTCTGGGCCCGGCGGGTGGGGAAGTCGGTGGGCGCGAGGGCGTCCAGTTCGGCCCGGACGGCCGGGTCGGCGACCTCCCGGTAGGGCGCGAACTCCCGCCGCCGGAGCGCCCATTCGGCCAGCGAGGGGCCCGGGCGGACCGGCCCGTCGATGGTCGAGCGCTCGTCGGTGAACATGGTGACGTCCTCGGCCATCGAGTTCATCCGCAGCAGCGGGGACTGTTCGTGGCGCCAGATCCGGCCCGCGCCGGGCGGGTGCGGGTCGACCAGGTGGACGTGCAACGGCCGTTCGGCGGGCAGGAGTTCGGCCGCGTTGGCGGCGATCCGCTCCAGCAGCCCGGTGCCCCGCGGGCCCGCGCCGACGATCACCAGAAGACTCATGCCGCCACCTCCCGCAGCCGCCGTAGGGCGGCCCGGGCCCGCTGGAGCGGGGTGGGCGGCAGGCCGTCCCGGGTGGCGCCCTTGGCGTAGTGGCGCTCGACGTAGTACTGGCCGACGGACAGCAGGGTGGTGACCACCAGGTACCAGATGGTGGCGACCACCAGCATCGGGATGACCCGGTACGACTGCAGGTAGACCAGCTGCACCGAGTAGAGCAGGTCGGAGACGGCCAGCACGCTGACGATGCTGGTGCCCTTGAGCGCGCTGATCAGCATGTTCCCGGCGGTCGGCACGATCGAGCGCATCGCCTGGGGGACGACGATCCGGCGCAGCACCCGCCACCGGCCGAGGCCGAGCGCCGAGGCGGCCTCCAGCTGGCCGCGGTCGACGGACAGGATGCCGCCGCGGATCACCTCGGCGGCGTACGCGGTCTCCAGCAGGGTGAGGCCGATGACGGCGGTGAGGGTGGGGCCGATCAGGTTGACGGTCTTGACGGTGACGAACTCGGGGCCGAACGGGATGCCCAGGCCGAGGGTCGGGTAGAGCGCGCCGATGTTGAAGAAGAACAGCAGCTGCACCAGCGGCGGGGTGGAGCGGAAGATCCAGATGTAGCCCCAACCCAGGGTGCGCAGCACCGGGTTGCCGGACATTCGCATGACGGCGAGGCCGGCGCCGAGGACGAAGCCGAGGGCGAGGGTGACGGCGGTGAGCCAGAGGGTCAGGGTGAGGCCGTTGAGCACCGACCCGGCGGTGAACCAGTCGGCGACCACGTCCCACTGGAAGGCCTTGTTGCGCACCACGGAGTTGACGGCCATCGCGGCCAGCAGCAGCGCGATCCCGGCGCAGACCCACTGCCCGGGCCGGCGGCGGGCGACGATCCGGGCGCCGGGGTCGGGCGGCGGGCCGGGGCGGTCGGGGCGGTCGGGGGCGGTGGCGCCCGCGGGGGCGGGTGTGGAGCGGGCGGGGAGGAGGTCCTGCGGGGTGGCCATGGCGGCGGCTCCTGGCGGAGGTGCGGGCGGGCGGGAGGTACGGGTGTGGTCACGTACGGCCGTCGCACCGGCCCGCGTCCCTCAACACGGCCGGCGCTGTGCACTGCACTCCGCCGTGATCGTACGCATGCGCGATCGACGGCTGTCAAGGGTGGTCCGGGTCCCGACCGGGGCCCGGCGCGGACCGGTCGCAGGGCGACAGGAGATCGCAACAGAGCGGCAATGATGGGTGGTTGACGGACCACTTGGCGGGCTGTTCAACTTGAGGCCATGTACGCCGAGCAGCCCCTGGTCACCCGCGACCACATCGACTTCGGTCGGGTGTGGTCCGCGGCGTGTCGCGGCTGACCCGGCAGCGGGCCGCCCGTCCGGCCCTGATCTCCCGCGGGGAGCCCTCCCTCGGTCTGCCCCGCCGCGGGCCGGGACCAGCCGTCCGCAGCTGACGGCGTCCCAGGCGCACGCTGCCGTCCGACGACCTCGCACTGAACTCCGGCAGTACTCCCTCGTCCACGCCTGCCTCCCACCTCCTCCCGCCGCGCGCGCCGACCCCACCGTCGGCGCGGCCGCCGCGCACCCGTGTCCACGGCCGCCCCGCCCCGGCCGGCTCCGGCCTGCCCACCCGCAGTCCACCGGACTCCGCTCACCCCGAAAGGTTCCGCCATGCCCGTCGAATTCCTCGGTATCGCCGCCACCGGCGACGGCTCGGAGACCACCCCCCGCTCCACCGCGGCCTTCGACCGCGACTACACCCTGCGGCTGGCCCGGGCCCACGAGGACCACGGCTGGGACCGGGTGCTCTTCGCGTACGGCGCCGGCTCCCCGGAACCCGCGGCCGCGGCGGCCTTCCTCGCCTCGCACCTGGACCGGCTGCAGATCCTGCTGGCGCACCGGCCGAACGTCTCCTACCCGACCTTCGCCGCCAAGACCTTCGCGACCCTGGACCAGATCAGCGACGGGCGGCTGACCGTCCACTTCATCACCGGCGGCAGCGACCACGAGCAGCAGCGCGAGGGCGACTTCCTGTCCAAGGACGAGCGCTACGAGCGCACCCGCGAGTACATCGGCATCGTCAAGAAGGCGTGGACCAGCCGGGAGCCCTTCGACCACGAGGGCGCCCACTACCGCTTCAACGACTTCGTCTCCGACGTCTTCCCCGTCCAGCAGCCGCGCCCCGGGGTCTCCTTCGGCGGCTCCTCGGACGCCGCCTACGCGGCCGGCGGCGCCGAGGCGGACGTCTACTGCCTGTGGGGCGAGCCGCTGGCCCGCACCGCCGAGCAGATCGAGCGGGTGAAGGAGGCGGCCCGGGCCGCCGGGCGCACCGACGTGCCGCGGATCCAGGTGGCGTTCCGGCCGATCATCGCGCCGACCGAGGAACTGGCCTGGGAGAAGGCGCACCGGACGGTGGCCGCGATCAAGGCCCGCCGGGAGTCCGGGGAACTCGTCCGCCGGGGCCGCCCGCTCGGCGCCGCAGCGCCCGAGAACACCGGCTCCCAGCGGCTGATCGAGATCGCCGAGGCCGGCGAGCGCTACGACCGCGCGCTGTGGACCCCGACCGCCGCGGCCACCGGCGGGGCCGGCAACTCCAACGCCTTGGTCGGCACCCCGGAGACGGTCGCGGAGGCGCTGCTCGACTACTACGACCTCGGCGTGGACATCCTCTCCGCCCGCGGCTACCACCTGCTCGACGACGCGATCGACTTCGGCCGCCACGTCATCCCGATCGTCCGCGAGGAGGTCGCCAAGCGGGACGCCGCCAAGGCCGCGGCGGCGGCCGAGCGCGCCGAGCGGGACCGGCACCAGCTGATCGCGGTGCAGGCGTGAGCGCTCCGGACCGGTGGGTCGGCCCGGCGGCCGGGTTCCGCCGGGTCACCATCGACGACCCGCTGGTCGAACCGCTGCTGCGCGAGCTCACCCACGAGTACGTCAGCCGCTACGGCCCCGAGGCGCACCAGGAGATGACCCGCTACCCCCGGGACGCCTTCGCCGAGCCGCACGGCGTCCTGCTGCTCCTGCTGGAGGACGGCGAGCCGGTCGCCGGCGGCGCGTACAAGCGGTACGACGAGCGCACCGCCGAGCTGAAGCGGATGTGGACGCACTCCGCGCACCGCCGCCGCGGCCTGGCCCGTCGGGTGCTGGCCGAGCTGGAGCGGACGGCGGCCGCCGCCGGCTACGCCCGGATCTACCTCACCACCGGTCCGCGCCAGCCCGAGGCCAGGGGCCTCTACCTGGCGTCCGGCTACACCCCGCTGTTCGACGTCGCCGCCGATCCCCTGACGATCGGCCCGCTCCCCTTCGAGAAGCACCTGCCGGTGCTGGCTCCGACCCCCTGAAAGGCCCCCCGTGAGAAGCACCACCGTCCGCCGCCGCCTGCTCGCGGCCACCGCCCTGCTGCCGGTGCTGGCGCTGGCCGCGTGCGGCTCGGACCCGAAGATCGCGGGCCCGGCGGGGGCGAGCGGGCCCGCCGCCACCGCCGTCTCCCAGGACGTCGTCTCCGGCCTCGCGAAGTCGGACGCCGCCGCCGCGCTGCTGCCCGAGGAGGTCCGCAAGGCCGGCACGCTGACCTTCGGCGCGTCCTTCGGCTCGCCGCCCACCGCCTTCTACGCCGACCAGGCCACCAAGAAGCCGGCCGGGATCGACGTGGACTTCACCGATGCGGTGGCCAGGCTGCTCGGGCTGACCGTGCAGCGCCAGGAGGCCGCCTTCGAGACCATCCTGCCCGCCCTGGACAGCGGCAAGTTCGACGTCGGCACCGGCAACTTCGGGGTCACCACGGCCCGGTTGAAGACCATCGACTTCGTCACCTACATCGACGACGGCCAGGGCTTCGCCGTCCGCAAGGACAACCAGGCCGTCCAGCCGGTCACCGACCTGCTCCAGCTCTGCGGGCTGACCATCGGCACCGGCGCCGGCACCACCTTCGAGACCACGCTGAACGCGAAGCGCAACGCCTGCACCGACGCCGGGAAGAAGCCGTACGAGGTCAGGGCGTTCAGCGACCCCGGGGCCGTGCTCACCGGCCTCCAGCAGGGCCGGGTCGACGTCCTGATGTCCACCATCAACGGCCTGCGCTACCAGGCCGCGCAGGAGGCCTCCGGGACGCGCTTCCTCGGCGAGTTCCACCGGCTGGACGTCGGCTTCGCGTTCAAGAAGGGCTCGAAGCTCACCCCGGCCTTCCAGGCGGCGGTCAACCAGCTGATCAAGGACGGGACGTACGAGCGGATCCTCAAGAAGTGGGGGGTCGCCGAATCGGCGATCAAGGAGTCCCTGATCAGCCCGCCCGAACACCAGTGATCCCCGGGTCTGCCGAAGGAGCCCCCCGATGACCGCCAGCACCACCGCGACGTCCCAGGCCCAAGCCGAGGCTCAAGCCGAGGCCCAGGCCCAGGCCCGGGTCGAGCGGGCACCGGCGTCCGGACCCGATCCCGGTCCGGGCACCGGCGCCCGTCTGGACCTCGACGAACTGGCCGCTCTGCGGGCCGTCCCCGCCCGGCACCCCTGGCGCTGGGGGATCGGGGTCGCCGCCCTCGTCGTGCTCGCCCAGTTCGCCCACGGCCTGGCCACCAATCCCGGCTGGGACTGGGCCACCTTCCGGGTCTACTTCACCGCCGACACGATCGTCCAGGCGGTCGGCCGCACCCTCGAACTCACCGTCTACGGCACCGGGCTGGGCTTCCTGCTGGGCGCCGTGGTGGCCGCGATGCGGCTGTCCCGCAGCGCGATCCTCCAGTCCATCGCCTGGGCGTACGTGTGGGTGTTCCGCTCGATCCCGCTGATCGTCCAGCTGGTGTTCTGGTTCAACCTGTCGTACCTCTACAAGCGGTTCGGGATCGGCATCCCGTTCGGCCCGACCTTCGGGGACTTCGAGACGGTCGGCGTGCTGAGCGCGCTCGGCGCCGCCGTGCTCGGCCTCGGGCTGCACCAGGCCGCGTTCGCCGCCGAGATCATCCGCGGCGGCGTCATCGCGGTGGACGCAGGCCAACGGGAGGCCGCCACCGCGCTCGGCATCCCGCGCTGGCGCCAGGGCTGGCGGATCGTGCTGCCGCAGGCGATGCGCGGCATCCTGCCGGCCGCCGCCAACGAGGTGATCTCACTGCTCAAGGGCACCTCGGTGGTCTACGTGATGGCCATCGGCGAGCTCTTCTACCAGGCCCAGGTGGTCTACGGCCGGACCGGCCGGGTGGTGCCGCTGCTGATGGTCGCCACCGTCTGGTACGTGCTGCTGACCACGGTGCTGTCCATCGGCCAGTACTACGTCGAGCGCTACTTCGCCCGCGGCGCGCAGCGCACCCCGCCGCCCACCCCGCTCCAGCGCGCCCGGGCCTTCGTCCGGAGCCTGCCCGCCCGCACGCCGACCGCCCGCACGCCGACCACTCGCGCAGCGACCGCGCGCACCACCGGAGGACGTCGATGACCACGCTCACCAAGACCGAACCGGCGGCCGCACCGATGGTGCAGGTCCGCGGCCTGCACAAGAGCTTCGGGCCACTGGAGGTGCTGCGCGGCGTCGACCTGGACGTCCCGGTCGGCTCGGTCACCGTGGTGCTCGGCCCGTCCGGCTCCGGCAAGTCCACGCTGCTGCGCGCGATCAACCACCTGGAGAAGCTCGACGGCGGCTACGTCGCCATCGACGGCGAGCTGATCGGCTACCGGCGCTCCGGCGACCGGCTGTACGAGCTCAAGGAGCGCGAGGTGCTGCGCCAGCGCACCCACATCGGCTTCGTGTTCCAGAACTTCAACCTGTTCCCGCACCTCACCGTGCTGGAGAACCTGGTCGAGGCGCCGATCGCCGCGCTGCGCCGCCCCAGGGCCGAGGCCAGGGCGACGGCGCTGGCGTTGCTGGAGCGGGTCGGGCTGGCCGACAAGGCCGCCGCGTACCCCCGGCAGCTCTCCGGCGGCCAGCAGCAGCGGGTGGCGATCGCCCGGGCGCTGGCCCTGGAGCCGAAGGTGCTGCTGTTCGACGAGCCCACCTCGGCGCTCGACCCGGAGCTGGTCGGCGAGGTGCTGGACGTCATCAAGGACCTCGCCCGGACCGGCACCACCATGATCGTGGTCACCCACGAGATCGGCTTCGCCCGCGAGGTCGCCGACACCGTCGTCTTCATGGACGGCGGCGTGGTGGTCGAGCAGGGTCCGCCGGCCGAAGTCCTGGACCGCCCCCGGCACGAACGCACCCGGGCCTTCCTCGCCAAGGTGCTCTGAGCCGAGGTGCTCTGAACCGAGGTGCCCTGAGCCGAGGTGCTCCAGCCCTCCCCACTGCACCGAAACCCCCTTCACCGAGCAGGAGTTCCGCCATGCCCCTACCCCGTCGCGCCCTGGTGACCGCCGCCGCCGCCCTCGCCGCCGCCCTCGCCCTGACCGCCTGCGGCGGCGCGTCCTCGGGAGCCACGGCGGAACTCGCCCCGGCCAAGGGCAGCACCGCGCCGAACGGCGCCGTGGTGAACCTGACGGCCGAGCAGAACCGGGTGACCACGGCCAAGGTCGACGCGATCGCGGCGCTCGTCCCGGAGGAGATCAGGCGGAGGGGGACGCTGGCCGTCGTCGACTCCCTCGGCACCACCCCGCCGCTGGACTTCTACGCCAACGACGACAGGACCATCATCGGCGTCGAGCCGGACATCGCCGCCCTGGTCGGCAACGTGCTCGGCCTCAAGGTCGAGTTCAACCCGGTCTCCTGGGAGAACATCTTCGTCGGCCTGGACAGCGGCAAGTACGACGTCGGCCTCTCCAACATCACCGTCACCGAGGCGCGCAAGGAGAAGTACGACTTCGCCACCTACCGGCTGGACGTCCTCGGCTTCGAGGCCAGGAAGGGCAGCGGCCTCAAGGTCGCCGGTGCCAAGGACCTGGCGGGCAGGTCGGTCGGCGTCTCCTCCGGCACCAACCAGGAGAAGCTGCTGATCTCCTGGAGCGAGGAGAACACCAGGAACGGCCTCAAGCCGATCGACATCAAGTACTTCCAGGGCACCGAGTTCTACCTGGCGCTCTCCTCCGGCCGGATCGACGCCTACGTCGGCCCCAATCCCAGCCTGGCCTTCCACGTCGCGCAGACCGGCGAGACCGAGATCGTCGGCACCTACTCGGGCGGCGGCGCGGACGTCCTCGGCAAGATCGCCGCGACCACCCGCAAGGGCAACGGGCTGGTCCGGGCGCTCAACGAGGCGCTGAACGAGGTGATCAGGAACGGCAGCTACGGCCAGGTGCTCAAGCGCTGGGGCCTGGACAACGAGGCCGTGCCGACCTCCGAGGTCAACCCGCCCGGGTTGCCCAAGCAGTAGGGCCCGTCCGTTCACCCGTTCGCCGCCCCCCGCCGCTATGGTGACCCCTCCGGCGGCGAACACCGCCCGGACACGGCGGACTTGGGGGAGGACATGCAGCAGGGGGAGGTGCTCGACGGCCGGTACCGGCTGGACGAGTGGCTGGGCAGGGGCGGCTTCGGTGTGGTCTGGAAGGCGACCGACCGGCGGCTCGACCGCGAGGTCGCGGTCAAGCTGCTGCTGGCGGAGCACGCCGCCGACCGGGAGGCCGTCGGGCGGTTCGTCCGCGAGGCCCGCACGGCCGGCGGTCTCTCCAATCCGCACATCGTGACCGTGTACGACTACGGCCTGGTCGCGACCGCCGCCGGGGGGACCCACTACCTGGTGCTGGAACTCGTCCGCGGCCGGGCCCTGTCCGACATCCTCAAGGACGGCGCCCCGGACCAGGAGGCCGCGCTGAAGTGGATGCGCCAGGTCTGCAAGGCACTGGACGCCGCGCACCGCTCGGGCGTCGTCCACCGCGACATCAAGCCCGAGAACGTGATGGTCGACGCGGGCGGCAAGGCCAAGGTGCTGGACTTCGGCATCGCCCGGCTGCTCACCCAGTCCGCGGTGCTCACCTCCACCGGCAGCGTGGTCGGCACCGTCCCGTACCTGGCGCCCGAGTGCTGGTCCGGCGCCGCCGTGGACGGCCGGGCCGACCTCTACGCGCTCGGCGTCATGCTGTACGAACTCTGCACCGGGCGGCGCCCGTTCCGCGCCTCCTCGGCCGCCGAGTACATGTACAAGCACCTGGAGGAGACCCCGCCCCGGGTGCGCAGCACCGATCCGGCGCTGGCCGACCTGGTCGCCGGGCTGCTCGCCAAACGGCCCGCGGACCGGCCGGCCACCGCCGCCGAGGTGCTGGAACGGCTGCGCCGGATCCGGCCGGGGGTGCTCCGCCCGGACGACCCCAGCCCGGAGCAGCTGCGCCGCCGGGCCGACCAGGCCTGGCGGCGCGGCGCGCAGGGCGCCCCCGGGGAGGCCGTCGAGATGCTCACCGCGCTCATCCCCGACCTCGCCCGGATCTGCGGCCCGGCCGACCCGCGCACCCTGCGCACCTGCCACGACCTGGCCCTCTGGCTGGCCCAGGACGGCAGCCCGGGCGCCGCCGTCGCGCTGCTGCGCGAGCTGGCCGCGGAGCCGGCCGCCGAACCGGACGTCCGGGCCGACGCGCTGCGCGACCTGGACCGCTGGCACCGGGAGGCCGCCCGGAGCGGGCCGGGCCGGCCGCGGGCGCTGAGCCTGGCCGGCCTGCTCGGCGGCGGCCCGCAGGGCGGCTGAGGGCCCTCGGCGCCGTACGGACGGGAGGCTGTCAACCGTGCGGGCCGCTGATTCGGCGCCTGCGGCGACTGTGGGAATTGATAGGAATCCGCCCATCGGGACTGTCTGGTTCACCGACCGGTGGCGTTGATATACCTCGTTGCCGGAGTCGGGCGCGGTGTCTTCGGCCGCCCCGGCGAGCTACGACGAAAAGGCTGGTGACGGATCGATGAAGCTCCTCCGCGTCGGACCCCCGGGCGCCGAGCGCCCGGTCGTGCTGGGCCAGGACGGCATCGGGTACGACCTCTCCGGGCGTGCCCGGGACATCGACGGGGCCTTCCTGGCCGGGCTGGACGCCGCCGCCCTGGCGCGGGACGTGGCCGCCGGGGCGCTGCCCCGGGTGGACCTCGCCGGGCAGCGGGTGGGCGCGCCGGTCGCCCGTCCGGGCAAGGTGGTCGGCATCGGGCTCAACTACCGCGACCACGCCGCCGAGGCCGGGGTCGCGGCCCCGGACGAGCCGGTGATCTTCCTCAAGCCGAGCTGTACCGTGGTCGGCCCGTACGACGAGGTGCTGGTGCCGCGCGGCGGCGAGAAGACCGACTACGAGGCCGAGCTGGCCCTCGTGATCGGCCGCACCGCCCGCTACCTGGCCGGGCACGAGGAGGCCGCGGCGGTGATCGCCGGCTACACGATCGCCAACGACGTCACCGAACGGGCCTTCCAGTTCGAGCGCGGCGGCCAGTGGGACAAGGGCAAGTCGGCGGAGACCTTCACCCCGCTGGGGCCCTGGCTGGTCACCGCGGACGAGGTGACCGACCCGCAGCAGCTGCCGCTGCGGCTGTGGGTCAACGGCGAGCTGCGGCAGGACGGCAACACCGGCGAGATGATCTTTCCGGTTCTCGAACTGGTCCGCTACGTCAGCCAGTTCATGGTCCTGGAGCCGGGCGACGTGATCGTCACCGGCACCCCGGCCGGCGTCACCCTGGGCCACCCCGGTACGCCGTTCCTGGCCCCGGGCGACATCGTCGAGATCGAGATCGAGGGCCTCGGCCGCCAGCGGCAGGTGCTCGGCACGGCGTAACGCCCCGCCGGCGCGGCACCGGCCGCCCCGACCCCGGGCACGGGGGTCGGGTCACCGGGCCGCCAGCACCTCGCGCAGCCGCTCGGCCCGCGACGCCTGCGGCCCCTCCAGCGCGAGCAGCAGGGCCAGCACCTGCGCGGTCTGCGGGTCGTGCAGCGCGGTCGCCGCCGCCATCGCCGTGAACTGGTCCACCAGCCAGTCGCGCAGCTCGCCCACCGGCAGCGTGCGCCCCTCGTCCAGCCAGGTCAGCGACGCGCCCTCGACCACCGCGATCCACGAGCGCACCAGCAGCGTCAGCCGGGGCCCGGCCTCCCGCACGCCGAGGTGCCGCAGGGTCCGCTTGAGCGCCGCCCGCCGGACGTCGTCGACGATCGCCGAGGTGCGGGCCGTCTCCACCACCGAACCGCCGCGCAGCAGCGCCGAGTAGCCGGCGTCGTGCTCGGCCACGAAGGCGAAGTAGCCGTCCAGGACGGCCGCCAGCTGCTCGGACGGGGTCCCGGCCAGCGGGACGGCGAAGCGGCTGGTCAGCTCGTCGGCCGCGCTGCGCAGCGCGGCCTCGTACAACTGCTGCTTGCCGCCCGCGAAGTAGCGGTAGACCAGCGGGCGGGAGGCTCCGGCGGCCTCGGCGACGTCGTCCAGGCCCACCTCCTCGGGCGGCCGGGCGGCGAACAGTTCCAGGGCGACCGCGATCAGCTGTTCACGACGCTGCTGCACCGGCAGTCGCCGGTAGCCGGTGCGGCGCGGGCGGGGGCCGGGTGCGGCCGGGGCGGGCACCTGGTCGGTTGCCGTGGTGGGGCGGGCTTCCATGGCGGTCAGCGTAATGGGCGCGGGCCCGATCGGATCCTGTCGCGCGCGGCGGTTTCCCGAACGTGTGTTTGTCCGGGACCGCCCGGCGGCGGTCGGCCGGTGCATGTCACCGATCGCCCGGTTAAGGCTTGCAATCGGCCCTCGCCACGCCATGATGTCCGAATGGTTGAAGAACTGATCACCTCCGACGCCACCACCCCGCGTCGCATCGCCGACGGTTACGTCCGGGCCCTGGCCGAACTCGACCCGCTGACCGCGGTCTACCTGGGGTTCAGCCCCGAGGACGACCGGCTGCCCGACCTCTCGCCGGCCGGTGCCGAGGCGATCGCCGACCTCGGCCACCGCACCCTGGCGGCCCTTGCCGAGGCCGAACGCTCCGACGCCGCGCAGGACGAGGCGGAGCGCCGCTGCGCCCGGCTGCTGCGCGAGCGGCTGACCGCCTCCCTCGCCGTCCACGAGGCCGGGGAGAACTTCCGCGCGGTGCGCAACCTGGGCTCCCCGGTGCACGAGGTCCGGGACGTCTTCACCCTGATGGGGACCGACACCGAGGCCGAGTGGCAGGTGGTCGGCCGCCGACTGGCCCGCGTCCCGCTCGCGCTGGCGCAGTACCGGGAGACGCTGGCCGCCGGCATCGAGCGCGGCCTGCTGTCCGGCCCGCGCCAGGTGGCCACCGTGGTCGGGCAGCTCGGCGAGTGGCTGGAGGGGGACGTACCCGGCGGCTGGTTCGGCGAGTTCGTCCAGGGCGCGCCGGAGGGCCTGCGCGCCGAGCTGTCCGGGCCCGCGCTGGCCGCCGGGGAGGCGCTGGCCGCCCTGCGCGACTGGCTGCGCGACGTCTACGGCCCGGCCGCCGCCGACACCCCCGACACCACCGGCCGCGAGCGCTACCGCCGCTTCGTCCGCTTCTGGACCGGCTCCGACCTGGACCTGGACGAGGCCTACACGTGGGCCTGGGGCGAGTTCCACGACCTGCTCGCGCAGATGGAGGCCGAGGCCGAGAAGGTACGCCCGGGCGCCGGCCCGATGGCGGCGATGAAGTGGCTGGAGGCGGACGGCCCGGCCGTGGAGGGCGCCGAGGCCACCCGCGTGTACCTCCAGGAGCTGATGGACCAGGCCGTCCGGGACCTCCAGGGCACCCACTTCGACCTGGCCGAGCCGATCACCCGGGTCGAGTCGAGGATCGCCCCGCCCGGCAGCGCGGCCGCGCCGTACTACAGCGCGCCCTCGCTGGACTTCAGCCGCCCCGGGCGGACCTGGCTGCCGGCGCTCGGCCGGGAGCGCTTCCCGGTCTGGGACCTGGTCTCCACCTGGTACCACGAGGGCGTCCCGGGCCACCACCTGCAGCTCGCGCAGTGGAACTACGTCGCGGACCGGCTCTCCACCTACCAGGTCAGCCTGGGCGGGGTGAGCGCCAACCTGGAGGGCTGGGCGCTGTACGCCGAGCGCCTGATGGACGAGCTCGGCTACCTCACCGACCCGGGACACCGCCTCGGCTACCTCAACGCGCAGATGATGCGCGCGCTGCGGGTGATCGTCGACATCGGCATGCACGCGGGCCTGGACTTCCCGGCCGACTCCCCGTACCTGCCGGGCGAGCCGGTCAGCCCGGAGGCGGCCCGGGAGTTCTTCGGCCGGTACTGCGGCCTGACCCCCGACTACCTGGACAGCGAACTGGTCCGCTACCTGGGCATGCCCGGCCAGGCGATCGGCTACAAGCTGGGCGAGCGCGCCTGGCTGCGCGGCCGGGCGGCGGCGCGGGCGGCGCACGAGGCGCGCGGCGAGGAGTTCGACCTCAAGGCCTGGCACATGGCGGCGCTCTCGCAGGGCTCGCTGGGGCTGGACGACCTGGTCGAGGAGCTGTCCGCGCTGTAGGGCGGCCGTCGGCCCCGGGCCTCGTCCGCGAGCCCCGGGGCCGCTGGTCCTTTGGCCCGAAAAGGTCGATTTGGCGAGGTTTTTCCTTGCCATCCGCCCGTGCGGGAGCTTCGCTTGAAGGCGACTGCGTGACATCCCCGACTGCGTGACCCCTCCGTACCCCTCCGGAAGGCTGACCAGTGTCTGCGCAAACCGCCACCGGTCATGAGAACGCGGACAGCCGCCGCTGGTGGGTGCTGGTGGTCATCGCCATCGCCCAGCTCATGATCGTCCTCGACGTCACCATCGTGAACATCGCGCTGCCGTCGGCGCAGCGGGACCTGGGCATCTCCGACGCCGACCGGCAGTGGGTGATCACCGCCTACACGCTCGCCTTCGGCGGCCTGCTGCTGCTCGGCGGACGGCTGGGCGACCTCTTCGGCCGCAAACGCGTCTTCACCGTCGGCCTGCTGGGCTTCGCCGCCGCCTCCGCCCTCGGCGGCTCGGCGGACGGCTCCGCCATGCTCTTCGGTGCCCGCGCCCTCCAGGGAGGGTTCAGCGCCCTGCTCGCCCCCTCGGCCCTGGGGCTGCTCTCCACCACCTTCACGGACCCCAGGGAGCGCAGTACGGCCTTCGGCGTCTTCGGCGCGATCGCCGCCGGCGGCTCCGCACTCGGCCTGATCCTGGGCGGGCTGCTGACCGAGTACCTGGACTGGCGCTGGTGCCTGTTCGTCAACGTCCCGATCGCCGCCGCCGCGGCCCTCGCGGCCACCGGCCTCCTGGAGCGCGACAACGCCGCCGGGGGGCGCCGGGTCCGGCTCGACCTGCCCGGCGCGCTGCTCGGCTGCGTCGGCCTGCTGGCGATCGTCTTCGGCACGTCCGAGGCCGTCACCCGGACCTGGGGCGACGGGCTGGTGCTCGGTTCGCTGGCCGTCGGTCTGGCGCTGCTCGCGGTGTTCGTCCTGGTCGAGAGGCGCACCGCGCACCCGCTGCTGCCGCTGCACATCGTCGCCGACCGCAACCGCGGAGGCGCCGCCCTCTCGGTCGGCCTGGCCATGATCGGCATGTTCGGCCTGTTCCTCTTCCTCACCTACTACCTCCAGGTCATCAAGCACTTCTCGCCGGTGCTGTCGGGCGTCTCCTTCCTGCCCATGACGGCCGCCATCGTGCTCAGTTCGACCGGCTTCGCGGCCCGGCTGATGACCAGGGTGCCGACCCGGAACCTGGTCTGCCCCGGGCTGCTGCTCGCCGCGGCCGGCATGGCCTGGCTGACCCGGATGACGGTCGACAGCCCGTGGGCCGGCACGGTGCTGCCCGCCGAGCTGCTGCTCGGCTCCGGCATGGGCCTGGTCTTCATGCCGTCGATGAACCTGGCCACCCTCGGGGTCTCGCCGCGCGAGGCGGGCGCGGCTTCGGCCACCATCAACTCGGCCCAGCAGGTGGGTGGTTCGTTCGGCACGGCGCTGCTGAACACGGTCGCGGCCAGTGCCACCGCGTCGTTCCTGGCCACCCGGATCGCCTCGTCGCCGGCGGTGCGGGCCCAGGGCACGGTGCACGGCTACGTGGTCGCCACCTGGGTGTCGACGGGCGTCCTGCTGCTGGCCGCGCTGATCGCCTTCCGGGTGATCGACCACCGGCCGGCGCCCGCTGTGACGACCGTCGTCCCGGGCGGGGCGCAGGCCCACACGGCCGTCCCGGCGGAGCCCCGACGAGAACCCTGAAATTTTCAGCAAGACCTTGCAGTCAACCTCCGGCGCCTGCTTGACTCCTGGCCACCGTCCAGGAACCGAGGAGGCGCCGTCGTGCTGCCCGAGTTCGACCTGCTCGTCGTCGGCGGCTCCGGCGTCGACACCATCGTCCGGGTGGACCGGCTGGAGGTCCCGCCCGGCGACTCGCTGTTCGTCGGACCCGTCCGCGACTACGTCGGCCACACCGGCAACGGCGTCGCCCTCGGCGCCCACCACCTCGGCCTGCGCACCGCCTTCCTCGACTTCCTCGGCGACGACCCGCAGGGCGCCCTGGTCCGCGCCTCCTACGAGCGCCACGGCCTGCACTTCGCGCACCTGGTGAGCCCGTACGGCACCCCGCGCGGGGTCAACCTGGTGGACGCCGCCGGCCGCCGGTTCTCCTTCTTCGACGGCCGCCACCCCGCCGACCTGCGGCTGCCGCCCGAGTTCTACCTGCCGTACGCGCGGCGCAGCCGGCACGTCCACCTCTCCATCACCGGCGTCAACCGGGACATGTACGCCGACCTCCACCGGCTCGGCCGCACCACCTCCACCGACCTGCACGACTGGGACGGCACCAACCCGCACCACCGCGACTACGCGCTCGGCTCGGACCTGGTGTTCCTCTCGGTGGCCGGCTGCCGCGGCCGGCACGAGCAGGTGATGCGCGCGATCCTCGCCGAGGGCCGCGCCGGTGTCGTCACCGCCACCGCGGGCGCCGACGGCTGCTACCTGCTCACCCGGGACGACGACGAGGTGCACCACCTCCCGGCCGTCGACCCGGGCCGCCCGGTGGTGGACACCAACGGCGCCGGGGACGCCTTCGTCGCGGGCTTCCTCGCCGCCTGGTTCCGGGGCCGCCCGCCGCTGGAGTGCGCCCGGGCCGGCTCGGTCGCGGGTGCCTTCACCTGCACCGTCGCCGGGACGCACACCGCCTTCGTCGGGGCCGAGGAGCTGGGGAGCGCGCTGGACCGCTTACTCGCCGACGGGTGAGGTTTTTCTCATGGATATCCCAGCCACCGGTAACGACCTTTCCAGGCTGAAACGGCATAGTCGTTGATCGCACGCAGCCCCCGGGAAACCGTCGATCACTGGCAGGAGAGACAGACATGGGTCAGCACCGCCGCCCGACGTCGCGCCGCCGCCGCAGCCTTCTGGGGCCGACCCTGTTCACCGCGCTCTCGGCGGTGGTGGTGGCCGCCGTGGTCACCGGTACGCACGGGCTGAGCCTGTCCGACGCGACGGCCGCCGGGAAGGCGGCCCGCAGCTCCCGGGCCGCCGTCGCGCCGGCGGCGACCGGGCCCGCGTCCGAGGCGCCCGCCGCACCCGCACCGGTCGACGCCCCTGCTCCGACCGACAGCCCCTCCGCCGCCCCGGCCGACAGCCCGACCGACAGTGCGACCGACAGTGCGACCGACAGTGCGAGCGCCGACCCCGGCAGCGCCCCGGCGGCCACCCCGACGCCCTCCGCGCCGGCCACCCCCGACACCCGCGGCGCCGTCCTCGGCACCACCGCCACCGCCGCCGCCACCCCCGAAGCGGCCACCGTGGGCGCGCTGTTCAGCGGCACCGTGGCGGCCGGAAACCACTTCTGCACCGCCAGCGTGCTGCACAGCCCCGGCGGCAACCTGCTGCTGACCGCCGCGCACTGCCTCAGCAGCGCCGGCGGCGTCACCTTCGTCCCCGGCTACCGCGACGGCTCCGCCCCGTACGGCAGCTGGCAGGTCACCGCGGTCCACACCACCACCGGCTGGTCCCAGAAGGGCGACCAGGACGAGGACTTCGCCATCCTGGAGACGGCCCCGAGCAACGGCCGCAACGTCGAGGACGTGGTCGGCGGCAACCGGCTCGGCGCCGACGAGCCCTTCGGCGCGACCGTCCGCCTCTACGGCTACCCCGGCGACGCCGAGGAGCCCATCCTGTGCACCAACACCACCGGCCGGCAGAGCACCTACCAGCGCGTCATCGACTGCCCCGCCTACCCGTCCGGCACCAGCGGCGGCCCCTGGATCAACGTCGCCACCGGCGACGTGGTCGGCGCCATCGGCGGCTACCAGCAGGGCGGCGACACCGACGACGTGTCCTACAGCGCCTACTTCGACCACACCATCGCCGGGCTGGTCTCCCAGGTCGAGGGCACCTCGTCCTGAGCCCGGCCGGGCCGGCACCGCGCGCCGCCAACCGGGCCCGGACATGACGAAGGCCCAGATCCGTGGATCAACTCCACTGATCTGGGCCTCAGTTGCACTCCTTGCGAAGTGCCCCCGGTAGGATTCGAACCTACGCACCCGCCTCCGGAGGGCGGTGCTCTATCCCCTGAGCTACGGGGGCCTGCTCGGTGTCGTCGGCGTTTCGGCCTCCGACGTGAAGAACACTACCAGGCTCCGGGCGTGGTCCGTGCACGGGTTTGCGGCGGGGGCGCCGGAGCGGGTGCGGGTGCGCCGGCGGCGGGTGGCGGGGGTCGGTGGAAGTGCCCAAAGGCCGGACGGGGCGGCGGGGGCGCCGATACCCTCGGTGAGGTGTCGGGAGTGTCCGGGCGGGTCCTCGTGGTGGACGACAGCGAGGTGATCCGCCAGCTGATCAGGGTCAACCTGGAGCTCGAGGGCTTCGAGGTGGTGACCGCCGCCGACGGCGCCGAGTGCCTGGAGGTGGTCCGCCGGGTGAAGCCGGACGTGGTGACGCTGGACGTGATGATGCCGCGCCTGGACGGCCTGCGGACGGCGGCCCGGCTGCGCGCGACCCCGGGGACCAGCCGGCTGCCGATCGCGATCGTGAGTGCCTGCACCCCGGCCGATCTGGACCTGGGGGAGGCCGTCGGGGTGGACGGCTACCTCGGCAAGCCCTTCGACCCGGCCGATCTGGTGGCGCTGGTGCGGCGGCTGATGGCTCTGGGGGGACAGCCGGGCGGGTTTCGCCCTGAGCGAACAGAGCGGACCGATCGAGGCTGACACCGCTGACGGGAGGGCTCGCGGGCGTCCCGACCGGCAAACCGGGTGGCGGGCGGGCACCCCGTCTCGCCTACGCTTGGCGTCGTGACACCCGCAGAGCTTTCCCAGGCAGTCCAGGCCGCAGTGAGCGCCGCCGTCGAGGCGGGCGAGCTGACCGTCGCCGTGCCCGAGCACGTGACGGTCGAGCGACCCAAGAACAGGGACCACGGCGACTACGCGATCAACGTGGCCCTCCAGCTCGCCAAGGCGGCCGGCCGCCCGCCGCGAGCCGTGGCGGAACTGCTGGCCGACCGCCTGCGAGGGATCACCGGCGTCGCCAAGGTCGACATCGCCGGGCCGGGCTTCCTGAACATCACCATGGACGCCGCGACCCAGGGCGCGCTGGCGCGCACCATCGTCGAGACGGGCGAGGCCTACGGGCGCAACGAGGCGCTCAAGGGCCTGAAGATCAACCTGGAGTTCGTCTCCGCCAACCCGACCGGCCCGATCCACATCGGCGGCGTCCGCTGGGCCGCCGTCGGCGACTCGCTGGCGCGCGTGCTGCGGGCCAGCGGCGCCGACGTCACCACCGAGTACTACCTGAACGACGCCGGCGTGCAGATCTCCAAGTTCGCCGGCTCGCTGAAGGCCGCCGCGAACGGTCAGCCCGTCCCCGCCGACGGCTACGTGGGCGAGTACATCGGCGACATCGCCAAGGCGATCACCGACGGCGTCCCGGGCGTGCTCGACCTGCCCGACGCCGAGCAGCTGGAGGCCTTCCGCACCGAGGGCCTCAAGCTCATGGTGGCCGAGATCCAGCGCTCGATGCAGGAGTTCGGCACCCACTTCGACGTCTGGTTCTCCGAGAAGACGCTGCACGAATCCGGCGCGGTCGAGAAGGCCATGGACCGGCTGCGCGAGCAGGGCCACGTCTTCGAGCAGGACGGCGCGGTCTTCCTGCGCACCACCGACTTCGGCGACGACAAGGACCGCGTCCTGGTCAAGGCCGACGGCGAGACCACCTACTTCGCCGCCGACGCCGCGTACTACCTGTCGAAGCGGGACCGCGGTGCCGAGGTCTCCGTCTACATGCTGGGCGCCGACCACCACGGCTACGTCAACCGGCTGAAGGCCATCGTGGCCTGCGCGGGCGACGACATGAACCGCAACATCGAGGTCAAGATCGGCCAGTTCGTGAAGATGCTTCGCGACGGCGAAGAGGTCCGCATGTCCAAGCGGGCCGGCAACATCATCACGATCGACGACGTGATCGAGTGGATCGGCGTGGACGCCGCCCGCTACACCCTGACGCGGTCCCCCACGGACTCCACCATCACGCTCGACATCAACGTGCTGACCAGCCAGTCCAACGAGAACCCGGTCTACTACGTCCAGTACGCGCACACCCGGATGTGCGGCGTGGCCCGCAAGGCCGCGCAGCTCGGCGTCGACAAGGGCGCGGCGGAGGACTTCAAGCCCGAGCTGCTCGCCACCGTGTGGGAGAACGACATCCTCGGTGCCCTCGGCGAGTTCCCGCGGATCCTGGCCACGGCCGGCGAGCTGCGCGAGCCGCACCGGGTCGCCCGCTACCTGGAGGACCTGGCGGGCAAGTACCACCGCCTGTACGAGAACTGCATGTTCCTGCCCAAGGGCGACGAGGAGCTCACGGACACGCACCGCGCCCGGCTCTGGCTGGTCGAGGCCACGCGAACGGTGATGGCCAACGGCCTGACGCTCCTGGGCGTCACGGCGCCCGAGCGGATGTAGGCACCACCCCCAAGTGCGCAGCGGGGGCGGCTGACGGTCAACGGAGACCGTCGCCGCCCCTCGCCATAGGTCAAGGAAGCAGGACATGTCTCGCTCCGCACACCCCGCAGGCCCCCGTCACGGTGACGTGCTGCCCGAGGGCCACTACGCCGCCCCGCCGGCCGACCTGAACGCGCTCGACCCCAAGGTCTGGTCGCGCACCGTCGCCCGCGACGCCGAGGGCGTGGCCACCGTCGGCGGGATCGACGTCAAGTCCCTGGCGGCCGAGTTCGGCACGCCGGCCTACGTGCTCGACGAGGACGACTTCCGGGCCCGGGCGCGGGCCTGGCGCGACGCCTTCGGCACCGAGGCGGACGTCTTCTACGCCGGCAAGGCGTTCCTCTCCAAGGCGATCGTGCGCTGGCTGCACGAGGAGGGCCTGAACCTCGACGTGTGCAGCTCCGGCGAGCTGACGGTGGCGCTGGCCGCCGGGATGCCGCCGCAGCGGATCGCGCTGCACGGCAACAACAAGACGGCGGACGAGCTCGAACACGCGGTGAAGACCGGCGTCGGGCGCATCGTGGTCGACTCCTACGAGGAGATCGAGCGGCTGGCCGCGATCACGGCCCGCCAGGGCGTCCGCCAGCAGGTGCTGATCCGGATCACCGTCGGCGTCGAGGCGCACACCCACGAGTTCATCGCCACGGCGCACGAGGACCAGAAGTTCGGGCTGTCCCTGAGTCTGGCCGCGCCGCGAAGCGGCTCGGTCGAGGGCGGTGGTGGGCGACGGGAGGGCGGCTCGGCCGCCGAGGCGGTGCGCCGGGTGCTCGGGCACGAGGGCCTGGAGCTGCGCGGCATCCACTCGCACATCGGCTCGCAGATCTTCGACACCGCCGGTTTCGAGGTGGCCGCCCGCCGGGTGGTCGGCCTGCTGGCCGAGATCCGCGACGAGCACGGCGTCGAGCTGCCCGAGATCGACCTGGGCGGCGGCCTGGGCATCGCGTACACCAGCGAGGACGACCCGCGCGAGCCGGCCGAGATCGCGGCCGCGCTGGCCGACATCGTGCGCCGCGAGTGCGCCGCCGCGAACCTGAACACCCCCCGGCTGAGCGTGGAGCCGGGCCGGGCGATCGTCGGCCCGACGGCGTTCACGCTGTACGAGGTCGGCACCGTCAAGCCGCTGGAGGGCCTGCGCACCTACGTCAGCGTGGACGGCGGGATGTCCGACAACATCCGGACCGCGCTGTACGACGCCGAGTACTCGGTGGCCCTGGTGTCGCGCCGCAGCGACGCCGAGCCGATGCTGGTGCGGGTGGTCGGCAAGCACTGCGAGTCAGGCGACATCGTGGTCCGGGACGCCTTCCTGCCGGCCGACCTGGCCCCGGGCGACCTGATCGCGGTGCCCGCAACCGGCGCGTACTGCCGCTCGATGGCGAGCAATTACAACCACGCCCTGAAGCCTCCCGTGCTGGCCGTCAAGGACGGCGCCGCGCGGGTGATTGTCCGGCGCGAGACGGAGGAGGATCTCCTGCGTCTCGATATCGGATGACGAAATCCTTGTCTCAGATCATGGAACGACCGTAGATCCGTGCGGGAAGTCCCCGAGACTGGTACGGACCGAAGTTCCCGGCGGCCCCCAGAATCCCGCCGGAATTACCGAAGCACGAAGAATGCAGAGCGGAGTCGGATGATGCGTACGCGCCCGCTGAAGGTGGCGTTGCTGGGTTGTGGTGTGGTGGGCTCCGAGGTGGCGCGCATCATGACGACGACGGCCGACGACCTCGCCGCGCGCATCGGTGCCCCGGTCGAGCTCGCGGGGATCGCGGTCCGCCGGGCCGGCCGGGTGCGCCCGGGCGTGCCCGAGCACCTGATCACCACCGACGCCGAGGCCCTGGTCAACCGGGGCGACATCGACGTGGTGGTCGAGGTCGTGGGCGGCATCGAGCCGTCCAAACACCTCATCCTGTCGGCGTTCCAGCGGGGCGCCTCGGTGGTCAGCGCCAACAAGGCGCTGCTCGCCAAGGACGGCACCGAACTGCACGCCGCGGCCGCCGCGGCCGGGGTGGACCTGTACTACGAGGCCGCGGTGGCGGGCGCGATCCCGCTGCTGCGCCCGCTGCGCGAGTCCCTCGCGGGGGACAAGGTCAACCGGGTGCTGGGCATCGTCAACGGCACCACCAACTTCATCCTCGACAAGATGGACACCACCGGCGCCGGCTACTCGGAGGCGCTGGAGGAGGCCACCGCGCTGGGCTACGCCGAGGCCGACCCGACGGCCGACGTCGAGGGCTTCGACGCCGCCGCCAAGGCCGCGATCCTGGCCGGCATCGCCTTCCACACCAAGGTCACCGCGGCGGACGTCTACCGCGAGGGCATCACCGAGGTGACGGCCGCCGACATCGCCTCCGCCAAGGAGATGGGCTGCGTGGTCAAGCTGCTCGCGATCTGCGAGCGGGCGGCGGACGGCGAGTCCGTCACCGCGCGGGTCCACCCGGCGATGATCCCGCTGTCGCACCCGCTGGCCTCCGTCCGCGAGGCGTACAACGCGGTGTTCGTCGAGGCCGAGGCGGCCGGCCGGCTGATGTTCTACGGCCCGGGCGCGGGCGGCTCGCCGACCGCCTCCGCGGTGCTCGGCGACCTGGTCGCGGTCTGTCGCAACAAGCTGGCCGGTGCCACCGGTCCCGGTGACTCGGTGTACACGCAGCTGCCCGCCAAGCCGATGGACGAGGTGGTCACCCGCTACCACGTCAGCCTGGACGTGGACGACCGTGCGGGTGTCCTCGCCCAGGTCGCGTCCGTCTTCGCGGAGCACGGCGTCTCCATCGACACCGTGCGCCAGCAGGGCCGCGACGGCGACGCCTCGCTCGTCGTGGTCACTCACCGTGCCACCGACGCCGCGCTGTCGGCGACGGTCGACAAGCTCCGCGCGCTGGACAGCGTGCGGGACGTGGCCAGCATCATGCGGGTCGAAGGGGAGTAAGGAACAGCCATGAACGCCGTTGCCGAGAACGTCGTCCGAGGCGCGCACACCCACCAGTGGCGCGGCCTGATCGAGGAGTACCGGGACCGCCTGCCGGTCACCGCGGCCACCCCGGTGGTCACCCTGCTGGAGGGCGGCACGCCGCTGGTCCCCGCCCAGGTGCTGTCCGAGCGCACCGGCTGCGAGGTCTACCTCAAGGTCGAGGGTGCCAACCCGACCGGCTCCTTCAAGGACCGCGGGATGACGATGGCCATCTCCAAGGCCAAGGAGGAGGGGGCGCAGGCCGTCATCTGCGCCTCCACCGGCAACACCTCGGCCTCCGCCGCCGCGTACGCGGTGCGGGCCGGGATGGTCTGCGCGGTGCTCGTCCCGCAGGGCAAGATCGCCCTCGGCAAGATGGGCCAGGCGCTGGTGCACGGCGCCAAGATCCTCCAGGTGGACGGGAACTTCGACGACTGCCTCACCCTCGCGCGTGAGCTGTCCGAGAAGTACCCGGTGGCGCTGGTCAACTCGGTGAACCCGGTGCGGATCGAGGGCCAGAAGACCGCGGCCTTCGAGATCGTCGACATGCTCGGCGACGCCCCGGACATCCACGTCCTGCCGGTCGGCAACGCGGGCAACATCACCGCGTACTGGAAGGGCTACCGCGAGTACTCCGCCGACGGCCTGGCCACGCGCACCCCGCGGATGTGGGGCTTCCAGGCCTCCGGCTCGGCCCCGATCGTGGACGGCGCGCCGGTGCTCAAGCCGCAGACCATCGCCACCGCGATCCGGATCGGCAACCCGGCCTCCTGGGACTTCGCGCTCGCCGCGCGGGACGAGTCGGGCGGCCTCATCGACAAGGTGACGGACCGTCAGATCCTTTCTGCCTACAGGCTGTTGGCCGCACAGGAGGGCGTCTTCGTGGAGCCCGCCTCGGCCGCCTCGGTGGCCGGCCTGCTGGCCAAGGCGGAGGCCGGCCTGGTCGACCCGGGCCAGCGCATCGTCTGCACCGTGACCGGCAACGGCCTCAAGGACCCGGACTGGGCGGTGGCCGGCGCGCCGCAGCCGCAGATCGTCCCGATCGACCCGGAGGCGGCGGCGCAGCGCCTGGGCCTGCTCGACTGACCTGCCGTCGGGCTCCACGGGCGCCCGACGCCTCGACGGGCCGACCCTTTCGGGGGGCGGCCCGTCGATGTTCTCCGGTGACACTTTTGTGTCAATTACGCCGCGCATTCCGATCCGATTCCGGTACGCATTCCGGCCAGAAGCGGCAACACACCAGATCGGAGGACCACGGGGTGTACCACTGGGGAACCTCTCTTCGATACTCTGGGTTCGGCCGTGTGGCACATGCCCCGGGTCCGGCCTTCTCCAGGCCGCGCCAACGACCGTGACCGCCCGCCCCGCCGGGGCCTGTGGTCCATTCCCCGCCTTCGCACCGACGACGCGATCCGCGCCGCCCGATTTCCCCAGGAGAGTCCACCGCATGGCCGGTCCCGCGTTCCGTGCCGCCGCCGTCCGGGTCCGGGTTCCCGCGACCAGTGCCAACCTCGGCCCGGGCTTCGACGCCTTCGGCCTCGCGCTGGGCCTGTACGACGACGTGGTCGTCCGGGTCGCCGACTCCGGGCTCTCCATCGACATCGCCGGCGAGGGTGCCGACACGCTGCCCCGCGACGAGCGCCACCTGCTGGTCCGCTCGATGCGCGCCGCCTTCGACCGCCTCGGCGGCCAGCCGCGCGGCCTCGAAGTGGTCTGTGCCAACCGGATACCGCACGGCCGCGGCCTCGGCTCCTCCTCGGCCGCGATCTGCGCCGGCATCGTGGCCGCCCGCGCGGTCACCATCGGCGGCCCGTCCGCGCTGGACGACGACGCGCTGCTGGCCCTCGCCTCCGAGCTGGAGGGCCACCCCGACAACGTCGCGGCCTGCCTGCGCGGCAACTTCACCATCGCCTGGACGGACGAGGAGTCGGCCAAGGCGGTCAGCCTGGAGCCCTCCGACCAGGTCGTCCCGGTGGTGTTCGTCCCCGCTGACGAGGTGCTCACCGAGACCGCCCGCGGCCTGCTGCCGAAGACCGTGCCGCTGACCGACGCCGCCGTCAACGCCGGCCGCGCCGCGCTGCTGGTCGAGGCGCTGACCAGGCGGCCCGAGCTGCTGCTCGCCGCCACCGAGGACCGCCTGCACCAGGACTACCGCTCCTCCGCCATGCCCGACAGCGCCGCCCTGGTGGGCGCGCTGCGCGCGGAGGGCGTCCCCGCGGTGATCTCCGGGGCCGGCCCGACCGTCCTCGCGCTCACCGACGAGGCGGGCGCCGACAAGGTGCTCTCCTTCGCCGGGCACCACGGCCACGGCGGCGACCCGGCGTTCGCCGCGCACCGCCTGGAGCTCGACCGGATCGGGGCCACCGTGCTCCCGCTGGACGGCTGAACGGCCCGTCCGGGCTGCTCGTCCGGCCCGGCCCGGCCACCTGAGAGCCGGGCCGTCCGGACACGATTGGCAAGCGCAAGGCTGGGGAATGTCTGAGGGGGTCGGTAGTGTTAACCTCATTGCTGCACCAGGTGCCCTCCGGGGCTCGGTGCGCCGCGTCCCGATCCCAGCACTCCACTGCCGTGGAGTCGCGGCGATGCACGGGGCGACGATTCTCCGGGAGCCCACCGCAGCGCGTACGCAGCCTGCCTGCGCGACACGCGGCCGCATCCCGAAGCCGTGACGGCACCTGACTCCCACCCGCGGCCTCCCACCTTGAGGCCAGGACGGGCGGAGCGCGGTCCACCGTCACGCGACGGGGGCCCGGGATTCGCAGGCAAGCGTGGGGGTACGCCCGGTCGGCACACGACCGACCGGCCCGCCGCGCCACTCAGCACCACCGTGCTTCACGCACCGCACCTCGCAGCTCTCCCTCGACCGGCTTCCGCCTTTCGGGGGATCACCGCCTCGGACCGACGCAGTCGAGCGTCGGTCAGGACAGCACAACCGGTCGCCGAGCCAGACAGGCCGACGTCCGCTCCAGGGAAGGACCCTTAGTGAGCGACTCCACCGATCTGATGGGCGCGCGCCCGGACGCCGAGGCGTCGGACGCAGCCGCCGCCCCCGCGGCCCCGGCGCGGCGCCGCCGTACCGCCGCCGCCGGCCTGGACGGCATGGTCCTGGCCGAGCTGCAGAAGCTCGCCGGGGACCTGGGCATCACCGGTACCGGACGCATGCGCAAGAGCCAGCTGATCGAGACCATCAAGGAGAAGAGCGGCGGAGACCCGCTGCTCGCCGCCGGTGGTGCTCCGGCCGCCGCCAAGCGCACCGCCGCCAAGGCGGACGCCGCCGAGGCGCCGGCCGAGAAGCCGGCCCGCCGCACCAAGGCCGCCGCCGCTGCCGCTACCGCCGCCGCGGCCCCGGCCGCCGCCGAGTCGCAGGCCCAGATCGAGATCCCGGTCCAGGCCGCCGCCGAGACCGCCGCGCCTGCCCGTGCCGAGCGCACCCGCCGCCGCGCCACCTCGGCCGCCGGTGCCCCGACCGCCGACGCCACGGCCGACGCCGCCGTTGCGGTGGCCGAGCCCAAGCAGGCCGAGACCCGCCAGGCCGAGACCCGCGCCTTCGAGGGCCGCGAGGAGGGCCGCACCGAGACCCGTCGCGACCGCCGGGACCGCCGGGACCGCGGCGACCGCCCGGAGCGGGCCGACCGCCCCGAGCGCGCCGAGCGCCAGGACGGCGGCGAGGCCCAGGACGGCGACTCCCGCGAGTCGCGCCGCGACCGCCGCAACCGCCGCGAGCGCACCGACCGCCAGCCCCAGCAGGGCGGCGGCCAGCAGCAGGCCGGTCAGGGCGACGGCCAGCAGGCCCGCCAGGGCGGCCAGCAGACCCAGCAGCCGCAGGTCCAGCAGGGCGGCTACGACGACGACGAGTTCGGTGACGGCCGCCGTGGCCGCCGTGGCCGCTACCGCGACCGCCGGGGCCGTGGCGCCCGCCGCGAGGGCTTCGAGGCCGGCCCCGCCGAGCCGCAGGTCGGCGAGGACGACGTCCTGATCCCGGTCGCGGGCATCCTCGACATCCTCGACAACTACGCGTTCGTGCGCACCTCCGGCTACCTGCCGGGCCAGAACGACGTCTACGTCTCGCTCGCCCAGGTCCGCAAGAACGGCCTGCGCAAGGGCGACGCCATCACCGGCGCGGTGCGCCAGCCCAAGGACGGCGAGCGCCGCGAGAAGTTCAACGCCATGGTGCGGCTGGACTCCGTCAACGGCATGGACCCGGAGAGCGGCCGCGGCCGCCCCGAGTTCAACAAGCTCACCCCGCTCTACCCGCAGGACCGGCTGCGTCTGGAGACCGACGCGGGCATCCTGACCACCCGGATCATCGACCTGGTGTCGCCGATCGGCAAGGGCCAGCGCGGTCTGATCGTCGCGCCGCCGAAGACCGGCAAGACGATGGTGCTGCAGGCGGTCGCCAACGCGATCACCCACAACAACCCCGAGTGCCACCTGATGGTCGTCCTGGTCGACGAGCGTCCGGAAGAGGTCACCGACATGCAGCGGTCGGTGAAGGGCGAGGTCATCTCCTCGACCTTCGACCGCCCGGCCGAGGACCACACCACCGTCGCCGAGCTGGCCATCGAGCGCGCCAAGCGCCTGGTGGAGCTGGGCCACGACGTGGTCATCCTGCTGGACTCGATCACCCGCCTCGGCCGCGCCTACAACCTGGCGGCGCCGGCCTCCGGCCGCATCCTGTCCGGTGGTGTCGACTCGACCGCGCTGTACCCGCCGAAGAAGTTCTTCGGCGCCGCGCGCAACATCGAGAACGGCGGCTCGCTGACCATCCTGGCCACCGCGCTGGTCGAGACCGGCTCGCGCATGGACGAGGTGATCTTCGAGGAGTTCAAGGGCACCGGCAACATGGAGCTCAAGCTCGACCGGAAGCTCTCGGACAAGCGCATCTTCCCGGCCGTCGACGTGGACGCCTCCAGCACCCGCAAGGAGGAGATCCTGCTCGGCAGCGAGGAGTTGGCCATCGTCTGGAAGCTGCGCCGGGTGCTGCACGCGCTCGACTCGCAGCAGGCGATCGAGCTGCTCCTGGACAAGATGAAGCAGACCAAGAGCAACGCCGAGTTCCTGATGCAGATCGCCAAGACCACCCCCGGCTCCAACGACTGACCGTAGCCGGACGGTTGTCGCCCACCGAACCCCGGACCGCGCGAGCGGTCCGGGGTTCGGTGCGTCCACTCGGCTTTGTTCCAGAGTTGGGACATCATGAGGCTTTTTGATCATCTTGTCCGTTTTACTCTGGACCGTATGGCCGAGCACAAGAGGGTCCTGACCCGCCGCCGCAAGATCCTGCGGGCGGCCGCCTGCACGTTCGCCGCGCTCGTCGTCCTCGGCGCCGGAGCGGCCGGGTACGCGTACGTCGAACTCAACGGCAACATCAAGAGCGTCGACATCAACGCCCGCCTCGGCGACGCCCGCCCGCCGGCCGCCACCGACGGCTCGTTCAACGTCCTGGTGCTGGGCTCCGACTCGCGCAACGGCGAGAACGGCGACCTGGCCGGCGGCGACACCGGCGACACCGCCCGCTCGGACACCGCGATGGTGCTGCACGTCAACCAGGACCACTCGCACGCCGAGGTCGTCTCGATCCCGCGCGACACCCTGGTCACCCGGCCCGACTGCACCGACGCCGCCGGCAAGGCGGTGGCCGGCGCCAAGCGCGCGATGTACAACAGCGCCTTCGAGGCCGGCGGCGCGGCCTGCGCGGTCAAGACCACCGAGCAGCTCACCGGGCTGCGGATGGACCACTACGTGCAGATCGACTTCGCCGGCTTCGCCCGCGTCGTGGACGCGATAGGCGGGGCCACCGTGAGCACCGCGGTGGCCATCCACGACAAGGACAGCGGGCTCGACCTGCCGCCGGGCGAGCACCACCTCGACGGGCAGCAGTCGCTGGCCTTCGTCCGCACCCGGCACGGCGTCGGCGACGGCAGCGACCTCGGCCGGATCGAACTCCAGAAGCAGATGGTGAAGTCGCTGCTCCAGCAGGCCGGCGGGATCGGGCTGTTCTCCAACCCGGTCAAGCTCTGGTCGATCGGCGACACCATGACCCGCAGCATCACCACCGACTCCGCGCTGGGTTCGGTGAACGCCCTGGTGGGGCTCGTCCAGGAGCTCAAGGGGATCGGGCCGGACCAGCTCGGCATGGTGACCCTGCCGGTGATGACCGCCCCCGGTGACCCCAACCGGGTGGTCGAGCAGCAGCCGCAGGCGGACCAGCTCTGGGCGGCCCTCAAGGCCGACCAGCCGGTCCCGCAGGCGATCGTCTCGGCGCAGCCCGAGAACCCCGCCCAGGCCGCCCCCACGGCCGCCCCCACGGCCGCCCCCACGGCCCCGGCGAAGGCTCCCGCCAGGCGCTGAGCGGTGCCCGGAATATCCCGGAACACGACCCGGTTTGGGAAGATGCGGCCGGTCCTGGCAGACTGGTCCGTCGGTCCCGGTTCACGTGCGGCGCTCCAGCCGCCGACCCGGTGCCCTCCCGAAACCTAGGAGAACCCCTTGAAGCCCAACGTTCACCCCGAGTACGTGGTCACCCGTGTGACCTGCACCTGCGGCGCCGAGTTCACGACCCGCTCGACCGAGACCAGTGGCGAGATCCGCGCCGAGGTCTGCTCGCAGTGCCACCCGTTCTACACCGGCAAGCAGAAGATCCTCGACACCGGTGGCCGCGTGGCCCGCTTCGAGGCCCGCTTCGGCAAGCAGCACAGCGCGAAGGCCTAGCGCTCCCACGGCGCCGGTTCCCGGTGCCCCCGTACTCGTTCCGGGGGCGCTGGGGGCCGGCGCCGTTCGCATCCCCCAGCACCCCCTCCAGCGGTTCGCACGACCGGCCGGTCCTCACCGGCTTCCAACGGTTCTCACGGGAAGAAGGCCCACTCCATGTTCGAGGCAGTCGAAGAGCTCCTCGTCGAGCACGCCGACCTCGAGAAGAGGCTGGCCGACCCGTCCGTCCACGCCGACCAGGCCAACGCTCGCAAGCTGGCCAAGCGGTACGCCGAGCTGACCCCGATCACCCGGGTCTACCGGCAGTGGCGACAGGCCGGCGAGGACATCGAGGCCGCGCGCGAACTCGCCGCCGAGGAACCGGAGTTCCTCGCCGAGGTGAAGGAGGGCGAGCAGCGCCGCGAGGGGCTGACCGAGGAGCTGCGGCTGCTGCTCGTGCCGCGCGACCCGAGCGACGACAAGGACGTCATCCTGGAGATCAAGGCGGGTGAGGGCGGCGAGGAGTCCGCGCTGTTCGCCGGCGACCTGCTCCGGATGTACCTGCGCTTCGCCGAGCGGATCGGCTGGAAGACCGAGATCATCGACGCCAACGAGTCCGACCTCGGCGGCTACAAGGACGTCTCGGTGGCCGTGAAGACCAAGGGCAACGCCGAGCCCGGGCAGGGCGTCTGGGCCCGGCTGAAGTACGAGGGCGGCGTGCACCGCGTGCAGCGCGTCCCCGCCACCGAGTCCCAGGGCCGCATCCACACCTCCGCGGCGGGCGTGCTGGTCACCCCCGAGGCGGAGGAGGTCGAGGTCGAGATCGTCGCCAACGACCTGCGGATCGACGTCTACCGCTCGTCCGGCCCCGGCGGCCAGTCGGTCAACACCACCGACTCCGCGGTCCGGATCACCCACCTGCCGACCGGTATCGTGGCGTCCTGCCAGAACGAGAAGAGCCAGCTGCAGAACAAGGAGCAGGCGATGCGCATCCTGCGGTCGCGCCTGTTGGCCGCCGCGCAGGAGGAGGCCGAGCGCGAGGCCTCGGACGCGCGTCGCAGCCAGGTCCGTACGGTGGACCGCTCCGAGCGGATCCGGACGTACAACTACCCGGAGAACCGCATCTCGGACCACCGCACGGGGTTCAAGTCGTACAACCTGGACCAGGTCCTGGACGGCGAACTGAACGCGGTGATCCAGTCCTGCGTCGACGCGGACGCGGCGGCCAAGCTCGCCTCGGCCCAACAGAACTGAGACCGGCGCGCCCAGCCCGAGCGACGGCGCGAGCCGGAGCGCAGAAACAAGAGGTCGTACGGATGAACCTGCTGCTCGCCGAGGTGGCCCAGGCCACCCAGCGGTTGGCCGCGGCCGGCGTGCCGTCGCCGCGCTTCGACGCGGAGGAACTCGCCGCCTACGTCCACAACGTCAAGCGCAGCCAGCTGCACTCGGTGAAGGACGCCGACTTCGACGCCCGCTACTGGGAGGCCGTCTCCCGCCGCGAGGCGCGCGAACCGCTCCAGCACATCACCGGGCGGGCGTTCTTCCGCTACCTCGAACTGGAGGTCGGCCCCGGGGTGTTCGTACCCCGGCCGGAGACCGAGACGGTCGTCGAGTGGGCCATAGACGCCGTCCGCGACATGGACGTGGCCGAGCCGCTGGTCGTCGACCTGTGCTCCGGCTCCGGCGCCATCGCGCTCGCCCTGGCCCAGGAGCTGCCGCGCTCGACCGTGCACGCCTTCGAACTCGACGAGGGCGCGCTGCAGTACACCCGGCGCAACATCGAGGCCAGCCCCGACCGCGCCCGGGTCACCCTGCACGCCGGTGACGCCACCCGGGCCTTCGCCGACGACCGCTCCTGGGACGGCCGCTTCGACCTGGTGATCTCCAACCCGCCGTACATCCCGCTCACCGAGTGGGAGTACGTCGCCCCGGAGGCCCGCGACCACGACCCGCAGATGTCGTTGTTCTCCGGCGAGGACGGCCTGGACACCATCCGCGGCATCGAGCGGGTGGCCGCCCGGCTGCTGCGCCCCGGCGGCGCGGTGGTGATCGAGCACGCCGACCAGCAGGGCGGGCAGGTCCCGTGGATCTTCAACGAGGAACGCGGCTGGACGGACACCGCCGACCACCGCGACCTGAACAACCGACCGCGCTTCACAACAGCCCGCAGGGCGTCGTTGTGAACGATCGAGCACAGTACGACAGCCCGCAGGGCGTCGTTGTGAGCGGTCGAGTGCCGTACGCCCACCCGAGGGGCGTCGTCGTGACCGGCCGGGCCGCGGTACCGCCGCTCGCCCGGCCGCGCCGTGAAGACCGTGCTGTGAACGCTGTGATGAGCCATTCCGGAAGGGGACCGCACCGATGAGCCGCCGTTACGACTGTGCCGACGCCGGGGACCGCGCCACCGGCCTGCGCGAGGCCGCCTCGGCCATTCGCCGGGGCGAACTCGTCGTGCTGCCCACCGACACCCTGTACGGGGTCGGAGCGGACGCCTTCTCGCCGGAGGCCGTCGGCGACCTGCTGGCCGCCAAGGGCCGCGGCCGCAACATGCCCTCGCCCGTGCTGGTCGGCTCGCCGACCACCCTGCACGGCCTGGTCACCGACTTCTCCGAGCAGGCCTGGGAGCTGGTCGACGCGTTCTGGCCGGGCGGGCTCACCCTGGTCGCCAAGCACCAGCCCTCGCTGCGCTGGGACCTCGGCGAGACCCGCGGCACCGTCGCCGTCCGGATGCCGCTGCACCCGGTCGCCATCGAGCTGCTGAACGCCACCGGCCCGCTCGCCGTCTCCAGCGCCAACAAGACCGGCGGCCCGTCCCCGGCCACCTGCGACGAGGCGCAGGCGCAGCTCGGCGACGCCATCTCGGTCTACCTGGACGGCGGACAGGCGGACCACGCGACCGCCTCGTCCATCGTCGACGTCACGGGCAAGGTCCCGGTCCTGCTGCGGGCGGGCGCGATCAGCGTCGAGCAGCTGAGGGAGGTCGTCCCCGACCTGGAGGCCGGCAGTTGACGCCCATCGCCTCGCTCCATGCCGGGCCCGGCATAGCGCCGTACCTGAGCGTGGGTCCCAGGCCGCTGGACCACTTCCGGATCCTGTTCGTCTGCACCGGCAACATCTGCCGCTCGCCGATCGCCGAGCGGCTCACCCGGCGTGAGCTGGACACCCGGCTCAGCCCCCGGGTGGCCGGCCGGATCCTGGTGGAGAGCGCCGGCACCTGGGGCCACGTGGGCGCGCCGATGGAGGACCACGCCGCGACCGTCCTGGACGAGTACGGCGCCGACAGCGGCGGCTTCACCGGCCGCGAGCTGCTGGACGAGCACGTGGTCGAGGCCGACCTGGTGCTCACCGCGACCCTGGACCACCGCGCCCAGGTCATCTCGATGGGCCACGAGGCGGGACTGCGCACCTTCACCCTGAAGGAGTTCACCCGCCTGGTGCGGACGATAGACCCGGGCACCCTGCCCGACCCGCGCCGCGGCGCCGACGTCACCGAGCGCGCCCGCGCCCTGGTCCGGGCGGCCGCCGCGCTGCGCGGCTGGCTGCTCGCCGCCACCCCGGAGTCCGACGAACTGGACGACCCGTACGGGGCCCCGATCGGCATGTTCCGCAACTGCGGCGAGGAGATATTCCACGCGGTCGACCCGGTGGTCACCGCGCTCACCGGCGTGCCCGCGCTGCGCTGACCGCCCGCGCCGCGAGCGGCCCGAAGGCCCCCCGGCGGCCCGGGGACGGCCCGCGGCGGCCGAGCGCCGAATGGCCCCGCGCCGACGAGCCGCCCGGCCCGGCCGGTCCTACGCTGGAGGAACCCACCCTTCCCGGCCCCCATGCCGGGAGGCGCCCCCACGCCGCCCCGGAGCCCCGCCATGACCGTCACCGACGCCCCGACCGGCCCGACCGCGACCAGAGGGCGCCCGTGGGCCTCCGAGGCACTGCACCGGGCCGATCCGCAGGTGGCCGACCTGCTGGCGGCCGAGGCCGAGCGGCGGGCCGAGACGGTCCAGCTGCTGGCGGGGGAGAACCTGACCTCCCCGGCCGTCCTGGCGGCGCTGACCGGGCCGCTGATCGACAAGTACGCCGAGGGCTACCCGGGCCGCCGGCACCACACCGGCTGCGCCCTCGCGGACGCCGCCGAGCTGCTGGCGATCGACCGGGCCCGTGAGCTGTTCGCCGCCCCGCACGCCAACGTCCAGCCCCGGTCGGCGACTTCGGCGATGCTGGCGGCGTACGCGGCGCTGCTGCGGCCCGGCGACGGGGTGCTGGCGATGTCGCTGGAGCACGGCGGCCACCTCAGCTGCGGCTCGCGGGCGAACTTCTCCGGCCGCTGGTTCGCCTTCACGGGGTACGGGGTGCGCGAGGCCGACGGCCTGATCGACCTCGACCAGGTGCGCGACCTGGCCCGCGAGCACCGCCCGAAGGCGATCGTGGCGGGCTCGATCTCGCACCCCCGGCACCCGGACTGGGCCGCCTTCCGGGAGATCGCCGACGAGGTGGACGCCTACCTGATCGCCTCGGTCGCCCAGACCGCCGGCCTGGTCGCCGCCGGGGTGGCGCCCTCCCCGGTGCCGTACGCGGACGTCACCGTGGCGGCCACCCACAAGCTGCTGCGCGGCCCGCGCGGGGGCCTGCTGCTGTCCACCGCGGAGCTGGCCGAGCGGATCGACCGGGCGGTGTTCCCGTTCAGCCAGGGCGGGGCGGCGATGAACGAGGTGGCCGGCAAGGCGGTGGCGCTGGCCGAGGCGGCGACGCCCGGCTACCGGGCGTACGCGCAGCGGACGGTGGACGGGGCGCGGGTGCTGGCGACAGGGCTCGCGGCGGCCGGGATGCGCCCGCTGACCGGCGGCACCGACACCCACCTGGTGACGGCGGACGTGAGCCCGCTGGGCGTCACCGGCGCGGAGGCCGAGCGGCGCTGCGCCGTGGCCGGACTGCTGCTCGGCAAGTGCGCGCTGCCCTACGACCCGGCGCCGGCGGCCGAGGCCTCCGGGATCAGGCTGGGCACCGGCACGGTGACCAGCCAGGGGATGGGCGAGGCGGAACTCGCTGAGCTCGCCGGGCTGATCGCCCAGGTGCTCGCCGGGGGCACGGGCGCGCGGGTGGCGAACCGGGTCCGGGAGCTGGCCCTGTCCTTCGCCGACCGGCGGTGAACAAGAGCGTCGTCGACGGATATTCGGATCTCCTACCCGGGAGAGCGAACCGCGATGCGTGCCTTGAGCGTCCGACTCAATAAGGTGTGGGGCGTGGCGACGCACCTCGAACCCCGGGAACGCAGGGGAGTACCTTCGGTACCTCCCCGTTGGACAGTGACGCAGGAGGCCGGTGGTGCGTGAGTATCTGCTGGTGCTGTTCTGCACCGCCGCCGTCACCTACCTGTTGACCGGCCCGGTCCGGAAGTTCGCCATCGCGGCGGGCGCCATGCCGCCGGTCCGCGCCCGGGACGTGCACCGCGAGCCGACACCGCGGCTCGGCGGGATCGCCATGTTCGGCGGGCTGTGCGCGGGCATCCTGGTCGCCTCCCAGCTGGACAACCTGAGCAAGGTGTTCTCCCAGGGCACCGACATCCGCGCGCTGCTGTCCGGCGCCGGGATCATGTGGCTGCTCGGGGTGCTCGACGACAAGTGGGGCGTGGACGCGCTGGTGAAGCTCGGCGGCCAGATGATCGCCGCCGGTGTGATGGTCTGGCAGGGCGTCACGGTGATCACCCTCCCGGTGCCCGGTGTCGGCGCGGTCGCGGTGAGCCCCACCCAGGGCATGGTCATCTCGGTCACCCTGGTCGTCGTCATGGTCAACGCGGTGAACTTCATCGACGGCCTGGACGGCCTGGCGGGCGGCATGGTCTGCATCGCCGCGATGGCGTTCTTCCTGTACAGCTACCGGCTCTGGTACGGCTACACGATCACCGACGCGGCGCCTGCGGTGCTGTTCAGCGTGCTGCTGATCGGCATGTGCCTGGGCTTCCTGGCGCACAACATGCACCCCGCGCGGATCTTCATGGGCGACTCCGGCTCGATGATGCTGGGCCTGATGCTGGCCGTGGCCGCGATCTCCATCACCGGCCGCGTCGACCCGGACCTGATCAGCAGCGAGACCGGTTCGCAGACCGCGACCGTGCACGCCCTGGTGCCGATCTACATCCCGCTGCTGCTGCCGCTGACGGTCATCGCGCTGCCGCTGGCGGACCTGCTGCTCGCGGTGGTGCGCCGCACCTGGGCCGGCCAGTCGCCGTTCGCCGCGGACAAGCGCCACCTGCACCACCGGCTGCTCCAGGTCGGGCACTCGCACAGCCGCGCGGTGCTGATCATGTACTTCTGGGCCGCGCTGATCGCCTTCGGCACGGTGGCCTTCTCGGTCACCAACACCGGCCGCACGGTGGTGCTGACGCTCGCCGGGCTCTGCCTGGTCGGCCTGGTGGTGCTGCTGACGCCGCAGTTCCGGCCGCGCGCGCCGAAGGCGGTGCAGGCCTTCGTCCCGCCGCGCTACCGGCGCCGTCCGTCCGCCCCCATGGCTGAACTGTCGGCAAAGGACAAGCAACTTCTTGGTGAAGCCGACCGGGGAGCCTCCGCGCTCGACGACCACGGCCGGGCCACCGGCCGCCGCTAGCAAGGCAGTTGATGTTCCGTCAAATGGCCTCACCCGTTCGGATGCACCGTTGCGCCGTCGGTGTGACAGGTGCCACACATTCATGGTAAAGCTCTCATCAAATAGTTTGTGATACCGTTCACGAGTACCGAGAACACGCCGAAAGACCTGACAGGTGGAGGACTTCCGTCCCTGGTCGGTCTCCCTCGACGGGCCCGCCGCTCCAGCGGGCGGCCCGGGCGGCGGCCTCTCGGTCCGGTGTCACCCACCACCTTCTGTGCCCCGTCCCCCGTCACATCGACATGCCGCCGGAGCTGCCGACATGCCGTCCACCGACGCCCGGATCCTCCGAGGCGCCGCGATTCCCACTGCGGCCGCCGGGATCATCGCCATGGCGATCTCGTTCGCCGTCGCCGGTGGGAAGGGGCTGCTCGGCGCCCTCTTCGGCGCACTCCTGGTGATGGCCTTCTTCAGCTTCGGCCAGGTCGCGCTCGACCGGCTGACCAGGTCGAACCCGCACATCATGATGGCCGCGGCGCTGCTCGTGTACACCACGCAGATCCTGCTGGTCGGCATCGTGTTGGCGGTCTTCAAGAACACCGAGCTCTTCAACCGGCAGGCCTTCGCCTTCACCCTGCTCGGTTGCGCGCTGATCTGGACGGGGTTCCAGGTGCGCGGTGCGCTGAAGGCCAAGACCTTCTACGTCGACCCCGACGCCTCCGAAAACAAGGGCGACAAGCCCTCCGACTCGGGGCGTCAACAGTGACGAGCCCTGGCTGTCCCCCCAACGAGGGGGGCGGTGTTTATGCCGCACTGACGGACTGCTATCGTCCGTCGCAACAACGGAGTACGGGAAGCGGCCAGGTCTGTCCGAACAGCGGACGGATCGCCCCCCGGATCCGCGCAGTCTTCGATGATCCCGCTGTGGTGCGGCGCACCGGCGCGCGGGATCCGCGAGAAACCCATCAAGTTCCAGTGCCGCTCCGTGGCCGCAGGCCACGCCGACACACCGAGGTTGCCGTAACCATGCGTCACGACGAAGGAGTCCGTGGTGAGTGCTGATCAGCTCACGTTCCTCGCCTCAGGCAGTTGCCACTTCGGGGACGCTGGCTGCGGCTTCCCGGCCCCGGGTCTGAACGAGTTCCAGTTCAAGCCGATCTTCTCGATCGGCAGTATCGAGTTCAACAAGCCGATGCTGCTGTCGGTCATCGTTGCGCTGCTGGTCGTCGTCTTCTTCTGGGCCGCCTTCGCCAAGCCGCGCCTGGTCCCCGGCAAGCTGCAGCTCGTCGGCGAGATCGGCTACGACTTCGTCAAGCGCTCCATCGTGCTGGAGACGATCGGCAAGAAGGGCGAGAAGTACGTCCCGATGCTCGTCTCGATGTTCTTCTTCATCTGGCTGATGAACATCATGTCGATCATCCCCTTCGCGCAGTTCCCCGTCTCGGCGGCGATCGCGTTCCCGGCCGGCCTCGCTGCGGTCGTGTGGATCACCTACATGACGCTGACCTTCAAGAAGCACGGCTTCGTCGGCGGTCTGAAGAACCTCTGCTGGCCCTCGGGCATCCCCGGCTGGGTCATGTTCATCCTGGTGCCGATCGAGTTCTTCTCGAACATCTTCGTGCGCCCCTTCACGCTCGCGGTCCGAGCCTTCGCGAACATGTTCGCCGGCCACCTGCTGATCGTGATGTTCTCCATCGCCTCCTGGTACCTGCTCAGCCCGACCCTGGGTGCGCTCTACGGCTCGGCCTCGTTCATCGTCGCCGTCGCGCTGACCGCCTTCGAGCTGCTGGTCCAGTTCCTGCAGGCCTACATCTTCGTGATGCTGGCCAGCAGCTACATCGCCGGTGCCCTCGAAGAGGCGCACTGAGCCAGGGGGCTTCGGCCCTCCCTGAACCAACCTCTCCGGATTGCCCGGTGGCCAATCACCACCGGTTCACCACCCCTGCAAAGGACAACGTCAATGAGCATCCTCGCTGAGGGCAACGTCTACGGTTCCGTCGCCTCCATCGGCTACGGCCTCGCCGCGATCGGCCCCGGCATCGGCGTCGGTCTGATCTTCGGCAACGGTGTCCAGGCCATGGCCCGTCAGCCCGAGGCTGCCGGCCTGATCCGCTCCAACATGTTCATCGGCTTCGCGCTGACCGAGGCGCTCGCCCTCATCGGCATCGTCATGCCGTTCGTCTTCGGCAACAAGTAATCCTGCCGCAGACCCATTCGAGGAAGGTCCAGATATGAGCATCGCGGTTACGCTCGCGGCCGAGGAGAAGATGAACCCTCTCCTCCCCGCGTGGCCCGAGATCATCATCGGCCTGCTCTGCTTCTTCATCGTCTTCGGTCTCCTCGGCAAGAAGCTCCTCCCCAGCATCGAGAAGGTGCTGTCGGAGCGTCGGGACGCCATCGAGGGCGGCATGGAGCGCGCCGAGGCCGCTCAGGCGGAGGCCCAGGCCCTGCTTGAGCAGTACCGCGCCGAGCTCGCCGAGGCGCGTCACGAGGCTGCCCGCATCGTCGAGCAGGCTCGCGAGCAGGGCGCTGCCCAGCTCACCGAGATGCGCGAGGAGGGCCAGCGTCAGCGCGAGGCCATCGTCGCCGCCGGCCACGCGCAGATCGAGGCCGACAAGAAGCAGGCGACTGCCGTCCTGCGCCAGGACGTGGGTTCGCTGGCCTCCCAGCTGGCTTCCCGCATCGTGGGCGAGTCCCTCGAGGACAGCGCTCGGCAGAGCGGCGTGATCGACCGTTTCCTGGACGAGCTGGAGGCCAAGGCCGCCGTTGCTCAGGGTGCGGCCAAGTGATCGGCGCCAGCCGCGAGGCCCTCGCCGCCGGCCGGCAGAACCTGGAGAGCCTGACCGACTCCACCTCGGTGGACGCGGCCAAGCTCGCCGAGGAGCTCACCGCCGTCACGGCCGTGCTGGACCGTGAGGTGTCGCTGCGCCGTGTCCTGACCGACCCGTCCCGGTCGGGTCAGGACAAGGCCCAGCTGGTCTCCTCGCTGCTGACCGGTCAGGTCTCCGGCGAGACCGTCGACCTCGTCTCCGGTCTGGTCCGCTCCCGCTGGTCGGGCTCGCGCGACCTGGTGGACGGGACCGAGGAGCTGGCCGCGTACGCCGAGGTCATCGCGGCGGACAGGGCAGGCGCCCTGGACGACGTTGAGGACGAGCTGTTCCGGTTCAGCCGGGTGGTGGGCGGCTCGCACGAGCTGCGCGCCGCGCTGACCGAGCCGAAGGCTGGCACCGCCGCGAAGGCCGCGCTGATCAAGAAGCTGCTCGGTGGCCGCGCCCACGCGGGCACCGTCCGGCTGGTCACGGCCATCGTCAACGCGCCGCGTGGCCGTAGCCTGGAGCAGGGCCTGGAGTCCTACTCGAAGCTCGCCGCCGCACGCCGCGGCCGCGTGGTGGCCCTGGTCACCACCGCGGTGCCGCTGTCGGACACCCAGAAGGAGCGCCTGTCCGGTGCTCTGGGCCGGATGTACGGCCGCCAGGTCCACCTGAACATCGACGTCGACCCCGAGGTCGTCGGCGGTGTCCGGGTGCAGGTCGGCGACGAGATCATCGACGGCACCGTGTCGAGCCGCCTCGAAGGCGCTCGCCAGTCGCTCGAAGGCTGAGCACACCGAAGCAGCAGCACATCCGACCCTCGGTCGGGAAACCGGCTCCCCAAGGAGCCGGCACATCGGACGGCCGGTTCGGCAGACCCGGCCGAGAGTCGAATACTTGCGGCCCTCAATGGCGGGCCGAGGATCGCAAACTAGGAGAGCAGGGAAGCCTGATGGCGGAGCTTACGATCCGTCCGGAGGAGATCCGGGACGCGCTGGCCGACTTTGTCCAGTCGTACCAGCCGGACGCCGCTTCTGTGGAAGAGGTCGGCACGGTCACTGACGCGGCGGACGGCATCGCGCATGTCGAGGGCCTGCCCTCGGTCATGGCGAACGAGCTGCTGAGGTTCGAGGACGGCACGCTCGGCCTCGCGCTGAACCTCGACACCCGCGAGATCGGTGTCGTCATCCTCGGTGAGTTCGGTGGCATCGAAGAGGGCCAGACCGTGCGCCGCACCGGCGAGGTCCTCTCGGTTCCGGTCGGCGACGGCTACCTCGGCCGCGTCGTGGACCCGCTGGGCAACCCGATCGACGGTCTGGGCGACATCGCCTCCAGCGGTCGCCGCGCCCTGGAGCTGCAGGCCCCCGGCGTCATGGCCCGCAAGTCGGTCAAGCAGCCGCTGCAGACCGGCATCAAGGCCATCGACTCGATGACCCCGATCGGCCGTGGCCAGCGTCAGCTGATCATCGGTGACCGCCAGACCGGCAAGACCGCGGTGGCCGTCGACACGATCATCAACCAGCGCGACAACTGGCGCTCGGGCGACCCGGAGAAGCAGGTCCGCTGCATCTACGTCGCCGTGGGCCAGAAGGGCTCCACCATCGCGTCCGTCCGCGGCGCCCTGGAGGAGGCCGGCGCGCTGGAGTACACCACCATCGTGGCTGCTCCCGCCTCCGACCCGGCCGGCTTCAAGTACCTCGCCCCGTACACCGGTTCGGCCATCGGCCAGGAGTGGATGTACGACGGCAAGCACGTCCTGATCATCTTCGACGACCTGTCGAAGCAGGCCGAGGCCTACCGCTCCGTGTCGCTGCTGCTGCGCCGTCCGCCGGGCCGCGAGGCCTACCCGGGCGACGTCTTCTACCTGCACTCCCGCCTGCTGGAGCGTTGCGCCAAGCTGAACGACGCCCTGGGCGGCGGCTCGATGACCGGTCTGCCGATCATCGAGACCAAGGCCAACGACGTCTCGGCGTACATCCCGACCAACGTCATCTCCATCACCGACGGCCAGTGCTTCCTGGAGTCCGACCTGTTCAACGCCGGCATCCGCCCGGCCGTGAACGTCGGTATCTCGGTCTCCCGCGTCGGTGGCTCCGCCCAGATCAAGGCCATGCGTTCGGTCGCCGGCCGTCTGCGTCTGGACCTCGCCCAGTACCGCGAGCTGGAGGCCTTCGCCGCCTTCGGTTCCGACCTGGACGCGGCCTCCAAGGCCCAGCTGGAGCGCGGTGCGCGCATGGTCGAGCTGCTGAAGCAGGGTCAGTACCAGCCGTTCCCGGTCGAGGAGCAGGTCGTCTCCATCTGGGCCGGCACCACCGGCAAGCTGGACGACGTCCCGGTCGCCGAGATCCGCCGCTTCGAGCGCGAGTTCCTGGACCACGTGCGCCTCCAGCACAAGGACCTGCTCGCGGGCATCGTCGAGACCGGTCTGCTCGCCGAGGGCACCGTCGACGCGCTGACCAGCGCCATCGACGCGTTCAAGCAGGGCTACCAGACCGCTGACGGCAAGCTGCTCTCCGAGCAGGCCTGAGTCCGGTAGCGAGGGAAAGGACGTAACGACCCATGGGAGCACAGCTTCGGGTCTACAAGCGCCGGATCCGCTCTGTCACCGCGACGAAGAAGATCACCAAGGCGATGGAGATGATCTCCGCGTCGCGCATCGTCAAGGCGCAGCGCGCGGTGGCCGCCTCCACTCCGTACGCCGATGAGCTCACCCGTGCGGTGACGGCGGTGGCCACCCGGTCCAACGCCAAGCACCCGCTCACCACCGAGAACCCGAGCGCCTCGCGCGCCGCCGTCCTGCTGATCACGGCGGACCGCGGCCTGGCGGGCGGTTACTCGACCAACGCCATCAAGGCCGCGCAGTCGCTCAGCGAGCGTCTGCGGGCCGAGGGCAAGGACGTGGTGACGTACATCGTCGGTCGCAAGGGCGTCTCGTACTACACGTTCCGCGGCTTCGACATCGCGGAGTCGTGGACGGGCTTCTCGGACAAGCCGACCTACGGGGACGCGAAGACCGTGGCGGCCGACCTGATCGAGGCCTTCACGGCCGAGACGGGCGGCGTGGACGAACTCCACCTGATCTCGACCAAGTTCGTGTCGATGCTGACGCAGAACGCGGTCGGGGCCCGGCTGCTGCCGCTGAAGCTGGACGAGGTCCAGCTCAGCGACGACCAGCCGGCCAAGGCGGAGATCTTCCCGCTGTACGACTTCGAGCCGTCGGCGGAGGGCGTGCTGGACGCGCTGCTGCCGCGGTACGTCGAGAGCCGGATCTACAACGCGCTGCTGCAGTCGGCCGCCTCCGAGCACGCCGCCCGCCGACGCGCGATGAAGAGCGCGACGGACAACGCCGGCGAGCTCATCAAGTCGCTCACGCGGCTTGCCAACTCGGCCCGTCAGGCCGAGATCACCCAGGAAATCAGCGAGATCGTCGGCGGTGCCAACGCCCTCGCCGACGCTAGCCGCGGGAGCGAATGAGAATGACCACCACTGTTGAGCCGACCACGGCGACGGGCCGCGTCGCGCGGGTCATCGGCCCGGTCGTCGACGTGGAGTTCCCCGTCGACGCTATTCCGAACATGTTCAACGCCCTGCACGTCGAGGCGGAGAACCCCGACGGCTCGGGCAAGAAGACCCTGACCCTCGAGGTCGCCCAGCACCTGGGCGACGGCATGGTCCGCGGCATCTCGATGCAGCCGACCGACGGTCTGGTCCGTGGCACCCAGGTCACCGACACCGGTGCCGCCATCTCGGTGCCCGTCGGCCAGATCACCAAGGGCAAGGTCTTCAACGCCCTCGGCGACGTGCTGAACGTGGACCAGAAGGAGTTCGACCAGCAGGTCGAGGTCCGCTGGCCGATCCACCGCAAGGCGCCGGAGTTCAAGGACCTCGAGTCCAAGACCGAGATGTTCGAGACCGGCATCAAGGTCATCGACCTCCTCACCCCGTACGTCCAGGGTGGCAAGATCGGTCTGTTCGGTGGTGCCGGTGTCGGCAAGACCGTTCTGATCCAGGAGATGATCTACCGCGTCGCCGAGAACTTCGGTGGTGTGTCGGTGTTCGCCGGCGTCGGCGAGCGCACCCGTGAGGGCAACGACCTCATCGACGAGATGGTCGACTCGGGCGTTCTGGACAAGACCGCGCTGGTCTTCGGCCAGATGGACGAGCCGCCGGGCACCCGTCTGCGCGTCGCGCTCTCCGCGCTGACCATGGCGGAGTACTTCCGTGACGTCGAGAAGCAGGACGTGCTCCTCTTCATCGACAACATCTTCCGGTTCACCCAGGCCGGTTCCGAGGTGTCGACCCTGCTCGGCCGCATGCCCTCCGCGGTGGGCTACCAGCCGAACCTGGCCGACGAGATGGGCCTCCTCCAGGAGCGCATCACCTCGACCCGCGGTCACTCGATCACCTCGATGCAGGCGATCTACGTCCCCGCGGACGACCTGACCGACCCGGCCCCGGCCACCACCTTCGCCCACCTGGACGCGACGACCGTTCTGTCGCGCCCGATCTCGGAGAAGGGCATCTACCCGGCCGTCGACCCGCTGGACTCCACGTCCCGCATCCTCGACCCGCGGTACATCGCGCAGACCCACTACGACACGGCCCTCCGTATCAAGGGGATCCTGCAGAAGTACAAGGACCTCCAGGACATCATCGCGATCCTCGGTATCGACGAGCTGTCCGAGGAGGACAAGGTCACGGTCCACCGTGCCCGTCGCATCGAGCGCTTCCTCTCGCAGAACACCTACGTGGCGAAGCAGTTCACCGGTGTCGAGGGTTCGACCGTGCCGCTGTCGGAGACCATCGAGGCCTTCAACGCGATCGCGGACGGCAAGTACGACTCCATCCCGGAGCAGGCCTTCTTCATGTGCGGTGGCATCGAGGACCTCGAGAAGAACGCCGCCGAGCTGGCGAAGAAGTAGTCGCGGCCGGTAGCAGCTGAGTGACCGTGAGGGGTGGCCCCGAGCCCGGGACCACCCCTCGCGTCGCATCGGCTGTGATTCCGGTCAAATCCGTGCCGCCGGTTTCATGCCGGAGGCGCGCGGCCGTTATTCTTACCGAAACTCCCGAGTAATCGGGGGTTGCATGAGCCTAGGAGCCCACGTTGGCTGAGCTGCACGTCGAGCTGGTCGCAGCCGACCGCAAGGTGTGGTCCGGTGCGGCCACCATCGTCGTCGCCCGTACGGCCTCCGGCGACACCGGCATCATGCCGGGTCACACCCCGGTGCTGAGCGTGCTGGAGACCGGTCCGGTCACCATTCGCACGGCGGACGGCGGCACCGTGATCGCCGCGGTGCACGGCGGCTTCATCTCCTTCGCCGACAACAAGCTGTCTCTGCTCGCGGAGATCGCCGAGCTGGCGGACGAGATCGACGTCGCCCGTGCCGAGCGCGCGCTGGAGAAGGCCAAGTCGGGCCTGGACGAGCACGCCGAGCGGCGCGCCGAGGTCCGCCTGTTCGCGGCGCGCGGCCTCAAGGCCCACGTCTGAGTGCGCCAAGACCCTGGTTCAGCGGGGTCGACCGACGGTCCCGGGGACGCGTGAGCGTGACCCCGGGACTGTCGTCGTAGTTGGTAGGTCAACGCGGTCGCTTGATACGACCGATACGGGGAACGCGGGTAGCGAGGAGGTAGGTGAGCATGGTCCTCGCGCTTGTGGTGTGTGCGGCGGTCGTGGCGCTGGGTGTGATCGGCCTGGTGGCGTTCGCGGTACGACGCCGCCTGATCCAGCGGGTCGGCGGCACGTTCGACTGCAGTTACCGACTCAAAATGCCCGCCGACGCCTCGACGCAGCCCGACCTCGACGAGAACGGCAAACCCACCTCGGCCCCGGTCCCCCAGACCGACGGCAAGGGGTGGGTTTTTGGTATCGGCCGCTACAGCGGTGACTCGATCGAGTGGTTCCGGGTCTTCTCGTACGCCCCGCGCCCGCGCAGGGTGCTGCCGCGCCGGGAGATCGAGGTGCTCGGCCGGCGCTACCCGGAGGGCCAGGAGGAGCTCGCCCTGCTCTCCGGCTCGGTGGTGCTGCGCTGCCTGCACAACGGGGAGCCGCTGGAGCTGGCGATGAGCGAGGACGCGCTCACCGGCTTCCTCGCCTGGCTGGAGGCCGCCCCGCCCGGGCAGAGGGTCAACGTCGCGTAGCGGCGGGACCCTCGGGGTGGGGGTACCCCCGGCCGGAGGCTGGGGGAGGTCAACGTCGCGTAGCGGCGAGACCCTCGGGGACAACGCCGGGTAGGGCTGGTCCCGCTCGGGGTTAACGCCGCCTAACCCGTCCGGCTACGCTGGCCGCATGGTGAATCTGACGCGCATCTACACCCGCACCGGCGACGACGGCACCACCGCGCTAGGTGACATGAGCCGGACCACCAAGACCGATCCCCGCCTGGTCGCGTACGCCGACACCAACGAGGCGAACGCGGCGATCGGCGTGGCCGTCGCCGCCGGATCGCTGCCCGAGGACATCGTCACGGTGCTCGTCCGGATCCAGAACGACCTGTTCGACGTCGGCGCGGACCTGTCCACGCCGGTGGTCGAGGACCCGAAGTACCCGCCGCTGCGGGTGCTGCCGTCGTACGTCGACCGGCTGGAGGGGGACTGCGACCACTACCTGGAGCAGTTGGAGAAGCTGCGCAGCTTCATCCTGCCCGGCGGTACGCCCGGCGCGGCCTACCTGCACCTGGCCTGCACGGTGGTGCGGCGGGCCGAGCGGGCCACCTGGGCGGCGATCGCGGAGTACGGGGACAGCGTCAACCCGCTGACCGCGAAGTACCTCAACCGGCTCTCCGACCTGCTGTTCATCCTGGCCCGGGCGGCCAACAAGGAGCGCGGCGACGTGCTCTGGGTGCCGGGCGAGAACCGCTAGCGGTCCCTCAGAACCGCCGGCAAGCCCCTCAGAGCCGCTTCTCCGGGACGCCGGCGACGGGCTGCTCGGCGATCGGGTCGTCCGCGTCCTGCTCGCCGGCCGGCGGCTGCTTCGGCCAGAGCGTGTAGCTGACGGCGATGACCACGTTGACCACGGCGGCGATGCCCAGCTTGAGGTACCACTGGAGGAAGGTGCCGAAGTGTGCGGAGCCTCCCGACAGCGGCACCAGCAGGGTGATCAGGCTCAGTGTGATCGCGGCCGAGACCACCGTGCGGCGGCAGATCTGCCACTCGTACCGGGACCGCGCCAGGCCGCACTTCGGTGAGCGCGGCGGCTTGGGGCCGCCGGCGAAGCGGTACATGAAGTGCCGGTCGGCCCAGCGGACCAGGGAGGGCCCGTACCCGATCGAGAAGCCCGCGTAGCTCGCCGCGAGGGCGTGCGTCCAGCTCGCGGCGGCGCCGCCGCGCAGGTCGAGCACGGTGAGCACGTACAGGGTGAGGTCCACCGCCGGCAGGCCGACCAGCAGGGCGGTGCTGGTGCGGCGCCACCGCAGCAGGTAGCGGGCGGTGAGACCGAGGCCGAGCAGGATCCAGAAGGAGATCTCGGCCGCGACGATGAGGGTGACGATCACGTTGTGCTCCCGGGCGGTCGGCGGTGCCTCCAGCCTGGCGCGCGGGCGTGGCCGCGTCGTCGTCGCCGGGTGCCGTCCCGGCCTGCACCTTTCGATGTACGGCGGCTCCTCCGGGGACCGGAGCCGGGCGGCGCCCGGGGATGGTGAGATGGAGGTGTGCTGAGACCGACCCTCACCCCGCGCCAGGAGGACCGGGGGATCGCCCTGCTCGGTCTGCTCGGCGGAGCGCTGCTGATCGCGCTCCAGGTCTACGACAACTCCTCGCGGATCCCGCGCGGGGCGGTGGTGCCGGCGCTGCTGGTCATGGCGGTGCTGGAGCTGTTCCGCCGGACCAGGCCGGTGCTCACCACGACGCTGGGCGGGCTCGCCTTCGGGTACAGCATCTTCACCGGCGCCCTGCTGGCGACCAGCCTGATGTACACCGACCTGCTCTACGCGGCGGTGCTCTACGGGACCCCGAGGATGTCCCGGATCCTGCACCTGACCGGCACGGGTTCGGTGCTGGTGCTGTCCACCCTGGTGCTGATCTACAGCGACGCCTCGAACGCGGTGGCGGTGGTGGTGCTCACCGTCCTGATCTACCTGGCGCCGGTCTGGACCGGGGACGTGGTCCGCAAGCACCGCGACCGGGCGGTGAGCGAGCGGCTGCGGGCCGAACAGACCGCGCTGCTCTCGGAGATGGACCGGCGTGAGGCCGTCGTCGCCGAACGCGCGAGGATGGCACGGGAGTTGCACGACGTGGTGGCCAACCACCTGTCGGCGATCGCGATCCACGCGACCGGCGCGCAGTCCGTCGCCCGGCGCCGTCGGCTGGCCGGGGACGACCCGCTGGTGGAGGTGCTGGCGGTGATCCGGGAGAGCAGCGTCCAGGGTTTGGCCGAAATGCGCCGCATGATCGGACTGCTGCGCGACAGCGGCGGGGGAGAGGCGGACGAGTCGTACGCGGCGCCCGACCTGGCCGCCGTGGACGCCCTGCTGGCCAAGGCCCGGGCGGCCGGCCAGGACGTCGGGCTGGACTTCGAACTCGCCGAGCGGGGCGAGCGCGGGGAGGTCCCGGTGCCGGTCCGGCTGGCCGCGTACCGGATCGTCCAGGAGTCGCTGACCAACGCGCTCAAGCACGCCGGGCCCGGACTGGTCAGCGTGCGGATGGAGTTCGGCCCCGAGGAACTGCGGATCGCCGTCGACAGCCCGTACCGGCACGGACCGGGCCGCGAACTGCCCGGCGCCCGGGCCGGGCTGGTCGGCATGGCGGAGCGGGCCGGGCTGCTCGGCGGCAGCTTCGAGGCGGGGCCGCGGAACGACTACTGGAGCGTGCGCGCGGTACTGCCGCGCGGGCGGGAGAGCGGGGCAGGGGCATGACGATCCGGGTGCTGGTGGCCGAGGACCAGGCGGCGGTACGGGCGGCGCTGGTGATGATCCTGCGGGCCGAGCCGGACATCGAGGTGGTCGGGCAGGCCGCCGACGGCGAGGAGGCCGTCCGGCTGGCGCTGGAGCTGCGGCCCGACGTGGTGCTGATGGACGTGCAGATGCCCCGGCTGGACGGCGTCTCGGCGACCCGGCAGGTGGTCGCCGCCGGGGCCGGCCAGGTGCTGGTGCTGACCACCTTCGACCTGGACGAGTACGTCTACGGCGCGCTGCGGGCCGGCGCGGCCGGGTTCCTGCTCAAGGACCTGGAGGCGGACACCCTGGTCGAGGGCGTCCGGACGGTGGCGCGCGGGGACGGCATGCTGGCGCCCTCGGTGACCAGGCGGCTGATCGGCGCCTTCGCCCGGCCGGACCGGGCGGTCGGGCCGGAAGCCAGGGAGGCGGTGGCCGGACTGACCCCGCGTGAGCGGGAGGTGCTGGCCTGCATCGGGGCCGGGCTGTCCAACGGGGAGATCGCGGCCCGGCTGGAGATGGCGGAGGCGACCACCAAGACGCACGTCAGCCGGATCCTGGCGAAGCTGCGGCTGCGCAACCGGGTGCAGGCGGCGATCCTGGCGCAGGACCTCGGGCTGACCGTCTGAGCGTCTGACGGTCCGGTCGGCCGGTCCGGTCAGATGGTCCGATCGGCCGGTCTGATCGGCTGGTCACGGCGGGTCTGGGTCGCCCGACCAGGTCGGGCGCAGATCACACTCCCGATTGACACCACGGGGCCGGATTGGGCATTAGAGTCCCGGCAACGAGCGACGCGGCTCTCCGGCGGTGACCCCTGCCCTGAGCCGCCTTCAGGGCCCGCCCCAGGGCGGCGACGGCATCGGGAGACCCAGCCATGAGCAATGCGTCCAGCAAGCAGATCGCCGTGATCGGTGCCGGCCTGATGGGCGCCGGCATCGCCCAGGTGTCCGCGCAGGCCGGCCACCCGGTGGTGCTGCGGGACGTCACGGAGGAGGCCCTGCAGCGCGGTCTCGCGGGCATCCGCGCCTCCTACGCGAAGTTCGTCGCCAAGGGCCGGCTGAGCGCCGAGGACGCCGAGGCCGCGCTGGGCCGGATCACCACCACCACCGACCTGGGCGCCGTCGCCGAGGCCGACATCGTGGTCGAGGCCGTGTTCGAGCAGTTCGAGGTCAAGGAGGGCGTCTTCCGGGAGCTCGACAAGCTCGCCAAGGACGGCGCGGTGCTGGCCTCCAACACCTCCGCCATCCCGATCACCCGGATCGCCGCCGCCACCCGGCGCCCCGAGTCGGTCGTCGGCGTGCACTTCTTCTCGCCGGTGCCGCTGATGCAGCTCGTCGAGCTGGTCCGCGGCTACAAGACCAGCGACGAGACCCTGGCCGCCGCCCGCGCCTTCGCCGAGGGCGTCGGCAAGGACGTCGTGGTGGTCAACCGGGACGTGGCCGGCTTCGTCACCACCCGCCTGATCACCGCGCTGGTCGTCGAGGCCGCCAAGCTGTACGAGTCGGGCGTCGCCACCGCCGAGGACATCGACACCGCCTGCCGCCTCGGCTTCGGCCACCCGATGGGCCCGCTGGAGACCGCCGACCTGACCGGCGTGGACATCCTGCTGCACGCCGCCCGCAACATCTACGACGAGACCCAGGACGAGAAGTTCGCCGCCCCGGAGATCATGGCGCGCATGGTCACCGCCGGCGACCTCGGCCGCAAGAGCGGCCGCGGCTTCTACCCGTACGAGGGCAAGTGAGCCCCCGCCGGAACGGGTGAACGACGACGCCCGGCGACCGGGCGGGCCGTGCGGCGGAACACCGTACGGCCCGCCCGCTCGGGGGCGGGTGAGTTTCCTCACGCCAGGTGCCGCAGACGGGTGATTTGGGCGGTAATCGAGCGTAGGTGTGGAGACTGACTGCGTATATTCCCTCGGACGAGTGAAGTTGCTTCAGATCTGGCCGGAACCAGCAACCTGCGCTGCTGGTTCGCCGTCAGAAGAGGGAGACCCGGCCCAGCACGACGAGGCTGCGACCGGACCCGGGCGAGGGGCCACGGCCCGCCCGGATGGACACCCCCACCCCCCGCCCCGGCACGGCCGGGTCGGACCACCCCCGTACCGGACCGGTCAGGCGAAGGAGGAGAGCATGCGCATCACCGGCGACCACAGGGCGCTGGCCATCGAAGGCCGCCTCGACGTGCGCACCGCCGCCGATGCGCGCGCCCGGCTGCACCAGGCCGTGGACGGCGGCCTCGGCGACCTCGTGCTCGACCTCGCCCGGCTGGAGTTCTGGGACGCCACCGGCCTCGGCGTGATCATGGGCACCCACCGCAGGGCCGGCCGGATCGGCCGGCGGCTGGTGCTGCGCTCCGTCCCGGCCCAGCTCCAGCGGCTGCTGGTGGCCACCAAGCTGCACCGCATCCTGGCCGTGGACGGCGTCACCGAGGCCCACGGGATCGCCCTCTAGGGCCTGGCCGCTCCTGCCCCCGTCCGGCCCCGGTGCTCGTTCGTTCCCTGCCTTCGTTCGTTCCCCGCCCGCTCTTCGTCCGGCCCCCGACCTGGCTCTGATCAGCCGTCGTCCGGGCCCCGACCGGGCTCTGATCGGCCGTCGCCCGGCCCCCGACCGGGCCGCCCCTGCGCGGGCGGGCCCGGATGTGCAAGAGTCTGCCCGTCAGATGACGGCCGCCCCAGCCAGCTGCCCCCAGCCCGCGCGCGGCCGCGACCGAGACGTCAGCCGGCCGGCGCGGGACGCCGGCGGCCGAGCAGGATGCGGAGCAGAACGTGGCACAGCCAACCGGGGAGTTCCGGCAGGAGGCCGCCCGCACCCGAGGCGGCGAACTCGTCTCCGGCGCCCTGCTGGTCGGCGTCGGCGCCCCGGACGGCTCCGAGGTCAGGCCCTGTCCCGAGGAGTGGCGGCCCCGCCCGCGCCGGATCGAGCGCAGCGAGCCCGCCCGGGGCCCGGTCGGCGGCGTCGGCCGCGCGGTCGGCCCGCTCGCCCTCGGTGCCGGGCCCGCCGACCTGCCGCTGCTCGACCGCGAGGCCGACGTCGCCGAACTCCTCGGCCTGCTCGCCGAGGGCCGCTCGATACGCCTGGTCGGCCAGGCCGGCTCGGGCCGCAGCGCGCTGCTGTCGGCCGTCGCCGAGGCCGCCGCCGACCTCGCCCCCGGCGGCGTCGTCCAGCTCTGCGGGCACCGCCGCACCGCCGCCGACCTGCTCCAGGACCTCTTCGCGGCCACCCACCACGCCCCCGGCTACCGGCCCGACCCGGGCCAGCTGGCCGTGCACCTCGCCGAGGTCGGCGCGATCGTGGTCGTCGACGGCGCGGAGCAGTCCGGCGCCGAGCTGGAGGACCTGCTCGCCCTCGCCCCCGGCTGCGCCTTCCTGATCTCCGCCGCCCCCGGGAGCCCGGCGCTGTCACCCGGCTCCCGCTTGCAGGACCACCTGGTCGCCGGGCTCTCCCGCTCCGCCTGCCTCGCCCTCGCCGCCCGCCAGGCCGGGCGGCCGCTGGACGTTGAGGAGAAGGCCTGGGCGGTCGACCTCTGGTTCGAGTCCGAGGGGCTGCCGCTGCGCTTCGTCCAGGCCGCCGCGCTGCTGCGCCAGCGGGACGTGGCGGTGGACGCGCTGGTCGCCGCCGAGGAGGACCGGATGGGGGTCTTCGGCGCGGTCGAGGAGCCCGTCCACGACCCCGATCCGGCCGTCCGCGAGAACGCGCTGCGCCGCACCGTCCCGCTGCCGTCCGTCGCCGAGACCGCCTCACCCGCCGTCCGGCTCGCGGAGGGGCTGAGCGAGCCCGCCCAGGCCGTCCTGAGGCTCGCCGTCGCGCTCGGCGGCGAGTGTCCCACCGCGCCGCACCTGCCTGCGCTGATCGACGTCGGCCAGGGCGAGAGCGCCCTCGCCGAACTCGCCGACGCCGGGCTGGCGGTGTCCATCGGCGGGCACCACCGGCTGACCGCCGGGGTGCTGGACCTGCTCGCCCCGCACTGGCCGGCCCGCGGCTGCCTGGACGGCGCCGCCCAGCACTTCGCCTGGTGGGTCGGGCACAGCTCGGTGTCGCTGGAACAGGTCGCGGCCGAGGCGGAGGTCGTGGTCGGCGTGCTGGTCGCGGACCGGGCGGCCGGCCGGCACGACGCCGTCGTGCGCCTGGCCCGGGCGGCCGCGCCCGCGCTGGCGCTGGCGCTGCGCTGGGGCGCCTGGGAGAGGGTCCTGGAGCTGGGGCTGGAGGCGGCCCGCCGGACGGGCTCCGGCACCGACCAGGCCTGGTTCCACCACGAGGCGGGCGTGCACGCGTTCTGCGTCCGGGAGCCGTCCCGGGCGATGGCCGAGCTGGAGACGGCGCTCACCCTGCGGTCCGCCGCCGGCGAGCAGCGCGGCGTCGCGGCAGCCGGCCGGATGCTGGACCTGCTGCGTGCCGACGGGCGGCAGCTGCCGCCCGCGGCGTCCCCCGGGCCGGCGCCCGTGCGGCGGCCCGTCATCCGCGCGATAGCCAAGGTGCCGTCCAGCCTGCGCTCCGGGACCAGGCGTCGGGTGATCGCCGCGTCGGCGGCCGTCCTCGCGCTCGGGGCGCTCGGGACGGCGGTGGCGATGAGCGCCACCGGTCCGGAGCAGCACCCGGGCAACGACCCGCACACCCGGCTCGACGACCCCGACGGCGGGCAGGGCGGGCCGCTCCCGTCCCCGCACGTCGGTGGCCCGACCGCCGGGGCCGGTGCCACCGGTACGGGGGTGTCAGGGACGGGAGCGCCGGGGACGGACGCGGGGGGCGGTGCGGCGGCGGGCGGGACCAGCCCGGAACCGTCGGCGAGCGGTGGCGCCTCGCACTCGCCGAGCGCGTCGAAGAAGCCGAGCCGTGGGCCGAGCGAGACCGCGGGGGCCACCGAGCAGGCGCAGCAGTCGCAGCCGCCCGCACCGGGACAGTCGCAGCCGCCGGCCCAGCAGTCCGGCCCGCCGCAGGGTGGCAGCGGCGGCGGCAGTGGTGGCGGCACCGGCGGCGGCAGCGGTGGCAACTCCGGGGGCACTCAGCCTGGCGGAGGCGCCAGCACGCCGCCCCCGCCGAAGCCGTCGACCACGTCGCCCTCGGCGACCGCGACCACCCAGCCGCCCGCCACGGGCCCCGCGACCGGGACGTCCAGTCCTCCGCCGCCGACGCCCTCGCCGTCCGCGAGCTGACCGGTCAGAACAGCTTGAGCTTGTCGTCGTCGATGCCGCGCAGCTCGTCGTAGTCCAGCACCACGCAGCCGATGCCCCGGTCGGTGGCCAGCACGCGGGCCTGGGGCTTGATCTCCTGGGCGGCGAAGATGCCCTTGACCGGGGCCAACAGTGGGTCCCGGTTGAGGAGTTCGAGGTAGCGGGTGAGCTGCTCGACGCCGTCGATCTCACCGCGGCGCTTGATCTCGACGGCCACCGTGGCACCGTCCGAGTCGCGGCAGAGGATGTCGACCGGGCCGATCGCGGTGGGGTACTCGCGGCGGATCAGGGACCAGCCGGCGCCGAGCACCTCCATCCGGTCCGCGAGCAGCTCCTGGAGGTGCGCCTCGACGCCGTCCTTGATCAGGCCCGGGTCCACCCCGAGTTCGTGGGAGGAGTCGTGCAGCACCTCCTCCAGCGTGATGATGAGCTTCTCGCCGGCCTTGTTCTCCACCGTCCAGACCCCGTCCGCCTCCTTGAGCGCGCACGGCGGGGACATCCAGTTGAGCGGCTTGTAGGCGCGGTCGTCGGCGTGGATGCTGACGCTGCCGTCGGCCTTGACCAGGATGAGCCTGGTGGCGGAGGGCAGATGGGCGGAGAGCCGACCGGCATAGTCGACTGAGCAGCGGGCAATTACGAGACGCACGGTCGACCACGCTAGCCCACCGGGGCCAGTTGATGCGATTCCACGACGACCGGGTGAAGAAACCGGGAACCCCGCGAACATGGAGGCTCGGCAATTCCGCTCACCTCCCGTCGCGGTCTGGCGCCCACGTCCTGGGGTCGCTACCGTACGTGACGGCACGCGTGCGGGATCGCTGTCAACGGGGACGGAGACTTCAGATGAACGATCCGACGGGATCCGGCCAATGTGGTGCACCGCCGCGTATTTCCGAAGCAATCCACAGGAATGACCGGCCCGTCCCGCCGTTGACTGCCACGCTGTTCCGAGCGCGGTCGGTGTCCGGGACGTCACGTCCCGTGGTGCCGCCGCCTTCGCGGGGTGTCAAAAACGCCCGTTCCACGGCGTTCCGGACACCACGCGCGATCCGCCCACCCTCACTGTGAGCTTGGACTACGCACGACCACCCGGGCGCCGCGCGGGTGGACCGCGAGAGGAGAATCCATGTCGCTCGACGTCTCACCGGCCCTGCTGGAAAAGGCCGAGCGGGGCGAGGTCGACGAGCGGGAATTCGTCGACTGCGTCCGCGTCTCGCTGCCGTACGCCTGGGACCTGATCAGCTCGCTGGTCGCCCAGGCGAAGGTCGACGGTACCGACTTCGCCGACAACCAGGTACCGCCGCCCAGCGAGCAGGCCCGCGGCCAGCTCCTGCGGGCCCTCGCCAGCGACGCCATCCGGGGGGCCCTGCAGCGGCACTTCGGGGTGCGGCTGGCCTTCCAGAACTGTCACCGGGTGGCGGTCTTCCTGCCGTCGGACGCCAACGAGGCACGGCACGCACGCTTCACCTCGGTCCGGGAGCAGCTGCTCAACCAGTCCGAGGAGCTGCGGGACTGCTGACCCGGCAGCACCGCCGATGCCGGGCCCTAGGTCCTGTCCGGCCGACCTTGCCGGGCCCGCGACGCCGGACATCCCGCCTGGACGCACGCCCGAATCGCCCAAGTACGCCCAGTACGAGGGCGATCCGGGCGCACGCCCAGCCGGGCGCCCAACGCCGCGGGCTGATCCGCCAAGATCGACCGGATAGGACCTAGCGGCCCGGAAGGTCGTCGGGCCGCCCCCGTCCCCCGGTGCGGGGGGAGGGGCGGCGGCCCGGACCGGGCCCGGCCGCTCCACCCCCGGGCTCACCCCAGCTGCGGCAGCACCTCGGAGCCGAGCCGGGCGATGTTGTGCAGGGTCGCCTCGCGGTCGCCGCTGCCCTCCGCGAGCAGCGCGAAGCGGCGGATGCCGGTCCGCTCGGCGGTGGCCAGCAGCCGGTCGGCGCACTGCCGCGGCGTGCCCACCGCGTGCAGGTCGCAGAGGAGTTCGGTGTACTCGCGCGGGTCGCGCATCTTGCGCTCCCGGCCGTCCACGGTGCGGTGGGCGCCGAGCCCGTACTCGAACCAGCCCGGCATGGCGTTCAGCAGGGTGGCGCGGGCCGCCGAGGTGCGGTCGTCGACCTGGGCCACCCCGGCCGCGACGTGCCGGCGGTTCACCCGGCGCAGCTGCTCCTCGCCGCGCCCGGCGGCCAGCCAGGCGCTGCGGTACAGCTCCAGCATGCGCAGCTTGTCGTCGTCGCCGGAGTGCATGCCGAGCAGCATCGGCAGGCCGCGTTCGGCGGCCAGCCGCACCCCGCTCGGAGAGGTGCACGCGACCACCATCGGCGGTCCGGCCACCGGCCGCCCGGACGGGTCGAGTTCCTCACCGAAGCCCTCGCCGAGGCCCTCGACGTCCTGGCGCTGGCGCGGGAAGCGCACCGGGCCGGACCGCTCGCCGAGACCGAGCCAGCTGCCCAGTCCGGACCGGCGCACCGGTTCGGTGGCGCGCGGCACCACCGCCACCTCGGGGAAGGCGAACTGCGGGCCGTCCGCGCCGACCCGGGAGCCGCGCAGCCAGCGCAGCAGCAGGTCCAGCCGCTCCGGGAAGCCGTTCTCGAAGGCGTCCACGCCGCCGCCGAACACGTCCAGGTCGATCCAGGGGCCGCCGCGGCCCACCCCGAGCGTGAAGCGCCCGTCCGAGGTGAGGTGCAGCAGCGCGGCCTGCTCGCCGAGCGCCACCGGGTGGGCGGTGGAGAGCACGCTGACCGCCGTGCCGACGCCGATCCGGCGGGTGCGGCCGAGCAGCAGCGCGGCCAGCGTGGCGGCGTTGGGGCAGACCCCGTACGGGACGAAGTGGTGCTCGGCCAGCCAGACGCTGTCCAGGCCCGCGCGTTCGGCCTCGACGGCGGCCCGGACGGTGCGGTCCAGCGCCTCGCGGTGGCTCTGCCCGGGGAACTGCGCGGACAGCAGGAACGCGCCGACCCGCACCGGCGCGGTGTCCGGCGGGAGCGCGCCCGCCCGCTGCGGAACGGGCAGCGGCTCGCCCGCCGCGGCCGTGACCGGGGCGGGCGAGGTCAGCACCGGCCCGGGGGCGGGCGGCCGGACTCCGACGGGCCGACGGGTCTCGGCGCGGGCGCTGGTCTTGGTCATGGTGGGGCCTCCTCGGGTGCGCGCAGGGTCTGCGGGCCCCGCCTGTTCCCCTTGTGGGTATCCGATGTCATGTGCCAATGGCACGCGGAAACCCGGATTTCGTCGAAGATCGGGTGGATCTCGGCAAAAACGCGGGAGCGTCGGACGATGCCGTGATAGTGGCCTGCCGGAGGGGCGGCCGGCCGTAGGCTGGAACGACCCGAAATCCCGGAAGAGAGGTAGTCCGACGTGTCGCCGCGCCGCAACCGGATCAAGAGCGCCGACCCGGGCGGGAGCGCCGAGCAGGCCTCCCCGCTCGGCGGATCGCTGCGCCGCACCGAGAGCCACCAGGGCGACGACTGGGTGGTCCAGACGGTCGCCGGGACGGCCGGGCGGCACTACCGGTGCCCGGGCTGCGACCAGGAGATCCCGCCCGGGATGGGCCACGTGGTGGCCTGGCCGATGTACGGCGCGGGCGTGGACGACCGGCGGCACTGGCACCGCGCCTGCTGGGGCGCGCGGGAGCGCCGGGCCTCCAACGTCCTGCGGGGCCGCGGCGCTCCGCGGTACTGAGCCGGTCAGGCGTCCCGGTTCTTGAGCACCAGCGCGCCGCCGAGCAGGGCGGCGAGCGTCCAGGCCAGGCAGATCACGAAGCCCTCCCACGGCCCGTACGGCTGGCCGTGCTGCTCGTACACCAGCAGCATCCGCGAGCCCGCGTAGTCCGGGAAGTAGTGGGCCAGGGTCTTGACCTTCGGCACCGCCGAGAGGATCGGCGAGAGCAGGAAGAAGAACGGGACCAGTACGCCCAGTGCCAGCGTCTGGCTGTGCAGCATCGTGGTGACGCCGGCCGAGAACAGGCAGAGCATCGTCAGGTACAGCGCGGCGCCGAACACCGCGCGCAGCACGTGCGGTTGGTCGAGGCTGGTGGAGTGCGAGCCGAGCAGCGCCTGGCCGGTGAAGAAGGTGACGAAGGCCGTCACCACCGAGACCGCCAGGGCCATCGCGCCGAGCACCACCGCCTTGCCGGTGAGCAGGGTGCCGCGCTGCGGGACGGCGGCCAGGGTGACCCGGATCATGCCGGTGCTGTACTCGTTGCCGATGGCCAGCACGCCGAACACGATGATGGCGAGCTCGCCGAGCATGATGCCGGAGAAGGCCGTGCCGGTGGCGTCGAAGACGGACTGGTCGCCCCGCCGGAACTCGCCGAAGTTGCTGTTGGTGAGCAGGGACAGCAGCGCGCCGATGCCGACGGTGACGACGAAGGTCAGCGCGAGCGTCCAGATCGTCGAGCGGACGCTGCGGATCTTCGTCCACTCGGAGCGCAGGATCGCCGGGAAGGACGTCATCTCAGTTCTCCTCCTGCCGGGCCGCCGCAGTCTGCGGGGCGCCGTCCGCCTTCCAGCCGGCGCCCCAGACGCCGGGTGCGCCGGCCGCGTCCCGGCCCGGGCCGTCGCCCGCGTGGTACTCCACCGAGTCGGCCGTCATCTGCATGAACGCCTCCTCCAACGAGGCCTGCTGCGGGCTGAGTTCGTGCAGGACGACGCCGTGGGCCGCGGCCAGGTCGCCGAGCCGGGCGAGATCGCCGTCGACCACTTCGTAGGAGCCGCCGGGCCCGGGTTCGGACCGGAGCCCGGCGCCGGACAGGGCGTCGAGCAGGCGCTCGGGGTGCGGGGTGCGCAGCCGGACGGCGGAGCGGGAGTTGCGCCGGATGAACTCCGGCATCGGCAGGTCGGCGAGCAGCCGGCCCTTGCCGATGACCACCAGGTGGTCGGCGGTGACGGCCATCTCGCTCATCAGGTGGGAGGAGACGAAGACGGTCCGGCCCTCGGTGGCGAGCCGCTTCATCAGGTTGCGGATCCAGAGGATGCCCTCCGGGTCCAGTCCGTTGACCGGCTCGTCGAACATGACGATCTCCGGGTCGCCGAGCAGTGCGGAGGCGATGCCCAGTCGCTGGCCCATGCCGAGCGAGAAGCCCCGGGCCCGCTTGCGGGCGACCGGGGTGAGGCCCACCAGGTTGAGCACCTCGTCCACCCGGCGGGTCGGGATGCGGTTGCTCTGGGCGAGCCAGAGCAGGTGGTCGCGGGCGGTGCGGCCGGGGTGGACGGCCTTGGCCTCCAGCAGCGCGCCGATGTACTTGAGCGGTTCGCTGAGCTGCCCGTAGCGCTTGCCGTCGATGGTGACCCGGCCGCTGGTGGGGCGGTCGAGGTCGAGGATCATGCGCATGGTGGTGGACTTGCCTGCGCCGTTGGGGCCGAGGAAGCCGGTGACCACGCCCTGGGGGACCTGGAAGCTGAGCCGGTCCACCGCGAGGGTCCTGCCGTAACGTTTTGTCAGGTCGTGCAACTCGATCATTCGCGCTCCCTTACTCCTGGTAAGGCTAGGACAAAGCGGATATCACGGCCCGCTGAGTGGGCCCGCCGGGCGTGCCGGAATACGGTGGGCCCATGACCCAGCCCCCCTCCGCAGTGTCGGTCCGCGAGAGCGGCACCGGAACACCCCTCGTGCTGCTGCACGCCTTTCCGTTGAACGCCTCGATGTGGTCCGCCCAACTGGACGCGCTGCCCGGTCTGACCGGCGACGAGGCCCGGGTGCTCGCCCCGGACCAGCGCGGCTTCGGCGGCACCGAGCTGGGGGCCGACGAACCCTCGCTGGACCTGGTCGCCGACGACCTCGCCCTGCTGCTGGACGCGGCCGGGATCGAGCGCGCGGTGGTCGGCGGGCTCTCCATGGGCGGTTACGTGGCGCTGGCCTTCGCCCGCCGCCACCCGGACCGGCTGGCCGGACTGCTGCTGGCCAGCACCCGCGCCACCGCCGACACCGACGCCGTCCGGGCCAACCGGGAGCGGATCGCGGCCGCCGTCACCGCCCGGGGCAGCGTCCAACTGCTGCTCGACGAGGAGGTCGCCGCCGGGCAGCTCGGGCCGGACTCGCTGCACCTGGTGGAGCGGGTGCGGTCGCTGGTCGCGGCCGCGTCGCCGGCCGCCGTCGCCTGGGCCCAGCGGGCCATGGCGGCCCGGCCGGACGCGCTGGACGTGCTGGCCGGGCTGCGGGTGCCCACCGCCGTCGTCGCGGGCGCGCAGGACGGCCTGGTGGCGCCGGAGGAGGCCGAACCGATGCTCCGGGCCCGGCCGGACGCCGAACTGACCGTCATTCCCGGGGCGGGCCATCTGAGCGCCCTGGAGGCACCGGAGGCGTTCAACACCGCCGTCCGCGACCTGCTGGCCCGGGTGACGGCGGGATGAGGGAGGAAGCGACCGGCTGGGACTTCTCGGCGCTGGAGGTGACCGGCCGGATGCCCGTGACCAACCGCGGCGAGGGCCTGGTCGAACTGACCCTGGAACCGCTCGGCGAGGACTACTGGCTGCGCCCCGGCGAGACCTTCATCGTCACCTCGTACGGCGACCACGGCTCCGGCCACCCGTTCGAGGTGCAGTACTGGCCGGACTCGGTGTCGGTCTGGTGCACCTCGTGGTTCGGCACCGTCTCCGACGACGAGGGCAACCAGCTCAGCAGCGGGCACCAGCGGCCCGACGGGGCCTACCCCAGGTGACGCCCGCTCACCCAGGTCACCCGAGATGATGACGGTGGAAAGACGGCAGGCCCTCACCCTGGTGGGTGAGGGCCTGTCCGCTGTTCCGCACGTGCCGTCCGTTCCGCACGTACCGCCGGGCGCCGGCGCCCGGCGGCGGCGTCAGCGCGACTGCTGGGCGGGCACGCCCATGGTGTCGTCGCCCGGCAGCGAGGCGGCGGCCACGGCCGCGCCGGTCAGCGTCGCCAGCATCTCGCGGACGTTGGTCAGCTGGGCGTTGATGCTGTCGCGGCGGTTGGTGAGCGCCGCCAGCTCGCGCTCGGACTCGCTGCGGATCCGGTCGGCCTTGGCGTTGGCGTCCGCCACGATGTCCTCGGACTGGCGCTGCGCCGTCTCGACGGTCTGGCGGGCGCGGCGCTCGGCGTCGGTGCGCAGCTTCTCGGCCTCCAGGCGCAGCTGCTCGGCCCGGTGCTCGATCTCGGCCAAGCGCTTCTCGGCCTTGGCCTGACGGGCGGCCAGGTCACGCTCGGACTGCTCGCGGCGCTTGGCCAGGTTGGTCTCGAACTCCAGCGCGGCCTGGGCGGCCTTGGTGCGGGTCTCCTCGAAGAGGGCGTCCGCCTCCTCGCGCTTGTTCTGGGCGTCCTTGTTGGCCTCGGCGCGCAGCTGGGCGCTGTCGCTCTTGGCCTTGTCGACGATCCGCAGACCCTCGTCCTCCGCCTTGGCCTTGCGGTCCTTGGCGTAGTTCTCGGCCTCGGTGCGGACCTGCTGGGCAGCGGCCTCGGCGAGCTCGCGGTGCTGCTCGGAGGCGCGGTGCGCCTCGTCGCGCAGGTCCTTGGCCTCCTCCTCGGCCAGTCGCAGGATCTTCTCGACCCGGGCGCCGAGACCGGCGTACGAGGGCTCCGCCTCGGTGACCGCCGCCTGCGCGGTCTGGGTCTCCAGGTGGAGTTCCTCGATGCGCTTCTCGAGCGCGCTGATCCGGGTCAGGGCACTGTCACGGTCGGCCACCAGCTTGGTGATCCGCTCGTCGACCTGGGCGCGCTCGTACCCACGGCGCACCAGGTCGAAGCCGTGAGGGGAGTGACTGTCGCTCATGGGGTTCTGGGCTTCCTGTCGTCAAACCGCTGAGGTGGTTGAGGGAATCCTGACACGGTACCGGAGTGTCGACGGCGAGATGCCGTCGTCCCGCGGACAATGTCCGCTCAATCGGGTGGTGCGTTCTTGGAACGATTGCCGCCCGACCGGGGGGAACCAATTCCGGCACCCGCCTTGGCACCCCCGTCCTTCTTGGTGCTGCTTCCCCCGTTGGTCTGGGCGACCGGTGCCGGTGCCTCGAACGCCTCCAGCGCGGACAGCACGTCCTGCACCCTGGAGATCTCGGTGTTGATGTCCTTGCGCCGCCGCACCAGTTCGTCCAGCTCGCGACGGCCCTCGTCGGTGACCCGCTTCGCCTCGGCCTGCGCTTCGGCGAGCAGCCGTTCGGCCTCCGCCTTCGCCAGTTCGACCTGCTCGTCCGCGCTGCGGTCGGCGTCCCGCAGCCGCTTCTCCGCCTCGGTGGCGGCGGTCTCCAGCCGCTCCTCGGCCTCGGCCTCGGCCGACTGGAGCTTGGCCTCGGCCTTGACGATCAGCGCCTCGGCGCGGCTGGTGGAGTCGGCGAGCTTGGTCTCCGCCTCCTTCAGCAGCCCCTCGGCCTTGCGGACGGCCGAGATCCGGACCTTGCTGGCCTCCGCGGACGCCTCCGAGGTGAGCTCGCCCGCGCGGTCCTCGGCAGCCGCGACCAGCGCCGCCGCCCGGTCCTCGGCCTCGGCGACGGTGGCCACCGCCTGCTCCTCGGCCTCGGTCAGCTGCTCCTGAGCGGCCGTCACCAGGGCGTCGACCCGCTCGCCGGCCGACTTCATGGCCGCCGCGTTCTCCTTGCGGGCGCGCTCGTGCAGCGCCTCCACCTCGGCGTCGGTGCGCTCGCGCAACTCCTCGGCGCGCTCGCGGATCGCGGTGGAGTCCCGGCGGGCCTCGGCGAGCAGCGTGTCGGCGTCGGACCGGCCCTTCTCCACCTCGGCCTGGCCGGCCGCCTCGCCGGCGGCGACCAGCCGGTCGGCCTCCTTGCGGGCGGCGGCGACCATCGCGTCCGCCTGCTCCTCGGCGGCGGCGGTGGTGGCCAGTGCGGTGGTCTGGGCGTCCTCGCCGAGCGACTCGGCGTCCGCGAAGGCCTTCTCCAGGACGGAGTTGGCCTGCTCGCGGGTGGCCTTGTCGAACTGCTCGGCGGCCTCCCGGGTCTCCGCGTCGTACGCGTCGGCGCGGCCGTGGGCGGCGGCGTCGTACTCGTCGGCGAGGGTCCGGGTGGCGAGCGCGTACTCCTCGGCCTCGGCGCGCAGGGCGGCGGCCAGCTCCTCGGCGTCGGCGACCAGACCGGCCGAGCGCTCGTCGGCGGCGGCCATCGTCCGGACGGCCTGGGCCTCGGCGTCCGCGCGCAACTGCCCGGCGGCCTCCCGGGCCGCGTGCAGTACGGCGTCGGCCTCCGCCCGCAGGTGCTCGTCGTAGGCCTGGGCCTCGGCGCGCTGACGGCCCAACTCGGCCTCGTGGGCCTCGCGTTCGGCGGCCAGCTCGCGGTCGGTCAGGTCGCGCAGGGCGGTGGTCTCGGCGTCGGTACGGGCGCGCAGTTCGGCGGTCTCGTGGTCGGCGAGGGCCCGCTGCTCGGCGGTCTCGGCGTCGGCGAGTTCGCGCAGGGCGGTGGTCTCGTGGTCGGCGAGGGCCCGCTGCTCGGCGGTCTCGCGCTCGGCCAGCTCGCGCAGTTCGGCGGCGGCCTGCTCGGCCCGGTCGCGGACCTCGGCGGCCTCCCGCTCGGCGGCGGCCTTCCGCTCGGCGATCTGCTCGGCGGCGGCCTCGTGCATGCCGGCCACCGACTGGCGGACCTCGGCGGCCTCCTCCTCGGCGGCCTCGACCAGGGCGGCGCCCTCGACGCGGGCGGCGGTGACCAGCTCCTCGCCGTCGACCCGGGCCTGCTCCAGGACGGCGGTGGCCTCGGCCCGGATGCTGTCGGCGGTGGCGCGGGCCTCGGACAGCTCGCGGCCGGCCTCGGCGCGGACCGTCTCGGCCTGCTCGGCGGCGAACGCCAGCTCGGCGGCGGCCTTCTCCCGGACGGCCTTGGCGTCCCGGGCGGCCTCGGCCTGGCGCTGCTCGGCGGCGCTCCGGGCGCCCTCCAGCAGTTCCTCGGCTTCGGCACGCTGGGCGGCGACGTGCTGTTCGGTCGCCTCGCGCTGCTCGGTGGTCTCCCGCTCGGCGAGCTCGCGCAGTTCGGCGCTCTCCCGCTCGGCGAGCTCGCGCAGTTCGGTGGTCTCGCGTTCGGCGAGGGCGCGCAGCTCGGCGACGTGCTGTTCGGTCGCCTCGCGCTGTTCGGTGGTCTCGGCGGTGGTGCGTTCGGTGAGTTCGGTGGCGGCCTGTTCGGCCTTGGCCCGGACGTCGGCGGCGTACGCCTCGGCGGCGGTGCGCTGCTCGGTGGTCTCGCGCTCGGCGAGCTCGCGCAGTTCGGCGCTCTCCCGCTCGGCGAGGGCCCGCAGCTCGGTCGCCGTCTGTTCGGCCTGCTCGTGGGCGGCCTGGGCGGCGGCCAGCTGCTCGGCGGTCTCCTCGCGTTCGCGGTGCAGCCCGGCGGCGGCCTCCTCGTACTCGCGCCGGCTCTCCTCGCGCAGCGCGTTCGCGGCGGCCTCGGCCTCGCTGCGGGCACGGGCGGCCTCGGCGTCGGCCTCGGTGCGGACGCGCTCGGCGTCGGCCACCGCGGCGTCCCGGACGGCGTTCGCCTCGGACTGCGCCTCGGCGCTGAGGGCGGTCGCGGCGGCGTTCGCCTCGGCCCGGACCCGCTGGTCGAACTCGGTCGCGTCCCGGCGGAGTTCGGCGGTCTCGCGCTCGGCGGCGGCGCGGTTCTCGGCGGCTGCGGCCTTGGCGGCGGCGAGGGCGTCCTGGCCCTGCTGCTCGGCGGCGGTGGTGGTCTTCTCGGCCTCGGTGCGGGCCCGGGCGAGGGTCTGCTCGGCCCGGCCCTGGGTCTCGGCGGCCTGTTCCTGGGCCTGCGCGCGCAGCCGCTCGATCTCCCCGGCGGCGCCCGCGCGCAGCTCGTCGGCGTCGGCCTTGGCCCTGGTGAGCAGTTCCTCGGCGTTCTTCGCCGACTCCTCGATCTGCACGACGGCCTGGCGGCGGGCCTCGCCGCGCACCCGGTCGGCCTCGGCGGCGGCCTGGGCGCGCAGCTCCTCGGCCTCGGCCCGCAGGCGGGCCGCCTCGTCCTGCATCTGCTCGATCCGCTCGCGGATCGCGGCGGCGTCGTCGAGCGCGGCGTTCTGGGCCTGCTCGACGGCGGCCTGGGCCTGCTCGCGCAGGCGCTGCGCCTCGGCGGCGGCCTCGGTGCGGATCCGCTCGGCCTCGGTGGCGGCCTCGGTGCGGGCGGTCTCGGCGTCCTGGTCGGCCTGGCCGAGCACCTCCTCGGCGGTCTTGGCGGCCTTGGCGAGGTGGACGGTGGCTTCCTTGGCGCCGGCCGCCCGGCCCTCCTCCTCGGCCGCGTGGCGCAGCCGCTGGGCCTCGGCCTCGGCGTGGGCGCGGAGTTCGGCGACCTCCCGGTCGGCCTGGGCGCGCAGGTCGGCGATCGCGGCCTCGGCCTCGGCGCGCAGCTCGCCGGCCACCGATTCGGCGGTGGCCCGCAGCCGTTCGCTCTCCTCGGCGGCGGCGGCCTTGGCGGCCTCCGCCTCGGCCTGCTTGGTGGTGGCCTCGGCGCGGATCGCCTCGGCCTCCTTGGTGGCGTGGGCGACCATCCGGGCGACCTCGGCACGGGCGGTCTGCGAGCGCTGCTCGTTGGCGGCCTCGCCGTCGGCGGCCTTGCGTTCGGCGGCGGCCTCGGCGTCGGCCTGGAGCTGTTCGGCGGCCTGTTCGGCCTGGGCCCGCAGCTCGGCGGACTCGCGGCGGGTGCGTTCGGCCTCGGCGATCGCCTCGGCACGCAGCCGCTCTATCTCGGCCTGGGCGTGGGCGAGCTGCTGCTCGGCCCGGATCTGCTCGGCGGAGGCCTGCTCCTTGAGCCGGCCGATCTCGGCCTTCGCGACGGCGAGCTGCTGCTCGGCGGCGGCGTGCGCGGCGGCCAGCTGCTGCTGGGCCTCGCCGCGGGCGGCGTCCACGTCGGCGGCGGCCTGGGCGCCGGCCTGCTGGGCGTGCTCGGAGGCGGCGCGCAGCAGGCGCTCGGCGTCGCTCTGGGCCCGCTGGAGGGCGGCCTCGGCGGCGGCCTGGGCCTCGCCGCGGGCGGCGTCGACGTCGGCGGCGGTCTGGGCGCGGGCCTGGTCGGAGAGCGCGACGGCCTCCGCGCGGGCGGCGGCGACCATGCGCTCGGCCTCGGCGCGGGCGTCCTGGAGCAGGCGCTGGGCCTCCTGCTCGGAGCCGGTCCTGGTCTGCTCGGCCCAGCCGTTGACGTGCTGCTCGGCGGTGCGGCGCAGCTCGGTGAGCTCGTCCTCCAGCTGGCGGCGGCGGGCGGTGAGCTCGGCCTCCAGTCGGGCGGTGCGCTCGGCGGCCTCGGCCATGATCCGCTGGGTGGCGGCCTGGGAGTCGCGCAGCTGGCGCTCGGCGTCGGCGCGCAGCTGCTGGGCCTGCATCTCGGCAGTGCGGAGCATCTGCTCGGCCTGGCCGGAGACGGCGTCGAAGGCGCGCGGCTGGGCGAGCATGCGGCGGGACTCGTGCAGCTTGGCCCGGAGCACCTCCACCTGGTAGGCGAGGTCCTCGGCATGCTCGACTGCCTTGTCCCGCTCCTTTCGAGTCCGACCCATCTCGGCCTCGAACTGGGAGAGGTGATCGTCAACCTCGTAGCGGTCGTTGCCCCGCACTCCGCGGTCCCATCCATCTCCTGGTCGCGTCCTCGACCCGGCCGGTCCAGGGCACCCGTTGTCCGGGTACTGGTCCGACTGGCTCCTTGCATCCGCAGCCGGTGGACGGCCCGCCGGTCAATCCGGGGCCGCCCGCCGCGGTCGTCGGAGCCCTGGGCGTGGAAGCGCGGTGATGCCGCGTTCCCCCGTCCGGGTGGACTCCTGGGCGAACTCTTGCCTTGTGGAGAATGGTGACAGATCAGTGTTGCGACTGTTCAGCCGTGCCCGCGTTGTGGACTCCCCTGCGACGGGCCGGCCACCGCTGGGCGGACGGGCCTGTCATCGGCCGTGCCCGTCGCCTCCGTCCCCCGGAGCCTTCGCGCACCTGGGCATTGTAGTGGGAGCGCACCGCGGGGGAATGGCCGCGTGGTGGTTTTCCGGCTGTCGGACGAGGTTACTGACGGGTCATGACCGGCGATTCGGGGGTGCCGCCCGGTCGTGGGCGGCACCTGGCGGGGGTCAGTGGGCGTCGTGGACGCCCGGTTCGGCGGAGGTGACCAGCTCGGTCAGGACGCCGCCGCAGTCCTTGGGGTGCAGGAAGGTGATCCGCGAACCCATCGAGCCGATCCGGGGCTCGTCGTAGAGGACCCGCACGCCCTTGGCCCGGACGGCCTCGGCGTCGCCGTCCACGTCGGCGGTGCCGAAGGCGATGTGGTGCACGCCCTCGCCGTTCTTCTCCAGCCACTTGGCGACGGTCGAGTCGGGCCGGGTGGGCTCCAGCAGCTGGAGGTAGGAGGCGCCGCCGTCGCCGGTGTCGTTGATCTTGAGCATGGCCTCGCGGACGCCCTGCTCCTCGTTGACCTCGGTGTGGAACACCTCGAAGCCGTAGGTGGCGCGGTAGAACTCGACCGTCTTGTCGAGGTCGCGGCAGGCGATGCCGATGTGGTCGATACGGGTCAGCACGGCGACCTCCGGGGGCGGGTTGGGTACCTCGGGAACCAGGTGGCACCAGTGCAGCGCATCGCCGCTGACCGGCGCCAGCGCCGGACGTGCGAGTCTGCTCACACGCCGGAGGTCCACCCGGGCCGCACACCGGGGGCTCACCCGGGGCGGACGCCGGGGTTCACCCGGGCCGCGTTGACACGGTGTTGACTGGAAGGTGCCAGTGCGCTCGATCACACTGTCGCTCCGGTGACGGGCGGGTAACGGGTCAGTACATTGAGCGCATCCTCACCTGGCCACGACGTGCGAAGGGGCTCGTCCCATGACCAACACCACCTCTGTGATCGTTGCCGGTGCGCGGACCCCGATGGGTCGCCTGCTCGGTTCCCTCAAGGGCTTCTCCGGTGCCGACCTCGGCGGCTTCGCGATCAAGGCCGCGCTGGAGCGGGCCGGCATCACGGGTGAGCAGGTCCAGTACGTGATCATGGGCCAGGTGCTGCAGGCCGGCGCCGGCCAGATCCCGGCCCGCCAGGCCGCCGTCCGGGCCGGCATCCCGATGAGCGTCCCGGCGCTCACCATCAACAAGGTCTGCCTCTCCGGCCTGGACGCCATCGCGCTGGCCGACCAGCTGATCCGGGCCGGCGAGTTCGACGTCGTGGTGGCCGGCGGCCAGGAGTCGATGACCAACGCCCCGCACCTGCTGCCGAAGTCCCGCGAGGGCTACAAGTACGGCGCGATCGGGATGCTCGACTCGATGGCCCACGACGGCCTCACCGACGCCTACGAGAACATCCCGATGGGCGAGTCGACCGAGAAGCACAACACCCGGCTGGGCATCGCCCGCGAGGTGCAGGACGAGATCGCCGCGGCCTCCCACCAGCGGGCCGCCAAGGCGCAGGCCGACGGCGTCTTCGACGCCGAGATCACCCCGGTCGCGATCCCGCAGCGCAAGGGCGAGCCGGTGCTGTTCGGCCAGGACGAGGGCATCCGCGCGGACACCACCGTCGAGGGCCTGGCCAAGCTGCGTCCGGCGTTCGCCAAGGACGGCACGATCACGGCCGGCACCTCCTCGCAGATCTCCGACGGCGCCGCCGCGGTGGTCGTGATGAGCAAGGCCAAGGCCGAGGAGCTGGGTCTGAGCTGGATCGCCGAGATCGGCGCGCACGGCAACGTGGCGGGCCCGGACAACTCGCTGCAGTCGCAGCCGTCCAACGCGATCAAGCACGCGCTGGCCAAGGAGGGCCTGGAGGTCTCCGACCTCGACCTGATCGAGATCAACGAGGCGTTCGCGGCCGTCGCCCACCAGTCGACCAAGGACCTGGGCGTCTCCTCGGACATCGTCAACGTCAACGGCGGCGCGATCGCGCTCGGCCACCCGATCGGGATGTCCGGCGCCCGCGTGGTGCTGCACCTGGCGCTGGAGCTCCAGCGGCGCGGCGGCGGGGTCGGCGCGGCCGCGCTGTGCGGCGGCGGCGGCCAGGGCGACGCCCTGATCGTGCGCGTCCCCAAGGACGCCAGCCCGAAGGCCTGATCAGCTGACATGCCTTCGGGGCTGCGGACCGCCACGAGCGGCGCCGCAGCCCCGAAGGCATCCGCGCGAGGAGCTCCCGATGATCGATGTCGCCACGCTGGTCGAACAGGCCCGGGCGGGCCGGCCGCGGGCGGTCGCCCGGCTGATCACGCTGGTCGAGAACGCCGCCCCGCAACTGCGCGAGGCGATGGCCGCGCTCGCGCCGTACACCGGTCAGGCCTACACGGTGGGCCTGACCGGCTCGCCCGGGGTCGGCAAGTCCACCTCCACCTCGGCGCTGGTCTCCGCCTACCGGCGGCTCGGCAAGCGGGTCGGGGTGCTGGCCGTCGATCCGTCCTCGCCGTTCTCCGGCGGGGCGCTGCTCGGCGACCGGGTCCGGATGCAGGACCACGCCACCGACCCCGAGGTGTTCATCCGCTCGATGGCCACCCGCGGCCACCTCGGCGGGCTGTCCTGGACGGCGCCGCAGGCCCTGCGGGTGCTGGACGCGGCCGGCTGCGACGTGATCCTGGTCGAGACCGTCGGGGTGGGCCAGTCCGAGGTGGAGATCGCCGCCCAGGCCGACACCACCGTGGTGCTGCTCGCCCCCGGCATGGGCGACGGCATCCAGGCCGCCAAGGCCGGGATCCTGGAGATCGGCGACGTCTTCGTGGTCAACAAGGCCGACCGGGACGGCGCCGACGCCACCGCGCGCGAGCTCAACCACATGCTCGGCCTCGGCGAGGCCCGCGGGGCGGGGGACTGGCGCCCGCCGATCGTCAAGACCGTCGCCGCCCGCGGCGAGGGCGTCGACGAGCTGGTCGAGGCGCTGGAGAAGCACCGCGCCTGGCTGGAGGAGCACGGCGAACTGGCGGCGCGCCGCCGCCGTCGGGCCTCCGACGAGATCGAGGCGATCGCGTTGGCCGAACTGCGCACCCGGATCGGCGACCTGCGCGGGGACCGCCACCTGGCCGGCCTGGCCGAGCGGGTGGTGGCGGGCGAACTGGACCCGTACGGCGCGGCCGACGAACTCGTGGCCGGCCTCACCCGGGGCTGAGGACGGCGCGGGGCCGGCCCCCGGTGGGGCCGGCCCCGGTGTGCCGGGGGGCGGCGCGTCAGGCGCGGCCGCGGAGGCCGCGGAGGTGTTCGGCGACCGGGGCGAGGGCCTCGTACATGGCGTCGAGCTGCTCCTGGGTGAAGCGGTCGATGAAGTGGGCCCGGACGCTGCGCACGTGGTCGGGGGCGACCCGCTGCATGGTCTCCCAGCCGTGCTCGGTGAGGTGGGCGTAGAGGCCGCGGCGGTCGCCGGGACACTCCTGGCGCAGCACCAGGCCGGCGTTCTCCATCCGGGTGATCTGGTGCGAGAGCCGGCTCTTGGACTGGAGGGTGGCGGTGGCGAGGTCGGTCATCCGCATCCGGCGGTCGGGGGCCTCGGAGAGCACCACCAGGATCTCGTAGTCGTTGATCGCCAGGTTGTGCGGCTGGAGTTCACGGCTGAGCTGGTACTCCAGCAGTTTGGCGACCTCCAGATGGGCGCGCCACATCCGCTGCTCCCTGGCGGTCAGCCAGGGAGTCTCCTCCTCGGGCTGCGACGGAGGGGTGTCCGCAGTGTTGATCGTGTGCGTATCCATGGGCTCAGCATACCCTATTTAGTTCAATCTTGTACAAGTTTACAGGCCGAAACGTCGCCCCAGATCGCCCAGATTGCCGAGGCCCGGCACGTTGAGGTTGCCCCCGCCGTGGCCCGACGCCGCCGGCTGCGACGGCACCCCGCCCACCGGCACTCCCGCCTCGGCGTCCACCTGGCCCACCGACCGCTCGGCCATCAGTTTCTCGCTGGACTGCAGCAGCACCTGGCCGGCGCCGATGAACTCGAACTGGTGCTCCTCGCCGGAGGCCCCGCCCAGCCCGGTCAGCCGTCGGATGCCGCCGATCAGCCCGTGCATGTAGTCGTGGTCGTAGTGGTGGCACGGCGCCGGGCAGTCCGCCCAGCCCACCAGCGCCTGCGGGTCCACCCGGATCGGCGGCTCGACGAAGTGCACCGGCCCGTTGGAGGCGGCGACGAACTTCCCGGTGCCGATCAGGGTCAGGAAGCCCGGGATGATCGACTGCTTGAGCCGCAGCGACGGGTCGAAGGCCAGCAGGTTGCCCGAGCGGACGGTCAGGTTGCCGTCGTCCAGGTCGTAGGAGTTGAGGTCGAAGGCCCGGTCGGCCAGCAGCAGCTTGCCGCGGCCCTGGGCGACCACCCAGTCCGCCGCGTGCATCGGCGAGTTGAAGTGCTGGCCGATCGCCCGGTCCAGCATGCCGGCGCCGACGCCCTTGAAGGTGATGTCGCCGTAGTAGGCGACCATCTTGCCCTTCTGGAGGAAGTACGAGCCGTTCAGGTCGACCGAGAAGGCGTACGGGTTGACGTTGTCGTTCACCGGCAGGCTGTACGCGTCGTGCACCACCGGGCCGGAGCCGCCGTGCGCGCTCGGCAGCGGGGCCTGCGGGCCGCCGAACTGCTCCTGGGCGTAGGCCTGTTGGGGCTGCTGCGGGGGAGGCGGTGGCGGGTACCCGCCCTGCTGGGGGTAACCCTGCGCGGGCGGCGGCGCGTAGCCCGGCGGGGGAGGGGCGGCGAAGCCGGGCTGGGTCGGCTGGTCGTACGGCGACTGCCCGTGCGGCGGCTGCGGCGGGTAGGACATCAGAGCTTCTCCTCGCTCGCCTGGACGTACACCGCGCCCTGTCCGGACAGCTCCAGCTGGAAGGCCTCGCCGGAGCCGCGGCCGATCATGTCGCGCCAGCCCAGCGCCGTGGACAGCTTGTTCTGCACCTGGCCGCGGTGCGCCACGTACGCCTGCGGGTCGACGTGCACCGGCCGGCCCGGGACGATCGGCAGCTCGAAGACGCCGCCGTGCGCCATCACCGCGACCGAGCCCTTGCCGTCCAGCTGGGTGGTGAACAGGCCCTGGCCGGTGACCTGGCCGCGGACCATGCCCATCACCCCGCCCTGCGAGCCCATGAACATGGTGGACTGGCGCAGCGTGCCCTCGAAGGCCAGCAGCCGGTCCGCCTCGACGTACAGGGTGTCGCCGGCCAGGTCGATCACGTGCACGTGGTGGCCGCCGTGGCCGAACATCACCCGGCCCTGGCCCTCGACGGTCATCAGCGGGGTGTCCTCGTTGGCCACCCGGCGGCCGATCATCGACATCACGCCGCCCTGCCCGCCGGTGATGTTCGGCGTGAAGCGGACGTCCCCGGTGTACGCGAGCATCGCGCCGCGCTGGCTGAACAGCCGCTGCCCGGGCAGCACCACGGCCTCGACCATCTTGCCGTTGATCTTCGTGAAGCCCATCAGACGTCGCCCCCGATGGTGACCTTCTCCGACGGCTGCACGTACACCAGGCCCTCTCCGGTGAACTCCACCTGGACGGCCTCGCCGCCGCCCTCGCCGATCACCGTGGTCCAGCCCGCGCCCGACTTCAGGCTGCGGTGCAGGCTGCCGGTGTGCGCCACGTAGGCGCCCGGGTCCACCCGCAGCGGCTGGCCCTGGCCGACCCGCAGGATGATCGCGGGCCCGTTCGAGGTGACGGCGGCCCAGCCGTGGCCCTCCACCTTGGTGGTGAAGAGGCCGTTGCCGGAGGACATGCCGTTGAGTCCGGTGAAGGTGGTGCCGGTGCGCAGCGAGCCCTCCGTGCAGAGCAGGTTGTCCGCCTCGACGAACAGCGTCTCGCCGTTCAGCCGGACCAGGTTGATCTCGGTGGCCTTGTCGGCGAAGTAGCAGGTGCCCTGGCCCTTCACCTCCATGACGGTCATCTGCTCGCCGGTGAGCCGGCGGGCGACCATGCCGCGCAGGCCGTCCCCGCCGCCGGTCAGCTTCTTGAAGCTCATCTGGCCGGTGTAGGCGACCATCGAGCCGTGTCTGGCCTTGACGGCCTCGCCGGCCAACTCGACCGCGAGTACTCGGGATCCCTGAAGTCTGAACTGTGCCACGGCCGCAATCTAGCGGGCGCGGCCGGTGCGGGGGGAGGGGCGGGGGCGGAACTGGTACCGGTCTGCGACAAACGCGCCGGTCACGCCCGCGCGTGCGCCCCCCGAGCGGCGTGCGGGACGGCGCCGGCCGCCTCCTCGACCTCCAGCAGCGAGGCCGAGTGGCGCTCTGCCTCGAAGGCCACCACGCCGCCGCGCAGCCCGAACAGCCGCTTGGACAGCATGATCCAGAGCACCGCGGCGATGTTCAGCACCAGCGTGCCGATCTTCACGGCGCTGACGTGCTCGCTCAGCTCGTAGCCCTCCAACGGCAGGAAGGCGGCGGTGGCCACGACGGTGAGGTACTCGGCCCAGCGCCTGCCCAGCCAGAGGCCGACCGCCTCGACGATCTCGATCAGCGCGTAGGCCAGCAGCGCGCCCGCGACGATCAGCAGGGTGCTCTTCCTGTAGTCGAAGGTCTTGCGGATGGTGTCGACGATCGGGGAGTGTTCGAGGTCCCAGTGGAAGTGGTCGGTGACCGGCCGGAAGACCGACAGGTTCTCGTCGAAGACCCGGTGCACGGCGTCCTGGCTGTTGGAGAACTTCCAGACGGCCCAGGCCACGATGATGATCAGCAGGCCGCGCAGCACCCGCTCGACGGCGAGGAAGCGCAGGATGAAGAGGTCCCGCAGCGCCTTGCCGCGCGGCACCAGCGGGGCGTCCTGCGCCGGGCCGGAGCCGTGCGGGGCGCCGAGCGCGAAGTCGCCGCAGCGCAGGCAGCGCCAGGCGTCGCCGAGGGCGGTGGCGGCGTGCAGCCGGGCGGCCAGCTCGGGCTCGGTCGGCGCGTAGGTGGTGTGGCCGCGCTTGGCGCAGGTCCTTCGGTCCCAGTCCCGCTTGAACATGTGGTCGCTACCCCCGGTCGTCCGATGTCTACGGCGCCCGGTGCGTCGGGCGCGGGCAGCAGGATAGGGGCAGCGGGTGACGGGCCGGCGCGACGAGCCGGGTTCTGGCGCACAGCTGTGACACGGACACGACGGCCGTGGCGCTGGGGCGGGACACGGTGGTTGTGACGTCGGGCACGGTGACCACCCCGGCCGGGGCTTCGGACAGGTGCTCGGTGATAATGGCCGGAAGACTTGTGAGTCGCTTCACAAGCAGGTACGCCTCCGACCCCCGTATTGAGGTACCCATCGTGAACAGCAGCGCCGTCCACCGCCTGCGCCTGGTCTCCGGCCCCGAAGGGGTCTCGTTCATCCTGCTGCTGATCTGCTCCGTGCTGAAGCGGACCACGTCCTTCGACGGCGTCCCGGTGATGGGCATGGTCCACGGGATCCTGTTCATCCTGTACGTCGTCTTCTGGATCCAGGCCTGGCAGGCGCAGAAGTGGGACGCCAAGCGCGGCGTGCTGCTGTTCGTCCTCTCGGTGCTGCCCACCGGCGGCTTCTTCGCCGAGCGGATGCTCGCCAAGGAGGAGCGCGGCGAGCTGAAGCCGGCCACCGCGTAGGGACGCGCGCCCGCCACGCGACGGTCGACAGGCTGCCGCGGCCTCCTCTCCCAAAGGGCCGCGGCAGCCTGTCGCCGTTTCTTACCGGGGGTGGCTGGGGGGTGCTGGGGCGCGCACTAGTTGACGTTGACGCCGCTCCACGCGGCCGCCACGGTCTTGTACTCGGTGCTGGTGGCGCCGTACAGGTCGGTCGCGGCCTTCAGGGTCGCCGTGCGGGCGGCCTTGTAGTTGGTGGTGGAGGTCATGTAGACGGTCAGCGCGCGGTACCAGATCGCGGCCGCCTTGGTCCGGCCGATGCCGGTGACCGTCGAGCCGTTGGAGGTCGGGCTGTTGTAGCTGACCCCGTTGACCACCTTGGCGCCGCTGCCCTCGGACAGCAGGTAGAAGAAGTGGTTGGCGATGCCCGAGGAGTAGTGGACGTCGAGGTTGCCGACGCCCGAGTACCAGGAGTCCGCGGAGCTGCCGTCCTTGGAGGGCTTGTCCATGTAGCGCAGCGGCTTGCCGTTGCCGAAGATGTTGAGCTTCTCGCCGATCAGGTAGTCCGGCGGGTCCGCGGGCAGGTTGGCCGACCACTCGACCATGGTGCCGAAGATGTCGGAGGTGGCCTCGTTGAGGCCGCCGGACTCGCCGGAGTAGTTGAGGTTCGCCGTGGCGGAGGTGACGCCGTGGGTCATCTCGTGGCCGGAGACGTCGATCGCGGTCAGCGGGTTGGTGTTGCCGGAGCCGTCCCCGTACGTCATGCAGAAGCAGGAGTCGTCCCAGAACGCGTTGACGTAGTTGGAGCCGTAGTGGACGCGGCTGGCGGCGCCGACGCCGTTGTTCTTGATGCCGTTGCGGCCGAAGGTGTTCTTGTAGTAGTCCCAGGTGGCCGCGGCGCCGTACTGGGCGTCCACGGCGGCGGACTCGCGGTTGGAGGCCAGGCCGTTGCCCCAGGAGTTGCTGGTCTTGGCGAACAGCGTGCCGTTGCCCGAGGTGGCGCCCTTGAGGTCGGTGGTGGACTGGCCGCCGCGCGTGGCGTCCTTCAGCTGGTACGAGGTGCCGCTCTGGGTGGTGGTCAGCGTGACGGTGCCGACGTTGACGCCCTTGCCGGTGCCGGAGGCGGTCTGCACCTGCTCGCGGGTGGACAGCACCTCGCCGGTGGCGGCGTCGGTGACGACCTGCTGGCTGCTCGGGGTGCCGTCGGCCCGCTCGCCGCGGACCACCGTGCGGTGGGCCAGCCGCGGCGCGCCGTCGGCCGCCCACACCACCAGCTCGGCCGCGCCCGCGCCGTCGACCCGGCTGAGCGCCGCCTCGTCCTCGTCGGCGGCCGTCCCGACGGTCGCCCGCACCGCGGCGGTGGCCCGCTCGGCCGCCTGCCCGGCGGCGAGGCCCGGGGCCAGGCTCGGCAGCGACAGGCTGCCGTCGAAGGCCCGGTCGACCGAGTCCACCGAGCCGTCGGCGCGCTGGTGGACGACCAGGTCGCCGCCGAGCACCGGCAGGCCGGCGTAGGTCCGCTCGTAGCGCAGGTGGCGTTCGCCGTTGGCGTCCGCGACGACGTCCTTGACCACCAGCCGCTCCTGGCCGCCGAGGGCCAGGGCCTGGGCGACCGGGCTGCTCTGCCCGGCGGCCACCGCGAGCAGCGCGGCGCGCTGCTGCTCCGGCGACGGGGCGGCGGCCTGGGCGGCGGGGACGATGGCGATCTGGATCACGCCGGCGAGCAGGGCGGTGGCGGAGAGTATGGCGCCGGCTGTCAGCTTTCGCTTCACGTGCGGGGGTTCCTTCCACGAAACCGCGTGTGCGCGCGGTTGCGCCGCGTACCGGGGCGCCGGGGTTGGCGCCGTGGGGCGGTAGGGCGCGGACGTGCTGCTCCCGTGCGGTACCTGACGATCCGTCGACGGGTGGGGGTGACGGGCGTCGGACGGGGCTTGGGCAGAAGCATGACAATCGATGGCAGGAAATGACAGACCACGGACAGGGATTGGCCGGGATCCGCCAGTGTCGGTGCGGATGGTTCGGCTGCCGCCCAGTGCCCGCTACGGGCGGTTCGTCCGGCTGGCGGGACTTCGCCACCCCGGGAGCGGAGCGGAGCGGTCGGGCACGCGCGGGGGAGGGCGGGCGTGCAGGGGCGGGCGTGCGAGGGGGTGCGCGGACGCCCGGGGCCGCCCTCCACGGGGGCCCCGGACGTCCTGTCACCGTGCGCCGTGCGTCAGTTGACGTTGACGCCGCTCCACGCGGCCGCGACCGCCTTGTACTCGGCGCTGGTGGCGCCGTACAGGTCGGAGGCGGCCTTCAGGGTGCCGGTGCGGGCACTCGCGTAGTTGGTGGTGGAGGTGAAGTAGACGGTCAGCGCGCGGTACCAGATCTGCGCGGCCTTGTCCCGGCCGATGCCGGTGACGGCCGAGCCGTTGGAGGTCGGGCTGTTGTAGCTGAAGCCGTTGATGCTCTTCGCGCCGCTGCCCTCGGACAGCAGGTAGAAGAAGTGGTTGGCGATGCCCGAGGAGTAGTGGACGTCGAGGTTGCCGACGCCCGAGTACCAGGAGTCCGCCGAGGCGCCGTCCTTGCTGGGCTTGTCCATGTAGCGCAGCGGGGTGCCGTCGCCGTTCAGGTTGATCAACTCGCCGATCCAGTAGTTCGGCGGGTTGGAGGGCAGGTTGGCGTAGAACTCGACCATCGTGCCGAAGATGTCGGAGGTGGCCTCGTTGAGGCCGCCGGACTCGCCGGAGTAGTTGAGGTTCGCCGTGGCGGAGGTGACGCCGTGGCTCATCTCGTGGCCGGCCACGTCGATCTCGGTGAGCGGGTGGGTGTTGCCGCTGCCGTCGCCGTAGGACATGCAGAAGCAGGCGTCGCTCCAGAACGCGTTCACGTAGTTGGAGCCGTAGTGCACCCGGCTGGTCGCGCCGACACCGTTGTTCTTGATGCCGTTGCGGCCGAAGGTGTTCTTGTAGAAGTCCCAGGTGGCCGCGGCGCCGTACTGGGCGTCCACGGCGGCGGACTCGCTGTTGGAGGCCAGGCCGTTGCCGAAGGCGTTGGTCGAGTTGGCGACCAGCGTGCCGGTGCCGGAGGTCTTGTTCTTCAGGTTGACGGTCGACTGGCCGCCGCGCGTGGCGTCCTTCAGCTGGTACGAGGTGCCGCTCTGGGTGGTGGTCAGCGGGACGTTGCCGACGAAGACGCCCTTGCCGGTGCCGGAGGCGGTCTGCACCTGCTCGTGGGTGGACAGCACCTGGCCGGTGGCGGCGTCGGTGACCAGCAGCTGGCTGCTGGGGGTGCCGTCGGCGCGCACGCCCTCGACGGTGGTCCGGTACGCCAGGCGCGGGTTGCCGTCGCTCGCCCAGACCACCAGCTCGGCCTTGCCGGTCTGGTGCACGGCCGCCAGCGGGGACTCGTCCTTGTCCGCGGCGACGCCGACGGTGGCCTGGACGGCGCCGGTGGCCTGCGCGGCGGCCTTGTCGGCCGGGATCTGCGGGGCCAGGCTCGGCAGGCTCAGCTGCGCGGAGACCGCCTTGTCGACCGACTCCACCGCGCCGCGGGCGCTCTGGTGGACGACCAGGTCGCCGCCGAGCACCGGCAGGCCGGCGTAGGTGCGCTCGAAGCGCAGGTGCCGGGTGCCGTCCTGGTCCACCACGGCGTCCTTCGCCACCAGTTGCTCCTGGCCGCCGAGGGCGAGGGCCTTCGCCAGCGGGCCGGACTGGCCGCCCGCCAGGGCGAGCGCCGCCGCGTGCTGCTCGGCGGCCTGCGCCTGCGCCGCGGGGATCGGGCTGGCCTGGGCGGCGGTGCTCACCTGGACGACGCCGGTGAGCAGGGCGGTGGCGGAGAGTACGGCGACTGCTGCGAGCTTTCGCTTCACGGACGAGTCCTTCCGGGTAACCGCGTGTGGGCGGTCGCGCCGCGTCCCGGGGGCCGGGGTCGGCACCTGAGGGGCGGGACGGGCGCTGACGTGCGGACCCCGTGCGGTCGAGCGGCGGGCCACCGGTGGGTGGGGGTGGTGGCTACCGGACGGGGTTGGCGGAAAGCATGACAATCGAGCAAATCAAATGACAGGTCTTGCTCATGAATTGGCCAAGTCCCGCCAGCCGGAGGGATTGTGAACGGGCGGACAAAAGGTGTGAATCACCCGGCCTTTCAGCGGGTTACCATCCGAACCGAGGCCTGATAGTGCGGCTGCGGACCGATCGGCCGTCAACTCCGCCGCGCCCCGGTCCCGTTGCCCCGCATTCACACCGGCGCAATGTCCTGGTATGGACCTGGCCGCCCTTTTGGCGGGTTCCCGCCACGCGTCGCGCTTGTCCACCATCAGGACGGCTGGTAGCGCCCGCCCCCTCCGCCGGTACGGTAAGGAGGTGCCCAAGCCCCTAGCCCTCGACTTCGACCCGATCGCCCGCGCCGACGAGCTCTGGACCCGCCGCTGGGGCGGGGTCCCCTCGATGGCGGCGATCACCTCGATCATGCGAGCCCACCAGATCCTGCTCTCCCGGGTCGACGCGGTGCTCAAGCCGTACGGGCTGACCTTCGCCCGGTACGAGGCGCTGGTGCTGCTGACCTTCAGCCGGACCGGCGAGCTCTCGCTGTCCAAGATCGGCGAGCGGCTCATGGTCCACCCGACCAGCGTCACCAACACCGTCGACCGGCTGGAGCGGGCCGGCCTGGTCGCCCGCCGCCCCAACCCGCTGGACGGCCGCGGCGTGCTCGCCACGATCACCGGCCGCGGCCGCGAGACGGTCGAGGAGGCCACCCGGGAACTCATGGCGATGGAGTTCGGGCTGGAGGAGTACGACACCGAGCAGTGTCGGCAGGTGTTCGAACTGCTCAGGCCGCTGCGGATCGCCGCCGGCGACTTCACCGACGACCGCGGCGAGGGGGCTGCGCGGGAGCGGCCGTGAGGACGGTTACCCTCGTGGGAGCGGTGCGCGGATCCGGGCGTACCGGTCGATCCCTGCCGAACGAGGCGATGAAGAGTATGAAGGCGACCCCCCTGCTGGGCTGGTACCGGGCCCTGGCCATTGCGACCGGTGTGGCCCTGCTGGTGTTCTGCGGCTTCATGGTCGCGAAGTACGGCTTCGACGCGGCCGAGGACCTGACCACGTACGTCGCGATGCTGCACGGCTACCTGTACATCGGGTACTTCGTGGTGACCTTCCTGCTCGGGCAGAAGCTGAAGTGGCCGCTCGGCCGGATGATCCTGACCCTGGCCGCCGGCTGCATCCCGTTCGCGTCCTTCGTCTTCGAGCGCAAGGTGGTCCGCGAGGCCGCCGAGCGGCTCTCGACCGGCACGGACGCCCGCCAGCCCGCCGGCGTCTGATCCGACGCCCCGGCGAGTGCCCCTTCCCCCGCGGGGGAAGGGGCACTCGCGTGTTTCCGGGCCCCGGGAGGGCGGCCCGCGGCGTTTCGACCCGGGCATCCATCGACAGCTGCTAGGACGTCCGAGTAAATTAGTAGGACGTCCTAATAGCTGTGCCGCCCCGGTGCCGTGGCGGCCGTACGGAGCGGAGTTCGGGGTCATGGACGCCGAGGAGATCGAGCGCGGACGGCAGCGCTGGCAGCAGCGGTACGACAGCGCCCGCAAGCGGGACGCGGACTTCACCACCCTGTCCGGCGACGAGGTCGAGCCGGCGTACGGTCCCGCCCCCGGGCAGGCCGTCGAGGGCTTCGAGCGGATCGGCTGGCCGGGCGAGTACCCCTTCACCCGCGGGCTGCACCCCACCGGCTACCGGGGCCGCACCTGGACCATCCGCCAGTTCGCCGGCTTCGGCAACGCGCAGCAGACCAACGAGCGCTACCGGATGATCCTGGAGGCGGGCGGCGGGGGCCTCTCGGTCGCCTTCGACATGCCCACCCTGATGGGCTACGACTCCGACGACGCCAAGTCGCTCGGTGAGGTGGGCCACTGCGGCGTCGCCATCGACTCGGCCGCCGACATGGAGGTGCTGTTCAACGGCATCCCGCTCGGCGAGGTCACCACCTCGATGACGATCAGCGGCCCGGCCGTCCCGATCTTCTGCATGTACCTGGTCGCCGCCGAGCGCCAGGGCGTCGACCCGGCGGTGCTCAACGGCACCCTGCAGACGGACATCTTCAAGGAGTACATCGCCCAGAAGGAGTGGCTCTTCGCCCCCGAGCCGCACCTGCGGCTGATCGGCGACCTGATGGCGTACTGCGCCCAGGGCATTCCCGCGTACAAGCCGCTGTCCGTCTCCGGCTACCACATCCGCGAGGCCGGGGCGACGGCCGCGCAGGAGCTCGCGTACACCCTCGCCGACGGCTTCGCCTACGTCGAGCTGGGCCTGTCCCGGGGCCTGGACGTGGACGTCTTCGCGCCCGGCCTGTCCTTCTTCTTCGACGCGCACCTGGACTTCTTCGAGGAGATCGCCAAGTTCCGCGCCGCGCGCCGGATCTGGGCCCGCTGGATGCGCGACCGCTTCGGCGCCAAGACCGACAAGGCGCAGTGGCTGCGCTTCCACACCCAGACCGCTGGCGTCTCGCTGACCGCGCAGCAGCCGTACAACAACGTGGTCCGCACCGCCGTGGAGGCGCTGTCCGCGGTGCTCGGCGGCACCAACTCGCTGCACACCAACGCCCTGGACGAGACCCTGGCGCTGCCGTCCGAGCAGGCCGCCGAGATCGCCCTGCGCACCCAGCAGGTGCTGATGGAGGAGACCGGCGTCGCCAACGTGGCCGACCCGCTGGGCGGTTCCTGGTACGTCGAGGCGCTCACCGACCGGATCGAGCAGCAGGCCGAGGCGATCTTCCAGCAGATCTTGAACAAGAGCCGTCTCGACAAGGGCCGCGAGGACCACGGGATCGGCCCGATCACCTCCGGCATCCTGCGCGGGATCGAGGAGGGCTGGTTCACCGGCGAGATCGCCGAGGCGGCCTTCCAGTACCAGCAGTCGGTGGAGAAGGGGGACAAGCGCGTGGTCGGCGTCAACTGCCACCCGCGCAGCGTCACCCCCGAACTGGAGATCCTGCGGGTCAGCCACGAGGTCGAACGCGAGCAGGTGCGGGTGCTGCGCGAGCGCAAGGAGGCCCGGGACGAGGCGGCGGTGCGGGCCGGGCTGGACGCCATGCTGGCGGCCGCGCGCTCGGGCGAGTCGATGATCCCGCCGATGCTGGACGCGGTGCGCGCCGAGGCGACCCTGGGCGAGATCTGCAACGCGCTGCGCGAGGAGTGGGGGACGTACCGGGAGAACGCGTCCTTCTAGGACGTGCCGGTGGGCCGCCCCCTACGGAGCTTCTCCGTGCGGGGCGGCTTCGCCGTGCGTTCGGCCGGACAGGGCCTAGTCGGCCAGCAGGCTGGGGAAGGGGCCGAGCAGCAGGTTGGTGAAGCGGCGGGTCCAGTCGGCGGTGATCGGCTCGCCGCTGACCAGGACGCGGTGCTCGACCGTCCCGGCGATGGTGTCGAAGATGATGTCGATCTCCTCGTCGGCCGTCCGCGGGTCGGCGTCCGGGGCGAGTTCGCCGCGCGCCTGGGCGGCCGCCCGGCCCTGCCGGACCAGGCGCTTCTGCGGGTCGACGATGGCCTCCCGGATGCGGCGGTGCAGGTGCGGGTCACGGGTGCCCTCGGCGAACAGCGCGAGCAGCGCGGCCTGGGTCTCGGGGCGGGCCAGCAGGTCGGCGAACTGGGCGACCACCGCCTCGATGTCGGCCCGCAGGCTGCCGAGGTCGGGCATCACCAGGTCGTCGAAGAGGCTGGCGACGGCGTCCACCACGAGTTCGTTCTTGGACGGCCAGCGGCGGTAGAGGGTGGTCTTGGCGACCTTGGCGCGGGTCGCGACGTGGCCCATGGTCAGCCCGCCCCAGCCGAGTTCGGCGAGGGCCTCGCGGGTGGCGTCGAGGATGGCGCGGTCGGCGGCGGCACTGCGCGGGCGCCCCTTGGCCCTGGTCGTGGCACCCGCCGAGGGGGCGGGGCCGTCCGCGGTCTCCGGGCCCGTGACGTCCGGGTTCGCGGGGGGCTGGGGGGCCGGCAACCGGGCCTCCTTGCGCTCTACTGGTGAGTAACATGGGTGGGGCTGGTAACGGTAGCGGCTGTTCGCCCGTTCGGGCAGCCGGGCCGCCCCGGAAAGTGGGGCAGGTCACGTCGCGGAACCGCCGATGGGGCTTGCGGCCGGGACCCCGGCTCCAGTTACGCTACGACTCGTAGCGAAAGCAGTGACAACCAGGCGCCGCACCCGTGGGACGGGGCGGCGCGGGCGCGGGTGGGGATCCGCGCCGAACGGTTCAGGCTACCGGGGGAGGGCCACCGCGCCCGGGAATCCGCGCCGCGCGGCCCGTGCGGGGCGACTTTCCCGAGGTTGGTTGCCCGCAGGCGGCGCGGACGGGGGAGGATGGTGCCATGCAGCCACGGAATTCGCGTCTCAACAGCTCCGCCCTGCGCGGTGCGGTCGACCTCGCCGCAGTGAAGGCAGCCGGCGAGGCTGCCCAGAAGGCCGAGCAGGCCCGGGTCGAGCGGGCCCGCCAGGCGGCCGCCGACGAAGCGGCCGGGGTCGCCCCCGCGCAGTCCGCCTACGCGCTCGTCATCGACGTCACCGAGGACACCTTCGAGGCCGAGGTCGTCCAGCGCTCCACCGAAGTGCCGGTCGTCATCGACTTCTGGGCCGAGTGGTGCGGCCCCTGCAAGCAGCTCAGCCCGATCCTGGAGGGCCTGGCCGAGGAGTACGCCGGCCGGTTCGTGCTCGCCAAGATCGACGTGGACGCCAACCCGCTGATCTCCCAGCAGTTCGGCATCCAGGGCATCCCGGCCGTGATGGCCGTGGTGGCCGGCCAGTTGGTACCGCTGTTCCAGGGCGCCGAGAGCGCGGCCAACGTCCGCAAGGTGCTGGACCAGCTGATCCTGGTCGCCGAGCAGCGCTTCGGCGTGGTCGGCGGCGCCGGGGCCCCGGGCGAGGCGTCGGACGCCGCCCCGCAGCGGCCGGAGGACCCGGCCCTGGCCGCCGCGCACGACGCGCTGGACAGCGGCGACCTGGGCGGCGCCGTCCAGGCCTACCGGAACGTGCTGGCCGACCAGCCGGGCAACACCGAGGCCAGGCTGGGCCTCGCCCAGGCCGAACTGCTGCAGCGGATCGAGAGCGTGGACCCGCAGGCCGTCCGCGCCGCGGCCGCGGCCGACCCGAAGGACGTCGAGGCCCAGCTGCGGGCGGCCGACCTGGACCTGGTGGGCGGTCACGTCGAGGACGCCTTCGGCCGGCTGGTGGACACCGTCGGCCGGACCGCCGGTGAGGACCGGGACGCCGCCCGGCTGCGCCTGCTGGAGCTGTTCGAGGTGATCGGCCCGGACGACCCGCGGGTCACCGCGGCCCGCACCGCGCTGGCGCGCGTGCTGTTCTGACGCCGCCTCCGGTTCGGGCCCGGTCGGTCCCGGGCGGGTCCTGGCACGGCGGATGACCTGCGGTGTCGCCGGGTGATTTGGCGACAATCCGGTCAACCGGACAGAGGTTTACCAAATCTTGACAACACCCGTGGACAGTCACACCTGGTGACTGTCCACGGGTGTTTCGTTCGTGTTTCCGGCGGATTTCTTCGTCACGTTTCCTTCAAGACGTCACACACGGTGCATGTCGCGTCGATTTCATGATCAACGCTGTCGGGTGTTGCATTACCCGTCAGTAAGGAACCTCTTGTGCTTCGCCCGGGATTCGAGCACGATCGGCGACGCCCGGTCCCTGACTCCACACCCTCCGATCCGGTCGGCCACGTGGAGCACGGGATCCCCACCGGGTGATCCGTCGGCCCCGGTCGGCGGTAGGGAGGGCAGGGGGGTATCCGCGGTCCCACGGCGGTTCCTGTCCTTCGACCGGCCGCGCGGCCCTGCGCGGTCGCTGGTTGTCGCTCGGGGGTGATCGCCGATGTCGTCGGTCCTGCCCGCCGCCCCGCAAGGGCGGCCGGTGGAGGGACGGGAGTGCCGCTGTGTGCCGGCCGCTCCCGCGTCCGACGACGCCCAAGGCGCTCTCCGCTACCGAGGACGTAGCTCTCTCCCATCCCAGTCCCCCACCGGCGCGGGCGCGCCGCCGGGGAGCCGGAGATGTACGTCCTAGAAGGAGGACTCGCATGTCCCAGACCTACGGCAAGACCCGCTGGAAGCGCTTCGCACTGGTGATGGTGCCGAGCATCGCGGCCACCGCGATGGTCGGCGCCGCCATGGCCAACAACGCGCTGGCGGCTTCGTTCAGCGTCTCCGGCCAGAGCTTCAAGGTCACCACGCCGGAGCTGCACGGCAAGAACTTCGCCCAGTTCGGCTCGATCGACGCCGAGGTGAACGGCACTCCGCACCCGGTCGCGGTCTCGGCCTTCGACGAGGCCACCATCAAGGGCCTCTGCCAGTCGGTGGTGACCGACCCCAACGTCATCCCCGGCCTGCCGTGGAAGCTGCCCAAGATCGTCCTTCGCCTGGAGGCGGGCAACAGCGACGACGTCAAAAAGCAGGTCTACGCCAAGAACCTGCTGATCGACCTCGACCAGCTGAACGCGGACGCCGAGTTCACCAACATCAACATCGGCCAGGACGCCTCGACCCTCAAGGGCGAGGCCACCCAGGGCTGGAAGTCCAAGCTCGGCGGCCTGCCGTCCGGCGCGACCGGCTTCGCCCAGGCCGCCGACAAGGCCGACCTGTACAACGTGCAGCAGACCGCCTGGGCCACCTCGGCCGGCACCTTCAAGCTCCCCGGCCTGAAGCTCGCGCTGCACACCGACGGCACCGGCGAGTGCTACTAGGCCGTTGACGGGCGGCGGACCGGGCCCGGTCCGCCGCCCCGACGGCACCTGTGGGACCGGTGGTGGCGCGTGCGCCGTCGCCGGATCCCGTGTCTCGTCCATCCCTCGTTCACACCATCGAGGAGCTGCACCGTGTCCAGCGCCCTTGCCTCATTCCGGCCCGCCGAGCACGAGAACCCCGTCCAGTGGCTGCGCCGGGTGTTCCGTACCTTCCGTCGGACGCGGCCGTACTACGGCGGCCTGCTGGCCATGATCGCCGGCGTCCCGATCATGTACTTCCCGTACGCCAAGCTCTCGTTGGGCGGCATGACGGTGGCCATGGCCACCACGGCGGGCGCCGGATCGCTGATCATCGGCGTGCTGCTGATCGTGCTCGGGCTGACCGCGTGGTTCCAGCCGACCGTGCGGGTCTTCGCGGGAGTCGCCACCACGCTGCTGACGCTGGTCTCGATCCCGGTCTCCAACCTGGCCGGGTTCGGCCTGGCGCTGCTGCCGGGGCTGATCGGCGGCGGCCTGATGGCGTCCTGGGCGCCACTGCCGGAGCCGAAGGCGGCCAAGACCGCCGTCGCCGCGAGCGTCGCCGCCGAGGCCCCTGCTCCTGAGGCCGCCGCACTTGGGACACCGGCCTCCGAGGCCGCCGTCGGCGAGAGCGCGGCCGTCGTCGAGAGCGTCGCCACCGAGCCCGCGGCGGCCGGAGCGCCCACCGCGAAGCTGCCCGCACAGGCCGCGTCGAACGAGCAGGCCGCCGCCGTGGACCCGAAGGAGGCGCGGTGAGCGCGTCGGAGGACCAACCGCAGCGCGCCGGTCGACACGCGGCGCCGCGCACGCCCGTCCGGGTCCGGCTGAGAGGCCGCGCGTTGGCGATGGCCGCGGTGCCGACGGCGCTGCTGATGGCCGCCGCGTACACCCCCAACCCGGCCGTCGCCGAGTCGACGGCGGGCAAGCCCTGTGGGACCGCGCCCGCCACCGTGCCGGACGTCGCACCGCTGGAGACGCCCGTCCCCAAGAGCGAGCTGCCCGAGCCGCCGCCCGGTCCGTCCACGGCGCCCCCCACCGTGCCCTCGACGGCGCCCTCGACGGGGCCGAGCGCGATCCCCACCCAGACGCCGACCACCGCGCCCACCCAGCAGCCCTCCGCGCCGGCCGGTACGCCGAGCGCCGGCGCGACGCCGACCGGCGCCCCGACCGGCGCGGCCACCACCCCGGCGACCACCCCGGCGACCACGCCGCCGGCCGCCCGCTCCGCCGCTCCCGGCGGTTCGGACACGGTCCACCGGGCCGGGCTGATCGACGACGTCCTGGGCGGCGTCAACCACCTGCTGGACCCGGGTGGTTCACCGAGCCCGACGCCGAGCGCCAAGTCGACCGGCACCCCCGCGCCGGCCACCACCCAGGCCCCCGCGCCGGCCGTCCCGGCCCCGCGCACCGGGACGCCGGCCCAGCCGCAGGCCCCGACGACCGGGGCCCCGGCCGACGCGCGGCCCGGCACCCCGCCGCCCGCCGCCGACAGCGGCGAGCAGACCCCGGCGGGCGACCAGGCCTCGCCCGCCGCGACGGCCTCCGCCGCCGGTGGCCCGGCCGGCGGCACGACGGGGAAGCCGAGCGGCAAGGCGAGCCCGAGTACGGCCCCCGCCACCCCGTCCGGGGCCGCCGGCGACACCCCGGCGTCCTCGCCGAGCGCGAACCCCAACTGCGCGGTGGACACCAGCGGCCTGACCGCCGGCGCGCCCGCCACCGGGGACGTCGTCCCGCAGCAGAACTGGACGCTGGCGACCAGCCGGCTGGCGCTGCACGGCGCGGCCTTCCACGGCGTCTACGACGTGCGGACCCCGACCGGCACCAAGCGGGTGCTGAAGTTCGTGGTGGACAGCGTCGACATCGACAACCTCGACATGTCGACGTTGCAGGGCAACGGCAAGACCTTCCACGTGAAGGGCGCCCCCGGCTCGACCTCGACCATGCGCAAGGGCCCGGTCACGATGTACGTGGAGCGACTGTCCGGCCACCTCTCCAAGGTGCTCGGCCTGCCGATCCCGATCGACCTGGGCGAGATCACCCTCACCCCGGACACCCTGCCGCGCTGGCTGTACGACCTGATCGGCTCGATCCCGATCCCGCTGGACCTGGAGCTGACCGGGGTCACCGCCAAGCAGGCCGGCCAGTTCGGCGGCACGCTGACCATTCCCGGCATGCGCCTGTTCAACGACGACGCGCCCTACAGCGACAAGTAGGCGACCGGTAGCCGCGCCACGGCGGCGGCGACGTCGCGAGAACGCCCGTGGGGCGGCCCTCCACCGGAGGACCGCCCCACGGGCGTCGGAACCACGGGGTGTTACTCGCCCCGGGTGCCCAGGTGGTGCACCTGGACCATGTTGGTGTTGCCGGGGATGCCGGGGGGCGAGCCGGCGGTGACGATGACGGTCGCGCCCTCGGCGAGCTGGCCCATGCTGAGCAGCTCGCGGTCGACCTGGGCGACCATCGCGTCGGTGGACCCGACCTGCTCGGTGACGTGCGCCTCGACGCCCCAGCTCAGCGAGAGCTGGTTGCGGGTGGCGACGTCCGGGGTGAACGCGATCACCGGGATCGGCGAACGGTAGCGGGACAGGCGGCGGGCGGTGTCACCGGACTTGGTGAACGCGACCAGCGCCTGGCCGTTCAGGAAGTCGCCCAGCTCGCACGCGGCGCGGGCGATCGAGCCGCCCTGGGTGCGCGGCTTGCGACCCGGGTTGAGCGGCTGGAGGCCCTGGGAAAGCAGCTCCTCCTCGGCCCTCTCGGCGATCCGGCTCATGGTGCGGACGGTCTCGATCGGGTACTTGCCGACGCTCGACTCGGCGGACAGCATGACCGCGTCGGTGCCGTCCAGGATGGCGTTGGCGACGTCGGAGACCTCGGCGCGGGTGGGGCGCGAGGCGTGGATCATCGACTCCATCATCTGGGTGGCGACGATGACGGGCTTGGCGTTGCGGCGGGCCAGCGTGATCAGCTGCTTCTGGACCAGCGGCACCCGCTCCAGCGGGTACTCGACGGCCAGGTCGCCGCGGGCGACCATGATGGCGTCGAAGGCGAGGACGATCTCCTCCATGGCCTCGACGGCCTGCGGCTTCTCGATCTTGGCGATGACCGGCACGCGGATGCCGACCTCGTCCATGACCTCGTGGACGTCCTTGACGTCGTCCGCGTTGCGGACGAAGGACAGGGCGACCATGTCGACGCCCAGGCGCAGCGAGAAGCGCAGGTCGTCCTTGTCCTTCTCGGACAGGGCGGGCACGTTCACGGCCGCGCCGGGCAGGTTGATGCCCTTGTTGTTCGAGAGCACGCCGCCCTCGATCACCACGGTCTTCACCCGCGGGCCGTCGACGCTGACGACCTCCAGGGCGATGACGCCGTCGTTGATCAGGATCGGGTCGCCGGGCTTGACGTCGCCGGGCAGGCCCTTGTAGGTGGTGCCGCAGATGTGCTGGTCACCGGGGACGTCCTCGGTGGTGATGGTGAACTCGTCGCCGTTGTCGACGGTCACCGGGCCGTTGGCGAAGGTCGCCAGACGGATCTTGGGACCCTGGAGGTCGGCCAGGACGCCGATGGCCTTGCCGGTGTCCTCCGAGACCTGGCGGACCTTGCGGTACCGCTCCTCGTGGTCCGCGTGGTTGCCGTGGCTCATGTTCAGTCGGGCGACGTTCATGCCCGCCTCGACGATGGCCTTCAGCTGTTCGTAGGAGTCCGTCGCCGGACCCAGGGTGCAGACAATTTTCGCTCGGCGCATATGGATCAGTCTATCCGTTCGTGTTATAGGTGCATTCGGCACGAATCGTGAGGAATCGCCAACGAAGGATCCCGAGGGGCGAGACGGCGTCCGGTCAGTCCCCGGACCGCCGGTGGACCAGGGCGAAGGCCTGTCGGGCGATCTCCAGTTCCTCGTCGGTGGGCACCACGGCGACCGCCACCCGGGCGTACGCGGGCGAGATGATCCGGGCCTCGCCGGAGCGCACCGAGTTCAGCTCGGGGTCGACCGCGATGCCCAGTTCGTCCAGCCCGGCGGTGGCCGCCGCGCGCACCGGCGCCGCGTTCTCCCCGACGCCCGCGGTGAACGCGATCGCGTCCACCCGGCCGAGCACGGCGTAGTAGCCGCCGATGTACTTGCGCAGCCGGTGGATGTACGCGTCGAAGGCGAGCTTCGCGTCGGCGTCCCCGGCCCCGGCCCGGCGCATGATCTCGCGCATGTCGTTGTCGCCGCACAGGCCGCGCAGACCGCTGCGGCGGTTGAGCAGGTCGTCGATCTCGTCGATCGACAGCCCGCCCACCCGGTGCAGGTGGAACACCACACCGGCGTCGATGTCGCCCGAGCGGGTGCCCATGACCAGGCCCTCCAGCGGGGTCAGGCCCATCGAGGTGTCCAGGCAGCGACCACCGGCGACCGCCGAGGCGGAGGCGCCGTTGCCCAGGTGCAGCACGATCACGTTCACCTCGGCCGGGTCCTTGCCGAGCAGCCGGGCGGTGGCCCGCGAGACGTACTGGTGCGAGGTGCCGTGGAAGCCGTAGCGGCGCACCCGGTGCTCGTCGGCCACGGCCTTGTCGATCGCGTACCGGGCCGAGAACTCGGGCATCGAGGCGTGGAAGGCGGTGTCGAAGACGGCCACCTGGGGGAGGTCCGGGCGCAGCGCGCGGGCCACCTCGATGCCGGTGATGTTGGCCGGGTTGTGCAGCGGCGCGACCGGGATCAGCCGGCGGATCTCCTTGAGCACGTCGTCGGTGACCACGGTCGGCTCGGTGAACCGCTTGCCGCCGTGCACCACCCGGTGGCCGATCGCGGCCAGCTCGGGGGAGTCCAGCCCGAGGCCGTCGGCGGCCAGCTCCTCGGCGACGGCCTTCAGGGCGGCGGAGTGGTCCGGGAAGAGCTGCGGCAGCTCGCGCGGCCCGCCCGAGTGCGGGGTGTGCACCAGCCGCCCGCCGGGCTCGCCGATCCGCTCCACCAGGCCGGAGGCCAGCCGGGCACCGTCCAGCATGTCGATCAGCTGGTACTTCACCGACGAGGAGCCGGCGTTCAGGACGAGAACGCGCGTTCCTTCGCTCATGCCTTCGGCTCCTTCTCGTCCTGGGCCTGGATGGCGGTGATCGCGACGGTGTTGACGATGTCCTGGACCAGCGCGCCGCGCGAGAGGTCGTTGACGGGCTTGCGCAGGCCCTGGAGGACGGGGCCGACCGCCACCGCGCCCGCCGAGCGCTGGACCGCCTTGTAGGTGTTGTTGCCGGTGTTGAGGTCCGGGAAGATCAGCACGGTCGCCCGGCCCGCCACCGCGGAGCCCGGCAGCTTGGTGGCCGCGACGTGGGCGTCCACCGCCGCGTCGTACTGGATCGGGCCCTCGACCAGGATGTCCGGCCGCAGCTCGCGGACCAGCTCGGTGGCCTTGCGGACCTTGTCGACGTCCGCGCCGGACCCGGAGGTGCCGGTCGAGTACGAGAGCATCGCGACCCGCGGCTCCACCCCGAACTGGGCGGCGGTGGCGGCGGACTGGATCGCGATGTCGGCCAGCTGCTGGGCGTCCGGGTCGGGGTTGACCGCGCAGTCGCCGTACACCAGCACCTTGTCGGCCAGGCACATGAAGAAGACGCTCGACACGATGGCCGCGCCCGGCGAGGTCTTGATCACCTCGAAGGCGGGCCGGATGGTCGCGGCGGTGGAGTGCACCGCGCCGGAGACCATGCCGTCGGCGATGCCCTCCTGGACCATCAGGGTGCCGAAGTACGAGACGTCGGTGACCACGTCCAGCGCCAGCTCGACGGTCATCCCCTTGTGGGCGCGCAGCCGGGCGTACAGCTCGGCGAACTGGCGGCGCAGCGGGCTGGTGGTCGGGTCGACGATCCGGACCTGGGCGCGGTCGGTGCCCGACTGCTCCTGCGGGAGGTCGATGCCGAGGCTCGCGGCCTTGCGGCGCACCGCGTCGGCCTCGCCGAGCAGGGTGAGGTCGCAGATGTTGCGGCGCAGCAGGATCTCGGCCGCGCGCAGCACCCGTTCCTCGGTGCCCTCCGGCAGGACGACGTGCCGCCGGCTCGCCCGGGCCCGCTCCAGCAGCTCGTGCTCGAACATCATCGGGGTGACGCGCTCGGACCGGCCGACCTCGATCAGGTTGGTCAACTCGGCCGTGTCGACGTGCAGTTCGAACAGCCCGAGGGCGATCTCGGCCTTCCGCGGACTGGCCGCGGTGAGCTTGCCCTCCAGGTGGGTGAGGGCCGCGGCGGTCGGCCAGCTGCCCTCCGGGACGACCGCGACCGGGGTGCCGGGGGCGAGTCGGGCGGCCAGCGCCATCACGTTCGGGCCGGGGTGCTGGCCGAGCGTCAGCAGCACGCCGGCGATCGGCGGGGCGCCGGCGGCGTGCGCGGCCAGCGAGCCGATCACCAGGTCGGCGCGGTCCCCGGGGGTGACGACCAGGGCGCCCTCGGTCAGGGCGTCCAGGAAGGTGGGCAGCATGGCGCCGCCGAAGACGAAGCCGCGGACGTCCCGGGCCAGGCCGGCGGCGTCCCCGAGCAGGACCTCGGCGCCGGTCGTCTCGACCAGCTGGGCGACGGTCGGCGCGGCCAGCGCCGGCTCCTCCGGGATGACGTAGGCGGGGATCGGCAGCTTCTCGGTGAGCTTGCGCTGGATCCGCTGCTTGGCGCCCGGGGCGACCCGGTTGGCGATCATCGCCAGGGTCTCGCAGCCCAGGTCGGTGAACGCCCGGTGGGCGTTGCGGACCTCGGCGATGACGGCCTCCGGGTCCTCGGCGTGCCCGCCGACGACCGGCAGCACGGCGGCGCCGAACTCGTTGGCCAGCCGGGCGTTGAAGGCCAGCTCGTCCGGGATGTTGGTGTCGGCGAAGTCGGTGCCGAGCACCAGCACCGCCTGGCAGCGCCGCTCCAGCGCGCGGAAGCGGTCGACCAGGGCGGAGACCAGCTCGTCCTGCCCCCGGGCGGCCTGCAGCGCGGCGGCCTCCTCGTAGCTGAGCCCGTACAGCTCGGAACTCGGCAGGTCGATCCGGTACCGGCCGCGCAGCAGCTCCACCACGTGGTCCGAGCCCGGCTCGGACCCGGCCCGGTGGCCGGCAGACGCCCCCGCGTGCGCGTGCACCAGCGGCCGGAACACCCCGACCCGGTCCACCTGGCGGGTGAGCAGTTCCATGACCCCGAGTTCGACCGCCTGCCGGCCGTCCCCCCGGTCGATACCGGTCACGTACACGCTGCGCGCCACGTGGGTGTCTCCGTCCCGTCGTCTCGGAATATGGCCATATCGACCATACCTTCGCACCACGAACGGGCGTCCGCGAGCAGAGCGGCCGAGTCGGGGCAAGGGCTGAACGTCCTGGGCGTGGGGTTTGCGCCGCCGCCCGCCCTTGATGTACCTACATGACGTAGTTACATTGGAGGGCATGGAGACCATGGGACTGCGTGAGCTGAACCAGAACCCGTCCAAGGCGGTCGCGCGGGTCCGGGCCGGCGCGACGATCGTCGTCACCGACCGCGGGCGGCCCGTGCTGAGACTCGTGCCGGAGGAACCCCCGGCGACGGTCCTCGAACGCATGGTCGCGGCCGGCGAGGTCACCCCGCCCGCCGAGGAGGGCATGCCCGAGCTGGCCCTCGACCTGTTGCCGGAGATCGGCAGCCTCTCGGACCTCCTGGTGGAGGACCGCGAACGGGAGCGGAACCGTTGATCTACCTCGACTCCTGCGCGCTGCTGAAGTTCATCAAGCCGGAGCCGGAGACGGCCGCAGTGCGGGCGTGGCGGCAGGCGCTGCCCGCCGGGACCGAGCTGATCACCAGCGCGCTGGCCCGGCTGGAGATCACCCGCACCCTGCTCCGCGCGGGCCTGGCCCACCAGCAGGTCCCCTACTACGTGGACCAGGCGCTCCGGGGCAGCCACCAGGTCGACCTCAGCAGCGCGGTGCTCGCCCGGGCGCTCTCCTACCGCACTCCGCGCCTCGGCTCGCTGGACGCGTTGCACCTGGCCAGCGCGGACCCGTTCCGCACGGAGCTGACCGAGTTCATCACCTACGACCGCGAGCTGGGCAGGGCCGCGGAGGACCTCGGCTTCCCGGTGTCGGCGCCGAGCTGAGCGCCTGCCCGGCCGGGCAGGCGCTCAGACACTCTGGTGCTCAGGCCCTCAGCGGGCCGGGCGGAGCCAGAGGGTGGCGAGCGGGGGGAGGACCAGTTCGGCGGAGCGGGGCTGGTCGTGCCAGGGGGTCGGTTCGGCCTTGACCGGGTGGGAGTTGCCGATGCCGCCGCCGCCGTAGGCCTCGGCGTCGGTGTTGAGCAGTTCCTCCCACAGCTGGTCGCGGCCGTCCAGGTCGGGCAGACCGACCCGGTGGCCGTGCCGGACGACGGGGGAGAAGTTGCAGACCGCGACCAGCGGCGAGCCGTCGGCCCCGTACCGGACGAAGGAGAGCAGGTTGTCCTCGGCGGCGCCGCCGTCGAGCCAGCGGAAGCCGTCCGGGGTGGTGTCCCGCTCCCAGAGGGCGGGGGTGTCCAGGTAGTGCCGGTTGAGGTCGCGGACCAGCCGGCGGACGCCGCGGTGGTCCTGGTGGGCGGGCCACTGCTCGTCGAGCACCCACCACTGCGGGCCCTGCTCGTGGTCCCATTCAGCTCCCTGGGCGAACTCCTGTCCCATGAAGAGCAGTTGCTTGCCCGGGTGGGACCACATGAAGCCCAGGTAGGCGCGGTGGTTGGCGCGCTGCTGCCACCAGTCGCCGGGCATCTTGGAGACCAGCGCCTGCTTGCCGTGCACCACCTCGTCGTGCGAGATCGGCAGGACGTAGTTCTCCGAGTAGGCGTACACCATCGAGAAGGTGATCTCGTTGTGGTGGAACTTGCGGTGCACCGGCTCCTTGGACATGTAGACCAGCGAGTCGTGCATCCAGCCCATGTTCCACTTGAGCCCGAAGCCGAGGCCGCCGGCGTCGGTCGGGCGGGTGACGCCGTCCCAGGCGGTGGACTCCTCGGCGATGGTGACCACGCCGGGGCAGCGCCGGTAGACGGTGGCGTTCATCTCCTGGAGGAACGCGGCCGCGTCCGGGTTCTCCCGGCCGCCGTGCTGGTTGGGCGTCCAGGCGCCGCCCTCGCGGGAGTAGTCGAGGTAGAGCATCGAGGCGACGGCGTCCACCCGCAGGCCGTCGATGTGGAACTCCTCGCACCAGTAGACCGCGTTGGCGACGAGGAAGTTGCGCACCTCCGTGCGGCCGTAGTCGAACTCCAGGGTTCCCCAGTCGGGGTGCTCGGCGCGCAGCGGGTCGGCCGGCTCGTACAGCGGCTCGCCGTCGAAGCGGGCGAGCGCGAAGGCGTCCTTGGGGAAGTGGGCGGGCACCCAGTCGACGATCACGCCGATGCCGTGCCGGTGCAGGGTGTCGACCAGGTGGCGGAAGTCGTCGGGGCTGCCGAGCCGGGCGGTGGGGGCGTAGTAGCCGGACACCTGGTAGCCCCAGGAGCCGCCGAAGGGGTGCTCCATGACCGGCATGAACTCCACGTGGGTGAAGTTCAACTCCTTGAGGTAGCGCGGCAGTTCCTCGGCGATGGCGCGGTAGCTGGTGAGGTCGGGCCGCCAGGAGGCCAGGTGCAGCTCGTAGACGGACATCGGCGCCCGGTGGTGTGCGGCGCGGGCCCGGCGGGCCATCCAGTCGCCGTCCTGCCAGCGGTAGTCGGAGGAGGTGACCACCGAGGCGGTGGCGGGCGGGCACTGGGCGGCCCGGGCGAGCGGGTCGGCCTTGTCGAGCACCCAGCCCTGCCGGGTGTGGATCTCGTACTTGTACGCGGCGCCCTCGGCGAGGCCCGGGACGAAGAGCTCCCAGATGCCGGACGAGCCGAGCGAGCGCATCGGGTGCCCGGTGCCGTCCCAGTGGTTGAAGTCGCCGATCAGCCGGACGCCGACGGCGTTCGGCGCCCAGACCGCGAAGGCGGTGCCGGCGACGCCGTCGACGGTGCGCACGTGCGAGCCGAGGGCCTGCCATAGCTGCTCGTGCCGGCCTTCGGAGATCAGGTGCAGGTCGAGTTCGCCGAGGGTGGGCGGGGTGCGGTAGCCGTCGTGCTGGGCCAGCGGCTCGCCGCCGGGGTAGGTCACCAGCAGCCGGTAGTCCACGGCGTCGGCGCCGGCCACCAGCCCCGTGAACAACCCGCCCTGCTGATGGGTGAGTTCGGCCGGGCCCTGGGTGGTCTCGACGACCACCCGCTCGGCGAACGGGCGCAGCACCCGGATCGCGGTGCCGCCGTGCACCGGGTGCGCGCCGAGCAGGGCGTGCGGGTCGTGGTGCTGCCCGCCGACCAGCCGGTCCACCTCGGACGGCGGCAGCGGCGCCTCGGGCAGGCGCAGCGAGGCCGTGGGCGGGGCCGTGACCGGTGCGGACGCCGCGACTGGTACGGACTCCTCCGTCGGGGCGGGTTCGCCGGCCGGCACGGACTCCTCGGCCGGGACGGGCTCGGGCCGGGGCGAGTCCGGGCCGGCCAGGAAGGTGGCCGGGACGGGGCGGGTGGTGCGGCCGGGCGGGTCGAGCGGCGTCACGGCTGGGTCCTCCTGCGACGGGGGGTGGGCTAACTCCAGGGCGGCGGAACCGGGGGTGCGGGTGGGGCAGGGGGCGGGCAGGGCAGGGGGTGCGGGCGGGCCGGAGCGGTCAGACGGTGAGGGCGAGCCGGTTGATCGCGGCGAGCGGGATCGGCAGCCAGCTCGGCCGGTGCCGGGCCTCGTACACGACCTCGTACACCGCCTTGTCGATCTCCAGGGCCCGCATCAGCTCCGGTGAGGCCGCCGGGTCGGCGCCGCCGCCGGCGGTGTAGCCGGCGCAGAAGGCGGTGCGGTTGCGCTGGGCCCAGGCGGCGGCGAGGTGGGCGAGTTCCGGATCGACCGGGCCGCCGGCGAGCAGGTGGGCGGCCGCGTAGTCGAAGGAGCGGAGCATGGCGGCGACGTCGCGCAGCGCGGGCTGGGGTTCGCGGCGTTCGTTGACGGACTTGGCGGGTTCGCCCTCGAAGTCCAGCAGCACCCAGCCGTGCGGGGTGCGCATGGCCTGTCCGAGGTGCAGGTCGCCGTGGATGCGCTGGACGGGCAGGCCGTCGGGGTGGGCGTCGGCGAGTTGCTGGAAGGCGGTGCGCAGTGCGGCCCGGTAGCGCAGCAGGCCGGGGACGGCGGCGACGGCGCTGTCCAGCCGGTCGGCCATGGTGGTGGCGAGCCGGCTGGTCTGGGCGCGGTCGAGCCGGGCGACCGGCATCGAGCGGGCCAGGACCCGGTGGACTTCGGCGGTGGCCCGGCCGAGCCGGTGGGCCTCGATGGCGAAGTTGCCGGGGGAGGGGTCGCCCTTGAGCCGGCCGACCTGGTCGAGGGCGAGCTCCCAGCCGTCCTCGGCGTCCGGCAGGTAGCGCTGGAGCAGCCCGAGGGTGGCGGGTTCGGCGCGTTCCAGCCGGCTCTCGAACCAGGCGGCGACCCGGGGGATCCGGGTGGAGCCGGCCCGGGAGAGGGCGAGGGAGAGTTCGAGGTCGGGGTTAGTGCCGGGGTGGATGCGGCGGAACAGCTTGAGGATGTACGAGGTGCCGTAGATGACCGAGCTGTTGGACTGCTCGGCGGTGGAGGCGCGGCCTGGGAGGTTGGCGGGGAGCCCGGAGCCGGGGGTCCGGCGGAAGGACAGCGAGCCGAACCGGTCGCCGGTGGCGAGGTGTTCCAGCAGCCGCCCGGTGAGTTCGGGGTCGTGGACGGCGTCGTAGAGCGCCGCGCCGTCGTACGGGCCCTGGTTGAGCCGGCCGAGCACGGCGCTGGGCTCGATGTCCGCGGGCCCCTCCGAGCGGATGCCGAGCAGGAGTTGGTAGATGTCGCCGTGCGGGGCGCCGGCCGTGGTGGCGTGCTCGACCCGCAGCAGCAGGTGCAGCAGGGCGGGGTCGCCGACCTGGAGCGGGGTTCCGACCATCGGGGTGAGGCCGGTGATGGGCCGTCCCTTTCCGGCGTACCACCGCTGGGTGGGGAGCCACTCGGCGATCAGCGGCAGCGCGGCCTGGACGAGTTCGCTGACCCCCAGGGCGGTTCTCCGGGCCCCGGTGCTCCGCGCGCCCGCCGGCGCGGCGGTGTCGGCGGGGGCGTCCTGCTGCACATGGGCTTGAGAACGGGAGGTTTCGGACATGACTCCCTTTCCCCGGAAGCGGGCGGACTGCCCGACGGGTCTGGCCGGGTCCGTCAGTCTTCCGGATTTCGGCGGCGCGGCGGCGGCGGCACGCGAGCGGGGCTCAGGTGTCACGCCTTCGTGTGGGTGGCCGTTGGGCTGTTCTCCGTACGCGGCGGTGCAGAGAACTCCGGGGGCGCAGGGGTTCAACTCGCGCCCCCGGAGGGTCTGGTGGTGCTGTGGGGCAGGGTGTGGCGGATCGTTACTTCGAGCGCCTGGTCCCGCTCAGCCGCGGCGGCTGCCGGAGCTGGAACCAGTAGAAGCCGTGGCCGGCCAGCGTGAGCAGGTAGGGCCACTCGCCGATGGAGGGGAAGCGCACCCCGCCGATCAGCTCGACCGGGTACCGTCCGCCGTACTGCCGCAGATCCAGCTCGGTCGGCTGCGCGAACCGCGAGAAGTTGTTCACGCACATGACCAGGTCCCCCTCGTGTTCGCGCACGAAGGCCAGCACGGCGGGGTTGCTGGAGGGCAGTTCGGTGTACGTACCGAGGCCGAACGCCGGATTGAGCTTGCGGATCTCGATCATGCGACGCGTCCAGTGCAGCAGCGAACTCGAACTGCTCTGCTGTGCCTCGACGTTGGTCACCTGGTAGCCGTACACCGGGTCCATGATGGGCGGCAGACTGAGCCTGCCCGGGTCGGCGGAGGAGAAACCCGCGTTGCGGTCCGGGGTCCACTGCATCGGTGTGCGCACGCCGTCCCGGTCGCCCAGCCAGATGTTGTCGCCCATGCCGATCTCGTCCCCGTAGTAGAGGACCGGCGAGCCGGGCAGCGAGAACAGCAGGGCGGTGAACAGCTCGATCTGGTTGCGGTCGTTCTCCAGCAGCGGGGCGAGCCGGCGGCGGATGCCCACGTTGGCGCGCATCCGGGGGTCCTTGGCGTACTCCGCGTACATGTAGTCGCGCTCCTCGTCGGTGACCATCTCCAGGGTCAGCTCGTCGTGGTTGCGCAGGAAGATGCCCCACTGGCAGCCGCCGGGGATCTGCGGGGTCTTGCTGAGGATCTCCGACACCGGGTAGCGGGACTCCCGCCGCACGGCCATGAAGATCCGGGGCATCACCGGGAAGTGGAACGCCATGTGGCACTCGTCGCCGCCCGCGGTGAAGTCGCCGAAGTAGTCGACGACGTCCTCGGGCCACTGGTTGGCCTCGGCCAGCAGGACGGTGTCGGGGTAGTCGGCGTCGATCTCCTTGCGGACCCGCTGGAGGAACTCGTGGGTCTCCGGCAGGTTCTCGCAGTTGGTGCCCTCGCGGGCGAACAGGTACGGCACCGCGTCCAGCCGGAAGCCGTCGATGCCGAGGTCGAGCCAGAACCGCAGTCCGGCGATCATCTCCTGCTGGACGCGGGGGTTGTCGTAGTTGAGGTCCGGCTGGTGGGAGAAGAACCGGTGCCAGAAGTACTGCTTGCGGACCGGGTCGTAGGTCCAGTTGGAGGTCTCGGTGTCGACGAAGATGATCCGGGCGTCCGGGTACTGCTTGTCGTCGTCGGCCCACATGTAGAAGTCGCCGTACGGGCCGTCCGGGTCCGTCCGGGAGGCCTGGAACCACGGGTGCTGGTCGCTGGTGTGGTTCATGACGAAGTCGATGATCACGCGCATGCCGCGGGCGTGCGCGGCGTCGACGAACTCCATGAAGTCGGCGAGGTCGCCGAACTCCGGCAGCACCGACTTGTAGTCGGCCACGTCGTACCCGCCGTCGCGCAGCGGCGAGGCGAAGAACGGCGGGAGCCAGAGGCAGTCGACCCCGAGCCACTGCAGGTAGTCGAGTTTGGTGGTGAGCCCCTTCAGGTCCCCGACCCCGTCGCCGTTGCTGTCCTGGAAGGACCGCACCAGCACCTCGTAGAAGACCGCACGCTTGAACCACTCCGGGTCCAGGTTCTTCTTCGAGGTCTCCGGGAAGGTGTCGGGGACGGGCTCGTTCACAGTCACGCTGGGTTCCTCCGAACCGTGAGGAGGTGAGCCGGCTCGGCTGAGGGATCGAGCCGGACGTAGTTGTGCCGGCCCCAGGTGTAGACGGCGCCGGTGAGCTCGTCGTGCACCGCGTACGGGCCGTCGCCGTCGAGGGTGACGGTGGCCTCCTGGACGTGGTGCGGGTCGAGGTTGACCACGGTGACGACCTGGTCGGTGAGGCCCTCGGGGGTGGTCGCGGTCTTGGAGTAGGCGAGCACCTGGTCGTTGTCGGTGGGGTGGAAGCGCAGGTTGCGCAGCTGCTGGAGGGCGGGGTGGCGCCGGCGCAGCCGGTTCAGCACGGTGAGTAGCGGGGCGAGGGAGTCGGTGCGGGTCCAGTCGCGCGGGCGCAGCTCGTACTTCTCCGAGTGCAGGTACTCCTCGGAGCCGGGGTGGGCCGGCTCGTCCTCGTACAGCTCGAAGCCGGCGTAGACGCCGTAGCTGGGGGCGAGGGTGGCGGCGAGCACGGCGCGGATCGCGAACGCGGCGCGGCCGCCGTGCTGGAGGTAGCCGTGCAGGATGTCCGGGGTGTTGGCGAAGAAGTTGGGCCGCATGTAGGCGGCGGCGTCACCGGTGAGTTCGGTGAGGTACTCGGTGAGTTCCGGCTTGGTGGTGCGCCAGGTGAAGTACGTGTACGACTGGTGGAAACCGATCTTCCCCAGGGTGTGCATCATCGCGGGCCGGGTGAAGGCCTCCGCCAGGAACACGACGTCCGGGTCGGTGCGGGCGATGTCGGCGAGCACCTTCTCCCAGAACGCCACCGGTTTGGTGTGCGGGTTGTCGACCCGGAAGATCCGAACGCCGTGGGACATCCAGAACCGGAGGATCCGGATGGTTTCCTTGACGATTCCGTCCATGTCCTGGTCGAAGTTGATCGGATAGATGTCCTGGTACTTCTTCGGAGGGTTCTCGGCGTACGCGATGGTGCCGTCCGCGCGGTGGCTGAACCATTCCGGGTGCTTGTTCACCCACGGGTGGTCGGGGGAGCACTGGAGGGCGAAGTCCAGCGCCACCTCCAGGCGCAGGGCCTCGGCCTCGGCGACGAAGTGGTCGAAGTCCTCGATCGTGCCGAGGTCGGGGTGGACGGCGTCGTGGCCGCCCTCGGGGGAGCCGATCGCCCAGGGCGAGCCGACGTCGTGCGGACCGGCCGTCAGGGCGTTGTCCGGCCCCTTGCGGAAGGCTCGCCCGATCGGGTGCACCGGCGGCAGGTAGACCACGTCGAAGCCCATCGCGGCGACGGCCGGCAGCCGCTCGGCGGCGGTGCGCAGGGTGCCCGAACGCGGCGGCTCGACGCCGCTCGGATCCACCACCGCGCCCTCCGAGCGGGGGAAGAACTCGTACCAGGAGCCGTACAGCGCGCGCTCGCGGTCCACCTGGAGCGGCAGCGGGCGGGAGGCGCTGAGCAGTTCGCGCAGCGGGTACCGGGCCAGCAGGTCCAGCACCTCGGGGGCGAGCGCGGCGGCCAGCCGGGACAGCGGCGGCAGGCCGGGGTCGCGCAGCGCGTCGGCGGCCGCCAGCACGTGCGCGCGGCCCTCCTTCTTCGGCACGCCGACCGCGGCCTGCTCCAGCAGCCGGGCGCCGTCCTCCAGGACCAGCGCGGTGTCGATCCCGGCGGGCAGCTTCACGGCGGCGGTCCGGCGCCAGGTGGCGACCGGGTCGCTCCACGCCTCGACCAGGTACGACCAGCGGCCGGGCGCGGTCGGGGTGACGTGCGCGCCCCAGCGGTCGGTGCCCTCGGCCAGCTCGCGCATCGGCGTCCACGGGCCGCCGCGGCCGCGCGGGTCGCGCAGCACCACGTTGGCGTTGACGGCGTCGTGGCCCTCGCGGAACACGGTCGCGGTGACCAGGAAGGTCTCGCCGACGACGGCCTTGGCCGGGCGGCGGCCGGAGTCGACGAGGGGGCTGACGTCCAGGACGGGGATGCGGCCGATCACGGTGTCGCTCTCTGTCGTCTTGCGGGCGGCGGGCTTGCGGGCGGAGGCCTTGCGCGGCGCGGCGCCGGAGGCGCCCTCGGCGGTGGTCCCGGCGGTCCCGGCGGCGTCGGCGGGGGCCTTCGCGGTGGCGGCGGCGCGGCGCGTGGTGGTGGTGCGCCTGCGCGGTGCCGCGGTCCGGCCCTCCTCGGCCCCGGGTTGTCGGGCCGCTTCGGCCGGCTCGGTGCGGACCGCCCCGGCGGCCCGCGGTGCCGGCATCGCCGGATCCGTCCGAGTGTCAGAATCCATCCGTCCGGCGGATTCCGCGACCGCTGCGTCGTGGCTGTCGGCCACCGGTGTGGACTGGTCCCGCGTGTCGCCGTGCATGTCAAACTCCTGCCCGAGATCGGCGGCAGCTCCCGCGGGCCGGGGATGGGCCAGGGGAGTACCGGGAGGACTGCTGGGTGGGGAGGACGTGCGACCGGAAGCCTGCCCGCGCCGCCGTCCCCGGCAACCTGCCCGGCGCCCGCCGAGTCCTCGACGGGAGGCCCTGGAGCCGCGCGCGTCCCGGCGCGCGCCTCCAGGGGCACGCCCCTGGGCGACCCGGTCGACCCGTGAACGAGCAGGCCGAGTACGAGGACACGCGTCGGTGCGAGGTGAGCGCCGAATGGGCTAAGAAGAAGGGGAACGATCAACGCGAAAAGGATTCGGACGTGCTGCTTCAAGGCGGACGCCACCCGCCGCCGCACTCCCCGCAGCATCAACGACCTTGAGTCATCCTCGCACCGGGGACAAGACTTTTGCAGCGGTACGACAGTAGTTTCGGGCTTTGTCCTGAGCGGATGAGCCATCGGAAATGGACCTGTTCCGCAGTGTTCATGCATTGGTAGCGCAGGACCCCGGAAATGTGCGCCGCGCGCGCCCCCCGTGCAGACCAATGCGCCGAATGCGATCTCATCAATAGGCCGAACGGATGCCCAATAGCCCACTTGACGCACTGTCATGACGGACATCGCGGCTACGCTTCACGCCGTGAAGGCAATCCGCAGATTCACCGTCCGCACCGTCCTGCCCGAACAACTCCAGCCGCTGCACGAGCTGGCCCTCAACCTGCGCTGGTCCTGGCACCCCGAGACCAGGGACCTCTTCCGGTCCGTGGACCCGGAGGTCTGGGCCGCGACCGGCGAGGACCCGGTGCGGCTGCTCGGGGAGGTCCCGGCCGCCCGGCTCGCCGCCCTCGCCGCCGACCGGCGGTTCCTGCGCAGACTCGGCGACCTCGCCGACGACCTGCGCGAGTACCTCAGCGGCCCGCGCTGGTACCAGGCCCAGCAGGAGGCCGGCGCCACCCCGCTGCCCGCCGCCATCGCCTACTTCTCGCCCGAGTACGGCATCGCCGCCGCGCTGCCCCAGTACTCCGGCGGGCTCGGCATCCTGGCCGGCGACCACCTCAAGGCCGCCAGCGACCTCGGCGTCCCGATCATCGGCGTCGGCCTGTTCTACCGGCACGGCTACTTCCGGCAGTCCCTCAACCGGGACGGCTGGCAGCAGGAGCGCTACCCGCTGCTCGACCCGGACGAACTCGCGGTCAGCCTGCTCCGGGAGGACGACGGCACCCCCGGCCGGGTCGACCTCGCCCTGCCCGGCGGCCGCACCCTGGCCGCGCACATCTGGAAGGCCCAGGTCGGACGGGTCCCGCTGCTGCTCCTCGACTCCGACATCGAGGCCAACTCGCCCGCCGAGCGCGACGTCACCGACCGGCTCTACGGCGGCGGCAGCGAGCACCGGCTGCTCCAGGAGATGCTGCTCGGCATCGGCGGCGTCCGCGCCGTCCGCGCCTACTGCCGGCTCACCGGGCACCCCGCCCCCGAGGTGTTCCACACCAACGAGGGCCACGCGGGCTTCCTCGGCGTCGAACGGATCCGCGAGCTGGTCTCCACCGGCTCACCCGGCCCCGACAGCGTCGGCCTGGACTTCGCCGCCGCCCTGGAGTCCGTCCGGGCCGGCACCCTGTTCACCACCCACACACCCGTCCCGGCCGGCATCGACCGCTTCGACCGCGAGCTGGTCGCCCGCCACTTCAGCGGCGACGCCGCGCTGCCGGGCGTCCCGGTCGAGCCGGTGCTCGCGCTCGGCGCCGAGACCTGGCCCGGCGGGGACCCGAAGCTCTTCAACATGGCCGCCATGGGCCTGCGGCTCGCCCAGCGCGCCAACGGGGTCTCCACCCTGCACGGCGAGGTCAGCCGCTCCATGTTCAACGGCCTCTGGCCCGGCTTCGACGCCACCGAGGTGCCGATCACCTCCGTCACCAACGGCGTCCACGCCGCCACCTGGATCGACCCGGCGGTCGTGCGGCTCGGCGCCGCCGAGATCGGCGCCGACCGCGCCGAGGACGCCATGACCACCGGCGACGCCAAGCGCTGGACCGGCCTGGAGCGGATCGGCAACACCGAGATCTGGGACCTGCGCCGCAGCCTGCGCGCCCAACTGGTCGACGAGGCCCGCCGCCGACTGCGCGACTCCTGGCGCCAGCGCGGCGCCGGCGAGGCCGAACTCGGCTGGGTCTCCTCGGTGCTCGACCCCGACGTGCTCACCATCGGCTTCGCCCGCCGGGTGCCCTCGTACAAGCGGCTCACCCTGATGCTGCGCGACCCGGACCGGCTGCGCGCCCTGCTGCTGCACCCCGTCCGGCCGGTGCAGATCGTGGTCGCCGGCAAGGCCCACCCGGCCGACGACGGCGGCAAGCGGCTGATCCAGCAGATGGTCGCCTTCGCCGACGACCCGGCCGTCCGGCACCGGATCGTCTTCCTGCCGGACTACGACATGGCGATGGCCCGGCACCTCTACCCGGGCTGCGACGTCTGGCTGAACAACCCGCTGCGCCCGCTGGAGGCCTGCGGTACCTCCGGGATGAAGGCCGCGCTCAACGGCTGCCTCAACCTGTCCGTCCTGGACGGCTGGTGGGACGAGTGGTACGACGGCCAGAACGGCTGGGCGATCCCCACCGCCGACGAGACCGACGGCGTGCTCGACCCGGAGAGCAGCGAGGCCGAGCGCCGCGACGACATCGAGGCCGCCGCGCTGTACGACCTGATCGAGGACCAGGTCGCCGGCCGGTTCTACGACCGGGGCACGGACGGGCTGCCGCACCGCTGGATCGCCATGGTCCGGCACACCCTGGTCACCCTCGGCCCCAAGGTGCTGGCCGGGCGGATGGTCCGCGAGTACGTCGAACGGCTGTACACCCCGGCGGCGCTGGCCCAGCGGGAGCTGGCGGCGGCGGAGCACCACGGCGCCCTGGAGCTGGCGGCCTGGAAGGCGAAGGTCCGGGAGGCCTGGCCGGCCGTCCGGGTCGAGCACGTCGAGGCGGACTGTCCGGACGAGGCGCAGGAGCTGGGCAGCTCGCTGGCGCTGCGGGTGCAGGCCACGCTCGGGGCGCTGGAGCCGGGCGACGTCGAGGTGCAGGCGGTGTCCGGCCGGGTGGACGAGACGGACGGCATCTCGGACGGCTGCGTGCTCGCCCTCAAGCCGGTCGGCGGGTCCGACCTGGACGGCCGGACCCGCTACGAGGGCTCGCTGGAGCTGTGCCGGACCGGCCCGTTCGGCTACACCGTCCGGGTGCTGCCGGCCCACCCCCGGCTGGCCTCCCCGGCGGAGCTGGGGCTGGTGGCCCTGCCCGCCGAGTCGTCGGGGATGGACGCGGGGGTGCTGCGCTGAGGCCCTGCCGGGGGGAGCGCCGGCCCTAGACCAGGCTGTCCCGCCAGGCCTGGTGGAGGGCGGCGAAGCGGCCGGATCCGTCGATCAGCTCCTGCGGGGAGCCGTCCTCGACGATCCGGCCCTGGTCCATCACCAGGACGCGGTCGGCGATCTCCACGGTGGAGAGCCGGTGCGCGATGATCACCGCCGTCCGGCCGGCCAGCACCGTGCGCATGGCCCGCTGGACGGCCTGCTCGCCGGGGACGTCCAGCGAGCTGGTCGCCTCGTCGAGGATCAGCACCGCCGGGTCGGCGAGCAGGGCGCGGGCGAAGGCGACCAGCTGGCGCTGCCCGGCGGAGATCCGGCCGCCGCGCTTGCGCACGTCGGTGTCGAAGCCGTCCGGGAGCGCCGCGATGAACTCGTACGCGCCGATGTCCCGGGCGGCCTGCTCGACCTCCTCGCGGCCGGCGCCGGGGCGGCCGATCGCGATGTTCTCGGCGACGGTGCCGGAGAACAGGAAGGACTCCTGGGTCACCATCACCACGCCGCGCCGCAGCTCGGGGGTGGCGAGGTCGCGCAGGTCCACGCCGTCCAGCCGGATCCGGCCGTCGGTCGGGTCGTAGAAGCGGGCCAGCAGCTTGGCGACCGTCGACTTGCCGGCGCCGGTCGCGCCGACCACCGCCACCGTCTGCCCGGCCGGGATCACCAGGTCGAACGGCGGCAGCACCTGCTTGCCGGTGCGGTAGGCGAAACGGGTCTCCTCGAAGCGGACCTCGCGCCCCTTGCCGGCGGCCTGCGGCAGTTCGGCGGGCGCGGCCGGTTCGGCGACGGTCGGCTCGTGGGCGAGCAGGCCGGCGATCTTCTCCAGCGCGGCGGCGGCCGACTGGTAGCTGTTCAGGAACATCGCCAGCTGGTCGATCGGGTCGTAGAGCCGGCGCAGGTAGAGCACGAAGGCGGTGAGCACGCCCAGCTCGACCGTGCCGTCGGCGACCAGGTAGGCGCCGAGCAGCACCACGCCGGTGGTCCACAGGTTGGCGGTGACGCGGGAGAGGCCGACGTAGCGGGCGATCTCCAGCAGGCCGTCCGCCGTCGCGGTGGCGGACTGCCGGTTGACCACAGCGAAGGCCTCGTCGTTGGCCTTCTCGCGGCGGAAGGCCTGCACCGGGCGGATGCCGTTCATGGTCTCGGTGAAACGGACGATCAGTGAGGCGGCCGAGGTGCGGGAGCGGCGGTAGACCCGGCGCGAGCGGCTGCGGAAGGACCGGGCGATCAGCGCCAGCGGCAGGATCGACGCCAGCGAGACCAGTCCGAGCCGCCAGTCCAGCACCAGCAGCAGCACCGAGATGTAGCAAACCGACAGGAGGACGGTCAGCAGCTCCTGGAGGCCCTCGGAGAGCAGCTCGCGCAGCGCGTCCACGTCGCTGGTGGCGCGGGAGATGATCCGGCCCGAGGTGTAGCGCTCGTGGAAGTCCAGGCTCAGCCGCTGGGCGTGCCGGAAGATCCGGCCGCGCAGCTCCAGCAGGATGTCCTGGTTGACCCGGGCGCTGATCTTGATGAACGCCCACTGCAGCAGCAGGCTGAGCAGCGCGCAGCCCAGGTAGGCGCAGACCACCGCGATCAGCGGGCCGCTGTCGCTCTCGCGCAGTGCCGGGATGCCGCGGTCCATCGCGATGGCGACCAGCAGCGGGCCGGACTGCAGGGCCGCCTGCTGGATGAGGATCACCAGCATCGCGACGGCGATCCGGGCCCGGTGCGGGCCGAGCAGCGAGCGCAGCAGAGCCCGGGGCGCGCCGGGCGGGACGGGGATGTCCTCCTCGTCGGCCGGGGGCGGCGGCAGCTGTTCCTCGACCGGTTCGGCGGTCTCCCGTTCGGCGGGGCCGACGGGCGAGATGGTGGTGGTCATCGGGTGGTGCCCCCCTCGGAGACCAGGACGGCCTCGGGCATCGGGGCGGACTCGCCCGACATCAGTTCGCGGTAGTGCGCGCAGTCGCGCAGCAGGTCCTGGTGGGTGCCGACGGCCTCGATCCGGCCGTCGGAGAGCACCGCGACCCGGTCGGCGAGCAGCACGGTGCTCGGGCGGTGGGCGACCACCAGGGCGGTGGTGGCGCCGAGGACCTGGCGCAGCGCCCGTTCGACCAGGGCCTCGGTGTGCACGTCGAGGGCGGAGAGCGGGTCGTCCAGCACCAGGAAGGCCGGGTCGCCGACCACCGCACGGGCCAGGGCGAGGCGCTGGCGCTGGCCGCCGGACAGGCTCAGGCCCTGCTCGCCGACCTCGGTGTCCACGCCGTCCGGGAGCTTGTCCACGAAGGAGGCCTGGGCGGTGGCCAGGGCGGCGCGCAGCTGCTGGTCGTTCGCGCCCGGTGCGCCCATCAGGACGTTCTCCCGGACGGTGGCGGAGAACAGGGTGGGCTCCTCGAAGGCGACCGCGACCAGCTCGCGCAGCCGCTCCCGGGGGAGGTCGCGGATGTCCCGGCCGTCCAGGGTGATGGTGCCGGCGGTGGCCTCGTACAGGCGGGGGAGCAGCGCGGTGAGCGTGGTCTTGCCGCTGCCGGTGGCGCCGACCAGGGCCATCGTCTCGCCGCTGCGGATGTGCAGGTCGATGCCGGCCAGCAGGTCGGGGGTGTCGTCGGGGGCGTCGGGGTAGCGGAAGCGGACGCCGGTGAAGCGGATGCCGTCGGGGGCACCGCCGAGGCCGTCGGCGGTGCCCGGGTCGGCGGTCTCGGGCTCGTCCAGCACCTCGAAGAAGCGGTCGGTGGCGGTGGCGGCCTCGTTGGCGTAGGCGAGCAGCCAGCCCAGGGACTCGACCGGCCAGCGCAGCGCCAGCGCGGTGGAGAGGAAGGCGACCAGGGTGCCGGCGCTCAGCTCGTCGTGGGCGACCAGGTAGGCGCCGGCGGCGAGGGCGCAGCCGAGGGCGATCTCGGGCAGGCCGACGATGACCGCCCAGAGGTTGGCGAGCAGCCCGGCCTTGCGCAGTTCGGTGCGGCGCAGGTCGTGGGCCTGGGCGCGGAAGCGCTCGGCCATCGAGCGGTGGCGGCCGAAGGCCTTGAGGATGCGGATGCCGAGGACGGACTCCTCGATGACGGTGGCGAGGTCGCCGTTCTGGTCCTGGGCGCGGCGGGAGGCGCCGGAGTAGCCGGCCTCGAACCGCCGGGTGAGCACGAACAGCGGGACGGCGGGCAGCAGGATGATCAGGGCGAGCCGCCAGTCCTGGGTGAACATCACCGCCGTGCCGGCGAGGAACATCACCGAGTTGACGACCAGGAAGACCAGCGGGAAGGCCAGAAACAGCCGCATGGTGTACATGTCGGCGGTGGCCCGGGAGAGCAGCTGGCCGGATCCCCAGCGCTCGTGGAAGGAGATCGGCAGCCGCTGGAGCTTGGCGAAGAGGTCGCCGCGCATGGCCGTCTCCAGCCCGGCCAGCGGGCGGGCCAGGACCACCCGGCGGGTGTAGAACAGCGCGGCCTCGACCAGCCCGAGGACCAGCAGCAGGCCGATCAGCGGCCAGAGTCCGCTCAGGTCGTGTTCGGCGAGCGGACCGTCGACGATCCGGCCGAGGACCAGCGGGACGCCGAGGACGCTCAGCATGGCGACCAGGGCGGCGGCCACCGAGGTGGCCAACCGGCGGCGGACGGCTCGGGCGTAGGGCCACAGGCGCAGGAGGGAGCGGACCGTGGAGCGGTGCCCGGTCGCGGTGTCGTCGTGTTGTCGGTTCTCGGCCATCGTCGTGAGGGTAGGACGAGGTCGCGTCATTTCTCATCAGGTTTTTCACCCCTGACAGAACCCTTCGGCGAGAACCGGCCACCCGTACGGGTGGGGCGCGGGTGAACGGCGGGGCGCGTGGGGCCGGCCGCACGGGCCGGAGTGCGCAGCCCGCGCGGCCGACGCCGCTCAGGCCGTGGCGGCGGGCGCGCGCAGCAGCCGCAGCGAGCGCCCGGCCAGCAGCGTCGCGCCCTGCGGACAGGGCTCGCCGCCGCCCTCGACGGCGGTGTCGACCACCGTCTCGTACGCCTCCTCCGGCGCGGCCCAGGGCTCGCCGGGGAGGGTGAACAGCACCGGTTCGTGACCGGCGTTGAGCAGCAGCAGGAAGCTGTCGTCCAGCGTCGGCCGCCCGGCCTCGTCCCGTTCGGACATCGCGGTGCCGGACAGCAGCATGCCCAGGCAGGCGGTCGGGGCGAACCAGTCGGCCTCGGTCATCTCCTTGCCCAGCGGCGTGAACCAGGCGAGGTCCGGCTGGCCGCCCGGAGCGGCGGCCCGGCCGGAGAAGAACGCCCGCTGCCGCAGCACCGGGTGGGCCCGGCGCAGCCGGATCAGCCGGGCGGTCAGCTCGCACAGCCCGCGCCAGCGGGGATCCGCCAGGAGCGACCAGTCCAGCCAGCCGAGCTCGTTGTCCTGGCAGTAGGCGTTGTTGTTGCCGCCCTGGGTGCGGCCCAGCTCGTCCCCGGCGGTGAGCATGGGGACGCCGGTGGAGAGCAGCAGCGTGGCCAGCAGGTTGCGCAGTTGGCGCAGCCGCAGGGCGTTCACCTCCGGGTCGGTGGTCTCGCCCTCGACGCCGTGGTTCCAGGACCGGTTGTCGTCGGTGCCGTCCCGGTTGGCCTCGCCGTTGGCCTCGTTGTGCTTGCGGTCGTAGCTGACCAGGTCGCGCAGCGTGAAACCGTCGTGCGCGGTCACGTAGTTGACGGAGGCGTACGGGCGGCGGCCGCCGCGCTGGTAGAGGTCGGAGGAGCCGGACAGCCGGTAGCCCAGCTCGCGCACGTCCGGGCGGGCGCCGCGCCAGAAGTCCCGCACGGTGTCCCGGTACTTGTCGTTCCACTCGGCCCACAGCGGGGGGAAGCCGCCGACCTGGTAGCCGCCCGGGCCGACGTCCCAGGGCTCGGCGATCAGCTTCACCCGGCTGAGCAGCGGGTCCTGGGAGACGGCGGCGAGGAAGGGGTGGTCCATGTCGACCCCGTCGGTGCCGCGGGCGAGGGCGGCGGCGAGGTCGAAGCGGAAGCCGTCCACGCCCATCTCGGTGACCCAGTACCGCAGCGAGTCGGTGACCAGCCGGACCACCTGCGGGCGGCGGGTGTCCAGGGTGTTGCCGCAGCCGGTGAAGTCGGCGTAGCCGCGCGGGCGGTGCGGGGCCGGGCGGTAGTAGGCGGTGTTGTCGATGCCGCGCAGCGAGAGCATCGGGCCGAGTTCGGCGCCCTCCGCGGTGTGGTTGAACACCACGTCGAGGATCACCTCGATCCCGGCGGCGTGCAGGGCGCGGACCATCCGCTTGAACTCGCCGACCTGGCCGCCGCGCGAGCCGGCCGCCGAGTAGCCGGCGTGCGGGGCGAAGTAGCCGATCGTGTTGTAGCCCCAGTAGTTGACCAGGCCGCGCGACTGGAGGTGGTCCTCGCTGGCGTACTGGTGCACCGGCAGCAGCTCGACGGCGGTCACGCCGAGGCGGGTCAGGTGGGCGACGGCGGCCGGGTGGGCCAGGCCCGCGTAGGTGCCGCGGAGCTCCGGCGGGATGTCGGGGTGGCGCATGGTGAAGCCGCGCACGTGCAGTTCGTAGAGCACCGTCTCGGCCCACGGGGTCTTCGGGCGGTGGTCGTCGTACCAGTCGTCGTCATCGTGGACGACCACGGATCTGGGCACGTAGCGGGCGGAGTCGCGGTTGTCCCGGACGGTGTCGGCGACGTCCGCCTCCGGCCAGTTGCGGACGGCGGCGCAGACCGCGTCGTGGCTGGTGTAACAGCCGTCCACGGCACGGGCGTACGGGTCGAGCAGCAGCTTCGCCGGGTTCCAGCGGGCGCCGGTCCACGGGTCCCACCGGCCGTGCACGCGGAAGCCGTACCGGCTGCCGGGGCGGACGCCGGGCAGGAAGCCGTGCCAGGTCTGGAAGTCCTGCTCGGTGAGGCGGTGCCGGGCCTCCCGGCCGTCCTCGTCGAACAGGCAGAGATCGACCGCCTCGGCGTCGGCCGCCCAGAGCGCGAAGTTGGTTCCCTGGCGGCCCTGTTGGTCGGTCCGGAAACGGGCGCCGAGCGGCTGCCAGCTGCCGGGCCACGGTGGCTCGGCGGTGTCCCCGCCGGGCGGCCGCACTCCGGCTTCCAGCTCCTGCCCTGACGCCATGGCCGCACCCTCCCTGGACGGGGTGTCCCGGACCCCGTTCACTTCCTCTTTCCCGGATTGCGCAGATCGGAAGCGGCTGAACGGGGGCTTACCGGCGGATGGCGGCCGATGGATGGGGGGATTTCGCGCGGCTGCGCGTGTCCCCGCCGCGATTGCCCTCGTTGTTCCCGGTATCGGGCGTTCCCGCCACCGGACGTTCCTGGCATCGGGCGTCCCCGGTGGCGGAGGCTCCCGGTACCGGACCTTCCCGGTACCGGACGTGGACAGTGGGAGGCCCCGGAATGCGGCGCCGAGGACGGGTGTGGGCGCGGCGGGCGGCGGCGGTGGCCTGGGGCCTCGCCGTCCTGACGGGGTGCGGCGGCTCCCCGGCGGCCCCCGCGCAGGACGCCGCCGGGCCCGGGGCGCACACCCCGCCCCCGCCGCCGTCCCGGGCGGTCGTCACGGCGCTGCCCGCCGACGGCGCCCAGGACGTGCCGCCGGAGGGCCCGGTCCGGGTGACGGCGGCGCAGGGCCGGCTGGTCACCGTCCGGCTGGCCGACACCAAGGGCACCGAGGTCCCCGGCACGATCGCCCCGGACGGCGCCGCCTGGACGCCCGACGGCCCGCTGCCGCTGGGCACCGCGTACACCCTGGACGCCGTCGCCGAGGACGACCAGGGCCAACGGGCGGCCCAGCACTCGGCGTTCTCCACGATGGCCCGGGCGCACACCTTCGTCGCCTTCTTCACCCCGGAGGACGGCTCCACCGTCGGTGTCGGCATGCCGGTGTCGTTGCGCTTCAGCCGGCCGATTACGGACCGGGCGGCGGTGGAGAAGGCCGTCCAGGTGAGCGCCGACCCGCCCGTCCCGGTGGCCGCGCACTGGTTCGGCAACCAGCGGCTGGACGTCCGCCCGCAGCAGTACTGGGCGGCGGGCACCAAGGTGACGGTGGCGCTGCGGCTGAAGGACGTGCAGGGCGCGCCGGGCGAGTTCGGGACCCAGACCAAGGACCTGCACTTCACCGTCGGCCGGGCCCAGGTCTCCACCGTCGACCTGGACGCGCACACCCTGACCGTCCGGGCCGGGCAGGGCGGCAAGGTGGTGCGGGTGCTCAAGGTGTCCGGCGGCAGCCGTGACCACTCCACCTACCGGGGCGTCATGGTGGTGTCGGAGAAGTACAAGGTGACCCGGATGAACTCGCAGACCGTCGGGATGGGCGACGAGTACGACATCAAGGACGTGCCGCACGCGATGCGGCTGACCAACTCCGGCACCTTCGTGCACGGCAACTACTGGGCGGACCCCGGGGTGTTCGGCGCCGCCAACACCAGCCACGGCTGCATCGGCCTGGCCGACGCCAAGGGCGGAGCGAGCAAGGACTCCCCGGCGGGCTGGCTGTTCGAGCACACCATCCCGGGGGACGTGCTGGAGGCGAAGGCCTCCGCGGGGGACTTCGTGCCGCCACAGAACGGCCTCAACGGCTGGAACATGCCGTGGGAGCAGTGGGTGGCGGGCAGCGCCCTCGGGCCGGTTGCCGGGCCCACGGCCGGGCCCACGACCGGGCCCGCCTCCAGCCCCGTCGCGCAGTAGTCGATCTTCACCGCCGATTCACCCCCGATCCACCCACCTCCCCCCGGGACCCGCTCAGACGGCCCGGCTATCCTGCTCCGGCGTGCGCCCTGGTCCGGCGCGAAAGATCGGCGTCCGGTGCAACTCATGGGGGCACTCAACGCGTCGAGAGAGTGAATACCGGGAGGGGAGAAACCGTGAAGACGGGGAAGACGGCCGACGCCGCGATACGTACCACCAGCCGTTACGGGCGCAGGGGTGCGATGGCGTTGGTCATGGGCGGGGTGCTGCTGCTCACCGCGGCCTGCGGCGACGACAAGGGCGGAACGGGCGGCGGGGGCGACAACGCGGCGCCCGCGGCGACGGCGGGTGCGGGCGGGACGGCGGCCCCGGCGGGCGCGTCGGGCGAGCCGAAGGCCTCCGCCGCGGTGCTGGCCGTCGAGCCGAAGGACGGCGCCCAGGACGTCGCACCGAGCAACGCGTTGCAGGTGTCCGTCTCGAACGGCAAGCTCACCACGGTCGAGGTGACCGACAAGAACGGCAAGCCGGTCGACGGGGCGATCACTCCGGACGGCATCGGCTGGAAGCCCGCCGCCGCGCTCACCGTCGGCATGGCGTACAAGGTGAACGCGCAGGCCAAGGACGCCGACGGCCTGGTGACCGCGTCCACCACGACGTTCACCACGCTGACGCCGGACAAGAAGGTCTCCACCAACGACAACATCAGCGACGGCGCCACCTACGGCGTCGGCATGATCGTCTCGGTGAACTTCAGCAAGACCGTCAAGAACAAGGACGCCGTCCTCAAGGGCATCACCTTCGAGACGAACAACGGCACCGAGGTGAAGGGCCACTGGTTCGGCGACAACCGGCTGGACTTCCGCCCGGCCGAGTACTGGAAGCCGGACACCAAGGTCACCATCAAGTACCGGCTGAAGAGCGTCGAGGTCGCCCCGGGCGTCTACGGCGACGTGGACAAGGACGAGCCGTTCACCATCGGCCGCTCCCAGATCGCCACCGCCGACGCCAAGGCGCACCAGATGACGATCGAGCGGGGCGGCAAGAGCACCACCGTGCCGGTCACCATGGGCGCGGAGGCGACGCCGTCCTGGAGCGGGACGATGGTGATCATGTCCAAGGAGAAGGTCACCCGGATGAACTCGCAGACCGTCGGCCTCGGCGGCGAGTACGACATCCAGGACGTGCCGCACGCGATGCGGCTGACCACCTCCGGCACCTTCGTGCACGGCAACTACTGGTCCAACGCGACCAATCCGTTCGGCAGGACCAACGCCAGCCACGGCTGCGTCGCGATGGTGGACGAGAAGGGCGGCAGCGACACATCCGTCGCGGGCAAGTTCTTCAACGACTCGATGATCGGCGACGTGGTCAAGGTCGTGAACAGCAAGGAGAAGACCGTCGCGCCCTCCAACGGGCTGGGCGGCTGGAACATCGCCTGGGCGAACTGGTAGATCCTGCCCGCCGACTGACCGGATAGTCCCGGTTCGTCGGCGCGGTGCGGACGAGCGGCCCGATCCTCACCCGTTGGGGTCGGGCCGTTCGCGTTCTCGGAGCGCACCGGGCCCCGAATGGCGCAACCTTTCCGGAGGCCGGCGCGTGTAGTGGTCGAGCCCGTCGTGTGCGCGGGGTTCTGTGCGGGGTTCCGGGTCGTGGGGTTCCGGGTCGTGGGGTTTCGGCCCGCGGGTTTCGGTCTGCGGGTTTCGGTCTGCGGGTTTCGGTTCGTGGGGTTCGGTTCGTGGGGTTTCTGAGGGAGAGGGATCGACGTTGAGGTCGATACGCAGAGTGGTGGCCGTCGGTCTGGTGGGCGGCGCGATGGCGCTGACGGCCGCGTGCGGCGGCGGGAGTGGCGGGAGCGGTAGCGGGGGCGGGAACGCGGCCAAGGCGGACCTGGGGGCCGGAGCGGCCGCCGGAACGGCCTCCCCGGGCGCCGCGGCGGCGAGCAGCGCGGCGCCGAAGGTGTCGCAGGCCGTGGTGAACATCGAGCCCAAGCCCGGCACGGTGGACGTCGCGCCCGACGCGCTCAAGGTCGGCGCGACCGGCGGCAAGCTCACCACCGTCAAGGTCAGTGACAAGACCGGCGCGGAGGTGCCCGGCACCATCGCCGCCGACGGCTCCAGCTGGACCCCGTCGGCCGGCCTCGCCGTGGGCAGCACCTACCAGGTCAGCGCGATGGCCGCGGACGCCAACGGCGTGGTCGCCAGCGCGGACAGCAACTTCTCCACGCTGACGCCGACGGCCCTCGCCAAGGCCGCCGACAACGTGGACAACAACGCGACGTACGGCGTCGGCATGATCGTCTCGGTGAACTTCAGCAAGGACGTCAAGAACAAGGACGTCGTCGCGAAGGGCATCACCTTCGAGACCGACAACGGCACCGTGGTCAAGGGCCACTGGTTCGGCAACCGCCGGCTGGACTTCCGCCCCGAGCAGTACTGGAAGTCCGGCACCAAGGTGACCGTGCACTACCGCCTCAAGAGCGTCGAGATCGCCCCTGGGGTGTACGGCACCGACCGGGACGAGCCCTTCACGATCGGGCGATCTCAGATTTCGACGGTTGACGCCGCCGCGCACAGGATGACCGTCGAACTCGACGGCAAACCGTCGGACATCGACATCACCTCCGGCTCGCCCGAACACCCGACCTGGAACGGCACGATGGTCGTCATGTCCAAGGAGGGCGTGGTGCGGATGCAGTCCAGCACCCTCCCCGGCATGAGCGGCTCCCCGTACGACCTCCAGGTGCCGCACTCGATGCGGCTCACCGACAGCGGCACCTACCTGCACGGCAATTACTGGAGCAAGCTCATCGGTGAGGACAACGTCAGCCACGGCTGCGTCGCCCTCAAGGACGTCGAGGGCGGCGGCGAATCCACCTCGATGGGCAAGTTCTACGCCGGCTCGCTCGTCGGCGACGTGGTGGTCGTGAAGAACTCCACCAAGAAGGAGACCCTCGACCCGGCGAACGGCCTGAGTGGCTGGAACGTGCCCTGGAGCGCCTGGTAGGCCGACCGGTAGCCGCCCTGGTCGGGGCAGTTCCGTGGCAACCCGGGATTGACGGCGGACGCGCCCCGGGTTGCCTGCTCCCCACCCTCTCCCGACCCCTTCCGGGCCCCCTCCAGGCCCCCGCCTGGCACTCTCCGCGGGGTCTCCTTGCACGCGGCATATGCCGACTCGGAGGAGATCGTTTGCTCATTGTCCGTACGCGGCCGCTTGCGTTCCGCAATGATGGACCGCATGGCGGGTTGGGGCGAAACAGATCAGTCATCAGTTCCCGGGGCCGGATTGGTCGCCGAGGCGTCGTGGATCGATGTCCAGGGCGCGCTGGCGGCGCTGGAGCGGCTCAGCTCGGAGGAACTGGAGGAGATGTATTGCGGCAGGCTGAGCGATCAGTCCGTGCCGAACGAGGTGCGACTGCCGTCCCGGCCGGAGACCGGCCCGGTGGCCCGCCGACTGGTGCTGTCGGTCCTGGAGTCCTGGGACCTCCACCAGCACCTGGAGGCCGGTGAGTTACTCACCAGCGAGCTGGTCTCCAACGCCGTCCGGCACGCCGCCGGACGCACCATCGGACTCCAGGTGATCCGCAAGCCGGGCTGGCTCCGCGTCGAGGTCCGCGACTCCTCCCGGGCGCTGCCCTGCATGATCCTCGCCGAGCCGAAGCCGGTGACCGAGCGGGGGCGGGGCCTGCGGGTCATCGACGACCTGGCCGACCGCTGGGGCGCCGACCTGCTGCCGCGCGGCAAGGGCGTCTGGTTCGAGCTGAAGGTCCGCGAGCGACACTGACCGTTTCGGGCTTTCCCGGGTCTTTCTCGGTCTTCCGGGCTGTCCGGGTCTTTTCCGGCTGTCCGGGTCTTCCGGGTCTTCCCGGGAAAACGCGCAGGGCCCCCGAAGTCGCCGTGGTCCGGCGGATGGGGGCCCCTGCAAGTCATCGCGCCGGCCAAGGGGGTGCGTGCCGTGCGATGGGCGTCGGCCGTGCCAGGTCGGGCCAGCCGAAGTCTCCACGCCCAGGCCGGCGTGCTGTGCCGCCCGCCGTTGGGCTGCTTCGACTATCGCACGGATCTCAGCATGTGGGCAAACCAGGTGACTTGGATTGAAAGGTTTGTAACCTAGTTCACCTTTGGATTTTGCATAGGTTCACGCTGTTGCCTGTGAATATTCACCATCCTTGCCGTCGGGCCTCCGGCGCTTCGTCGCCCGGCCGCCAATTCCTCCGTACACCCCACCACGCCGGAACTGCCGGGTAGCATCAGGCCCGTGGACCTGTACTGGCACGTCGTACTGCCACCGCTCAGCGCCTGATCGGGCGCACACGCCGGTGGCTCGAGCCCCGCGCTCCCTGCTGCGGCCCCTTCGGCCGTCAGGGGGCCGCCGTGTGCGCCCGGTGCGAAACCAACTCCCCTGACGGTCTTCGACGACGGAAGTTCACGACTGTGCCGAACCGCACCTCCACGCCCGCGCCCACCCGGCCCACCACCACCCCCACCGCCCGCCGCACCAGCCCGCTCGGCGGGCCGGTCCCGATCCTGGTCGCCGCACTGCTGTGGGGCACCACCGGGACGGCCAGCTCCCTCGCACCCGACGGCGCCCCTTCGGCGGGCATCGGCGCCGCCGCGCTGGTCCTCGGCGGACTCCTCCTCTTCCTCTCCACCCGCAGCGCCCGCGCGCTGCCCCGGGCCTGCGGCCGCCGGGAGCGGTGGCAACTCGCCGTCGGCGCCGTCGCGGTGGTCGGCTACCCGGTCACCTTCTACCCGGCGGTGACCCGCGCCGGGGTGGCGGTGGCCACCGTGATCGCACTGGGCAGTGCCCCCGTCTTCGCCGGCCTGCTCGGCTGGCTCACCCGGCAGGGGCGGCCGAGCGGCCGGTGGGCCGGTGCCACGGTGACGGCGGTCGTCGGCTGCGCCGTCCTGGTGCTGGGCCCCGAACTCACCGGCGACGGCGCGGCGGTGGACGCCGTGGGGGTGGCGCTGGCCGCGCTCTCCGGCCTCTCGTACGCCGTGTACTCGCTCGTCGGCGGGAGGCTCATCTCGCGCGGGCACCCGTCCGCCGGGGTGATGGGGGCGATGTTCGGCGCGGCCGCGCTGCTCGTCCTGCCGGTGCTGTTCCTCGGCGACCTGCGGTGGCTCGCCTCGCCGCGCGGCGCGGCGGTGGTGCTCCACCTCGCGGTGATCACCACCTTCCTCGCCTACCGCCTCTTCGGCCACGGGCTGCGCCGCACCTCCGCCCAGACCGCCACCACCCTCACCCTCGCCGAACCCGCCGTCGCCGCCCTCCTCGGCGTCGCCGTCCTCGGCGAACGCCTCCCCGCCGCCTCCTGGTGCGGCCTCGCCATCCTCGCCGCGGGCCTCGCCGTCCTCACCGTGCCCATGGGTGCCCGCCGTCGCTGACCTGCGGGTGGCCCCACGCGCAGGAAGTCGGACGGGCCGACTTCCTGCGCGGGTGCCGCTGGTCGGCGGTGCCTCGCGACCGGCCACCCGGCCCTCCGGTGCCGCCCTCCGGCGCCGTCCTCCGATCGCCGATGCCGTTCGGCGGTCGGCGGGCCAGCACGCCGTGCTTCACCCGCTCTTGCGTCGAACCGCTTGCCGCCGGGCGCCCCGCTTGGTGGGCTTGACCGCGTGGAGGAGACCACGGACGGCCGACCGCAGGCGACGTACGACCGCATCGGGGTCGGCTACCGCGCCATCCGCCGGCCCGATCCCCGACTGCACGCCCCGATCGGTGCCGCCCTCCAGAGGGCCCGGTCGGTGGTGAACGTCGGTGCGGGCGCCGGATCCTACGAGCCCGAGGGCGCCGCCGTCACCGCCGTCGACCCCTCCCAGGTCATGCTCGACCAGCACCCGGGGCACCGGAAGGTCAAGGCCGGAGCCGAGCGACTGCCCTTCCCGGACGGCTCCTTCGATGCGGCGATGGCCGTCATGACCGTCCACCACTGGCCGGATCCCGAACGGGGCCTCGCGGAGCTGCGGCGGGTCGCCCGGCGGCAGGTCGTCTTCACCTGGGACCCGGCCCACCGTCCGCAACTGTGGCTGCTGGAGGAGTACCTGCCCGAGATCCGGGAGCTGGAGGAGAGCCGCTTCACGCCGCTGGCCCAGGTCGTCGACGCGCTGGACGCGCACACGGTGCTGCCCTTCCCCGTCCCGCACGATTTCACGGACGGTTACCAGATCGCCTACTGGCGGCGGCCCGAGTTCTACCTCGACCCGGTCGTCCGGCCGGCTCGACCTTCGCCCAGTTGCCGCTCGCAGTGGTGCGGCCGGCGATCGCCCGCTTGCGCGCCGACCTCGAATCCGGCGCCTGGCACCGCCGCCATGCCGAACTCCTCGACCAGGAGCACATGGACTACGGGTACCGGCTGCTCATCGCGGGGGTGCTCTCCTCGGAGTAGGAAGTCGGACGGGCCGACTTTCTGCGCGCGAGGCTGGATAGCGCGTTCGCGCGGGGCCGGAGAAAATATATCGACCGGTCTACATAGGGTGCGTTCGTGGAGGGTTGGGGTGCGCAGGAAGTCGGCGGGGCCGACTTCCTGCGCAGGAGGTGTGTGGGGGTGCACCGAAGAGATAGACCGGTCTGCATATTCCGCACCTGGAATGTAGACCGGTCTACATAATTTCCTCCACCTGGGGGCCGGGTCGCGCTCGGATGTCCAGGCGCGCTCAGATGCCGAGGTGGGTGGCGATGCCGGTGAGGACGCAGTCGAGGCCGGTCTCGAACTGCCAGGTGGGGTCGTCCTTGCGGGTGGCCTCGTGGAGGTAGCGCTGGTAGGTGGGGTAGCGGCCGGTGTCCATCAGGAAGGACATCCGGGGGGCGAGGCCGGCGCGGGTCTCGTCACCGTCGGACCAGCCGTGCTCGCGCTGGAGGATGCGCAGGGCGAGCTCGGCGGCGACGGAGCCGTGGACGTAGCCGGTGACGGTGCGGAAGACCGCCATGGTGGTGTCGGCGTCCAGGCCGTGGTCGGCGAGGGCGGCGAAGGCGCGTTCGGGGATGGCGAGCTGGTTGGGGGTGAGGGGGACGGCGCCGGCGCGGACGACCCACGGGTGGGCCAGGTTCATGGCGCGCAGGTGGAGCGCCAGGGTGCGCATGGTGTCGCGCCAGCCGCTGGAGGGAGTGTCCAGGGAGAGTTCGCCGTAGACGAAGTCGACCATCAGGTCGATGAGTTCGTCCTTGCCGGAGACGTACCGGTAGGCGGCCATCGGGGCGACGCCGAGGGTGGTGGCGAGTCGGCGCATGGTGACGGCGTCGAGGCCTTCGGCGTCGGCGATCGCGATCGCGGCCTCGGCGATCCGCTGCGGGGTGAGGGTGGTGCGCGGCGCGGGGGTCGGGCGGGCGAGGCGCTCCCAGAGCGAGGCCTGGGGCTTGGTCTGGTCGTCGTCCCCGGCGGGGGCCTGCTGGGCGGGCATGACGGCGGGCTCCTTCCGGCTGGGGTTCCCACCGTACCACTGGCGTGTACGGCGTATCGGGAGTAGACGGCGTACGCGCCGATGTGTACGTTGCATCCGGAAGATACGTTGTACACATCGTCCCGGAGGGGGATGTTCATGGCCAAGGACGTTTCGGAGAAGAGCCTGAAGGTCGCGGTCGTCGTCGGCAGCACTCGGAGCGGCCGGTTCGCGCCCGTCGTCGCCGACTGGCTGCTCGGCCACCTCGGCGCGCGCGGCGACATGACCGCCGACCTGATCGATCTGGTCGAGACCCCGCTGCCGACCACCTTCCCGTCCTTCGGTGGTGAACTGGAGCCGGGCGCAGCCGAGTTGCTCGCCGCCGTCACGCCCCGGCTGGAGGCTGCCGACGCCTTCGTGGTCGTCACACCCGAGTACAACCACAGCTTCCCGGCCCCGCTGAAGAACGCCATCGACTGGCACAACAGCCAGTGGCACGGCAAGCCGGTCGGCTTCGTCTCCTACGGCGGCCTCTCCGGCGGTCTGCGCGCCGTCGAGCAACTGCGAGTGGTGCTCGCCGAGTTGAACGCCACGACGATTCGCAACACGGTCAGCTTCCACGGCGCCGCCCAGTGCTTCGGCGTCGACGGCAAGCCGCTCGACCCGGCCGCCGACGCCGCCGCCAAGGCCATGCTCGACCAACTCGCCTGGTGGGCGGAGGCGTTGCGGGACGCCCGGCGCGTCCGCCCGTTCGCGGCCTGAGCAGGCGCCTCGGGGCGACTCGGGACGCTCGGGGCGACTCGGGGCGCCTCGGGACGCCCCGGAACGCCGAGAGCCCCCGGACGGGTCCGGGGGCTCAGGCGACAGCGGGTGTGATCAGCACTCGATGACGTTGACGGCGAGGCCGCCGCGCGAGGTCTCCTTGTACTTGATCTTCATGTCGGCGCCGGTCTCCTTCATCGTCTTGATCGCCTTGTCGAGCGAGACGTGGTGCCGGCCGTCGCCGCGCAGGGCCATCCGGGCGGCGGTGACGGCCTTGACGGAGGCCATGCCGTTGCGCTCGATGCAGGGGATCTGGACGAGCCCGCCGACCGGGTCGCAGGTGAGGCCGAGGTTGTGCTCGATGCCGATCTCGGCGGCGTTCTCGACCTGTTCGGGGGTGCCGCCGAGGACCTCGGCGAGGCCGCCGGCGGCCATCGAGCAGGCGGAGCCGACCTCGCCCTGGCAGCCGACCTCGGCGCCGGAGATGGAGGCGTTCTCCTTGAAGAGCATGCCGATGGCGCCGGCCGCGAGGAGGAAGCGGACGATGCCGTCCTCGTCGGCGCCCGGGATGAAGTTCAGGTAGTAGTGCAGGACGGCGGGGATGATCCCGGCCGCGCCGTTGGTCGGAGCGGTGACCACCCGGCGGCCGGAGGCGTTCTCCTCGTTGACCGCCATCGCGTAGAGGGTCACCCACTCCATCGCGTTGGCCGGGCCGATGCCCTCGGCGCGCATCGCGCGGGCGGCGGCGGCGGCGCGGCGGCGGACCTTGAGGCCACCGGGCAGGATGCCCTCGCGGGACATGCCGGCCCGCACGCACTCCTGCATGACCTGCCAGATCTCCAGCAGCCCGGTCCGGATCTCCTCCTCGGAGCGCCAGGCCTTCTCGTTCTCCAGCATCAGGCCGGAGATCGACAGCCCGGTCTCCCGGGTGAGCCGCAGCAGCTCCTCGCCGGTGCGGAAGGGGTAGCGCAGCGCGGTGTCGTCGGGCTTGACCCGGTCCGCGCCGATGGCGTCCTCGTCGACGACGAAGCCGCCGCCGACCGAGTAGTAGGTCTTCTCCAGCAGCGTGGAGCCGTCCGCCGCGTACGCCCAGATGGTCATGCCGTTGGCGTGGTACGGCAGCGAGCGGCGGCGGTGCAGGACCACCTGGGTGCCCGGGTCGAAGTCGATGGGGTGGGTGCCGAGGAGGTTGAGCCGCTTCTCGGTGGTGATCCGCTCGACGTCCTTGTCCGCCTGGTCGACGTCGACCGTGCGGGGGGAGTTGTTCTCCAGGCCGAGAAGGACGGCCTTCGGGGTGCCGTGGCCGTGGCCGGTGGCGCCCAGCGAGCCGTACAGCTCGGCGCGCACGCTCGCCACCTCGGCGAGCAGGTCCTCGGACCGCAGGCGCCGGGCGAACATCCGGGCGGCACGCATCGGGCCGACGGTGTGGGAGCTCGACGGGCCGATGCCGATGGAGAAGAGGTCGAAGACGCTGAGGGCCACGGGGGACGTCCTTGTCTGTCTCGTGGAAGGACTGGCGGGCGGGGGACGACACGGGTCGGGGCACCGCGCGCACTGTCCAGTGTGCGCGGTGCCCCGGGATCCCAGGTGCCGTGGCGGGGTGAGGCCGGTCACCCCGCCCGAACGATCACCGCGGTGATCAGAGGTTCGGGTAGAGCGGGTACTTCTCGGCCAGCGCGGTGACGCGGGCCTTGAGCGCGGTGGCGGCGTCCTCGTCGAAGGCGGGCTTGAGCGCCTCGGCGATGATGTCGGCGACCTCGCGGAAGTCCTCGGCCTGGAAGCCGCGGGTGGCGAGCGCGGGGGTGCCGATGCGCAGGCCGGAGGTGACCATCGGCGGCCGCGGGTCGTTCGGGACGGCGTTGCGGTTGACCGTGATGCCGACCTCGTGCAGGCGGTCCTCGGCCTGTTGGCCGTCGAGCTGGCTGTTGCGCAGGTCGACCAGGACCAGGTGCACGTCGGTGCCGCCGGACAGCACCGAGGCGCCGGCCTCGGCGACGTCGGCCTGGAGCAGGCGCTCGGCGAGGATCTTGGCGCCCTCCAGGGTGCGCTGCTGGCGCTCCTTGAACTCCTCGGACGCGGCGACCTTGAAGGCGACGGCCTTGCCAGCGATCACGTGCTCCAGCGGGCCGCCCTGCTGGCCGGGGAACACCGCGGAGTTGATCTTCTTGGCGTACTCGGCCTTGGACAGGATGACACCGCCGCGCGGGCCGCCCAGGGTCTTGTGGGTGGTGGTGGTGACCACGTCCGCGTACGGCACCGGGTTGGGGTGCAGGCCGGCGGCGACCAGGCCGGCGAAGTGCGCCATGTCCACCATCAGCAGCGCGCCGACCTCGTCGGCGACCCGGCGGAACGCGGCGAAGTCCAGCTGGCGCGGGTAGGCGGACCAGCCGGCGATGATCAGCTTCGGCTGGTGCTCCTTGGCCAGGCGCTCGACCTCGGCCATGTCGACCTGGCCGGTCTTCTCGTCCACGTGGTACGCGGCCACGTTGTAGAGCTTGCCGGAGAAGTTGATCTTCATGCCGTGGGTCAGGTGACCGCCGTGGGCCAGGTCCAGGCCCAGGATGGTGTCGCCCGGCTTGATCAGCGCGAACATCGCGGCGGCGTTGGCCTGCGCGCCCGAGTGCGGCTGGACGTTGGCGTGCTCGGCGCCGAACAGGGCCTTGATGCGGTCGATCGCGATCTGCTCGACCACGTCGACGTGCTCGCAGCCGCCGTAGTAGCGGCGGCCGGGGTAGCCCTCGGCGTACTTGTTGGTGAGCACCGAGCCCTGGGCCTCCATGACCGCCACCGGGGCGAAGTTCTCGGAGGCGATCATCTCCAGGGTGGTCTGCTGGCGGTGCAGCTCGGCGTCGACCGCGGCGGCGATCTCCGGGTCGAGGGAGTGCAGGGACTGGTTCAGAACCGTCATGGTGTGGTCTTCCCGGGAGGAGAGAGACGGGAGCGGAGAAGGGGGGAGCCTGGCGGGGCGGCCGCCGCGCTGCGACCGCCCCGTCACGAGCGGGTCAGCCGCCGATGAAGGCGGTGTACTCGTCCGCGCTGAGCAGCTCGTCGGTGGACTCCACCTGGACCTTGAACAGCCAGCCGCCCTCGAACGGGGCGCTGTTGACCAGGCTGTTGTCGTCCAGGACGTCCTGGTTGATCTCGACGATCTTCCCGGTCACCGGGGAGAACAGGTCGCTGACCGACTTGGTGGACTCCAGCTCGCCACAGGACTCGCCCGCGGTCACGTCGGCGCCGACCTCGGGCAGCTGCACGTAGACGATGTCACCGAGCGCGTCGGCCGCGTGGGCGGTGATGCCGACCGTGGAGACACCGCCCTCGACGGCGGTCAGCCACTCGTGCTCCTTGGTGTACTGCAGGTGCTGGGGGTTGCTCATGGCGTCATTCTCCAGGATGGGAAGCGGGTACGACGAAGCGGGCCGCCGCACGGACGGCTTCGACGCGGATCAGGCGTGGTTCGGGCCTGGGCCAGGCCTGGGTCAGACCTGGATCAGGCGTGGATCAGGCGTGGCTCAAGCCCGGGTCGGGCATGGTGCAGGCCCGGGTCCACGGGGTCTACGGGGAGGGCGGGGCCTCAGCGGGCGCGCTTGTAGAACGGCAGCGCCACGACCTCGACCGGCTCGTGCTTGCCGCGCACGTCCACCGCGACGGCGGTGCCGGGGGCGGCGTGGGCCGCGTCCACGTAGGCGATCGCGATCGGCCGGCCCAGGGTCGGGGACGGGGCGCCCGAGGTGATCCGGCCGATCGGGGCGCCGTCGGCGGAGACCACGGTGTACTCGGCGCGCGGGACGCGCTTGCCCTCGGAGACCAGGCCGACCAGCACCCGCGGCGGGTTGGCCTCGGCCTCGGCGGCGGCCTTCTCCAGCGCCTTGCGGCCGACGAAGGTGCCCTCGTTGGTGGTCTTGTCGAAGCGCACGACCCGGCCCAGGCCCGCGTCGAACGGGGTCAGGTCGGTGGAGAGCTCGTGCCCGTACAGCGGCATGCCGGCCTCCAGGCGCAGCGTGTCGCGGCACGACAGGCCGCACGGGACCAGGCCGCGGCCCTCGCCGGCGGCGGTCAGCGCCTGCCAGACCCCCTCGGCGTCGCCCGGGTTGCAGAAGATCTCGAAGCCGTCCTCGCCGGTGTAGCCGGTCCGGGCGAGCAGCACGTCGCGGCCGGCGACCTGGGCCGGGAGGATCGCGTAGTACTTCAGGCCGGGCAGGTCGGCGTCGGTGGTCCCGGCCAGGATCGCGGTGGCCTCCGGGCCCTGGACGGCGATCAGCGCGTAGGTGTCGCGGTCGTCCGTGACGACGGCGTCGAAGCCCTTGGCGCGGGCGATCAGCTCGTCCAGCACCAGCTGGGCGTTGGAGGCGTTGGCGACGACCAGGAAGGCGTCCTCGCGCAGGCGGTAGACGATCAGGTCGTCCAGGATGCCGCCGTCCTCGGCGCAGATCATGGTGTAGCGGGCGCGCAGCACGCCCAGCGCGGAGACGAAGCCGACCAGCGCGTGGTCCAGCATCTCGCCGGCCTGCTGGCCGGTGACGGTGATCTCGCCCATGTGGGAGAGGTCGAACAGTCCGGCCCGGGTGCGGACGGCGAGGTGTTCCTCGCGCTCGCTGCCGTAGCGCAGCGGCATGTCCCAGCCGGCGAAGTCGGTCATGGTCGCGCCGAGGGCGCGGTGCAGCGCGTCGAGCGCGGTGAGGCGGAGGGACGACATGGCCTGGAACTCCTCGGTCTGGGCACTCATGGGTGCACGCGCCGGAACCGGACCCGCTCGGGGGCCGACCCTGCGCGCGGGCATGCGGCGGCGTGGGTCTCCCCATCTGTCGTCGAACCTGAGAGCTTCACCGCCCACCTGCCCGCAGCTGTTTCCAGCATCCAGGACAGCATGGTGGCTTGCACCGTGGGTGGGCGCGCGACAGGGCCGTGCGCCACTTTCCAGATGTGCCTAACCCGTGCGGTAAGGGGGCCTGAGAGATTCCGGGGAGGAGTTGCTCCTTCGGCGCCGGCTGTGCCGCCTGACGGGGCACTCCGGGCTCTCCCGCGCGGGTTCGAGCGGCCGGTATGGAGTTGTCGGTCCGCCGGCGCGCCGCGCCGTCGAACGCGCACATCATGGCACGTCCGCGCCGACGACGGGAGAGGGGACCCGGTCACACCGCGCCACCGCGAACCGGCGCCCCCGGGGCGTGCGCCCTAGACTGCTGCGCGTCGGCGCAGCAGAGGGCGGCCGACCGGCAGAGGGCGGATCAGGCGCGCATGGGGTACCCGGTGGAGCAGCAGCAGGGGTGGGGCGGGCCGGAGTCGGCGCCGCCGGGCGGCGGGTGGCCGGCCAACGAGCTGGAGCAGGTGCTGACCGCCGCGCTGGGCGATCCGGGTGCGACGCCGCGGGTGATCGAGGTGCTGGCCCGCAGCCAGGTGTGGATCCCGCTGCCGGCCGGCGGCGACCCGCGGGGGCCCGCGCTGGACCTGCCGACCATCGAGCTGGCCGGCGAGCCGTACGTGCCGGTGTTCTCCTCGCAGGAGGTGTTCCTGCGGCAGGCGCCGGGGATGGCCTTCGCGGTGGCGCCGGTCTGGGAGTTCGCCCGCGGGCTGCCGCTGGGCGTGGGCATCGCGGTCAACCCGGAGGCGGCGGTGGGCATCCCGGTGCCGCCGCAGGGTGTGGCGGAGCTGCGGCGCGGCCCGCGCGAGGAGCGCCTGGCCGACCAGGAGCAGAGCCAGAGTCAGAACCAGAACCAGAACCAGAACCAGGGACAGGGCCCGGAGGCGCCGACCGGTGGCCGGGTGGCGCTGCGCGAGCCGGTGCCGGGGGAGGACCCGGAGCACTTCCTGGCCGCCTGCCGGGCCGAACTGTCCGCCCTGCCCGGAGTGTTGACCGCGCGCCGGGCGCTCGCCAGCATCGAGGGCGAGCCGACCGTGATGTTCGTGGGCGTCCAGCTGGACCAGACGGCCCCGGCCGACCCGGGTGCGGTGAACGAGGCGCTCGGCCGCGCGCTGGGAACCGCGCCGCTGCCGGGGGGCGTCCACCTCGTACTGCTCGATCTCGCCGATGACCCGGTGGTCGAGTGGCTGCTCACCCGGGTACTCCCTTTCTACGCGCGGGGTTGAGCGGGGTTCGTATCGGAGGCACGTCGCCGTGGCGGTGGCCGGTGCCGCGCCATAGGGTGCGTGCAGACGGCCGACGGGTCGGCAGGCTTGAGGAAAGAGGCGCGGCGAGGTGGGCGCATGAGTGCGGGAGCGGTAGCGGGCGGTGCACCGGGGCCCTGGGGCCAGGCACCCGCCGGGCGCCCCGGAGCGGATCCGGGCGCGCTGGAGCGCGCCCTGCGCGAGGTCGCGCCGGAGCGCTACGAGGCGTACGAGCAACTGCTGCACGCACTGGCCGACGGCCAGGTCTGGATGCTGCTGTGGCACGGTGCGCCGGGCAGCGCTGACGCCCAGTACGGGAACATGGAGATCAGCGGCCACGGCTACGCGCCGGCCGTCACCTCGTCCGAGCAGTTGGCGTCGTCCGGCTGGGCGCGGGCCCACGAGGTCATCTCCGGGCGGGAGATCGCCGCTTCGCTGTACCGGACCCGCTGGGGCCTGTGGCTCAACCCGCACGCGCCCGGCGGCGGGGTCGGGGTGCCCTGGGCGGACCTGCGGCGGATCGCCGCGGGCCTGGAGCGGCTGCCGGCCGGGCCGTTGAAGCTGAGCGAGCCGCAGCTGAACGCCCAGCCGTTCTTCGCGCTGCTGGAGCGGCAGGCCGGTGAGGTGCGCGCGGTGCGGGCGCTGCGCCGGGCCTGGGTGCAGCCGGCCGTGGGGGAGCCGTACCTGGCGATCGGCCTGGAGCTGTACGAGAGTTCACCGCCGGCGGTGGAGGCCGTGCGGGCGCTGATGCAGCGGGCGATCGCGGTGGCCCCGGAGGGGCTGGCGGTGTCCACGGTGGCGATGGCGGACGAGTACGACCCGGTGGCGCTGTGGATGCGGGCCCATGCGCGCCCGTTCTTCGACCGGGAGGCGGGGCGGCCGCCGACCGGCCCGTACCCGCCGGTGCCGCCTCCGCCGTACCCCGCGCAGCAGGGGCCGGGCTACGGCTACGGCACGCAGCAGCCCGCGCAGGGCTGGACCGGGCAGCCGCAGCAGCCGTGGCTCGGATACCCGGGGCGCTGACAACCAAAACCTTTTTCCAGAAGCCGACTTGATCTTGCATCAGGTCGGCTTCGGTGCTTTCCGGACGAACTTCCGGCCGTTACCGTCGATCATCTTGACATGCCAGTTACAGCCGTGTGAAGAGGGATATGCCGAAGACGGAGGAGGTGCATGCGCACAGATCACAGTTGGGCATCTGTCGGTTGTCAGGGCTGGCGCAAGCCAGTTCGGATGGCAGAGAGTTCTGCGCAACGCACCGCGCGTACTGGGAACCCCACGAAGGTGAACGCGCACGCCGACCGCCAGAACCACGCGAAGCCCATCCCGCGTTGGGGCAGTACCCGTGCACGACGTACTGCCGCGAACACCCGTTCCAAGCACCTCCGCACGTCCGCAGCCGTACCGCCGAACCGGTGACCGGCGCCCGTGGGCCGGCCACCGTCGGCGAGGGGACCAACTGACCATGACCGCACCCATCGCAACCACCGGGAACGAACCGGAGGCACCCGCCCCCGCGAGCCCGGCCAAGAAGATCGAGGGCCGCTCCCTCGGCCAGATCGCCTGGACCCGCTTCAAGCGCGACAAACTCGCCGTCGCCGGCGGCGTCGTGGTGATCCTGCTGATCCTGCTGGCCGTACTGGCCAAGCCCATCGAGGCCCTGTTCGGCCTCGACCCCGACGCCCTGAACCAGGACCTGCTCGACGCCAACCTGGGCGGCATCCCGCTCGGTGACTGGGGCGGGATGAGCTGGGACCACCCGCTCGGCGTCGACCCGCTCCAGGGCCGCGACCTGCTCTCCCGCGTGATCGAGGGCTCCTGGGTCTCCCTGCTGGTCGCCTTCGGCGCGACCCTGTTGTCGAACACGATCGGCACCGTGCTCGGTGTCATGGCCGGCTACTACGGCGGCTGGGTGGACACCGTGATCAGCCGCGTCATGGACGTCTTCCTCGCCTTCCCGCTGCTGCTCTTCGCCATCGCGATCTCGACCTCGCTGCAGGGCGGCGCGTTCGGCCTGCACGGCCTCCCGCTGCACATCATGGTGCTGATCTTCGTGATCGGCTTCTTCAACTGGCCCTACATGGGCCGGATCGTGCGCGGACAGACGCTGTCGCTGCGCGAGCGGGAGTTCGTCCACGCGGCCCGCAGCCTGGGCGCCCGCGGCCCGTTCATCCTGTTCAAGGAACTGCTGCCGAACCTGGTCGGTCCGATCCTGGTCTACTCGACCCTGCTGATCCCGACCAACATCCTCTTCGAGGCGGGCCTCAGCTTCCTCGGCGTCGGCATCCAGCCGCCGCAGGCCTCCTGGGGCGGGATCCTCCAGGACGCGATCAAGTACTACCAGGTGGACCCCCAGTACATGGTGGTCCCCGGTCTGGCGATCTTCCTCACCGTGCTCGCCTTCAACCTGCTCGGCGACGGGCTGCGTGACGCCCTCGATCCCAAGAGCAACTGACGCAACGTCAGGCCCTCCCTCCTTCCCATCCTCAAGGGGTTGATCTCACCCATGCGCAGGTCCCGTACCGTCGCCCTGACCGCGGCGGCAGCCGCCGCGGTCCTGATCGTGACCGGCTGCACCTCCGGCAGCAAGGGCTCCGGCTCGTCCTCCTCCGCCAGCGGCAGCAGCGCCGGTGGCGGCGGTGCCGACGCCGCCACCAAGGGCATCGTCAACGCCTCGGACAAGAAGGGCGGGACGGTCACCTACGAGATGAAGGGCGCCCCGGACTCCTTCGACCCGGGCAACACGTACTACGCCTACATCTACAACTTCTCGCGCCTGTACGGGCGTCCGCTGACCACCTTCGCCCCGGGCGCCGGCTCGAACGGCAACAAGCTGGTCCCGGACCTCGCCGAGAGCCTGGGCAAGGTCAGCGCGGACGGCCTGACCTGGACGTACAAGCTGCGCGCGGGCCTGAAGTTCGACGACGGCACCCCGATCAGCTCGAAGGACGTCAAGTACGCCGTCGAGCGCTCCAACTTCGCGCCGGACGTGAACTCCAACGGCCCCACCTACTTCCACGACCTGCTGGTCGACAACGAGACCCCGTACCAGGGCCCGTACAAGGACAAGACCGGCGGCCTGAACTCGATCGAGACGCCGGACGACCAGACCATCGTCTTCCACCTGAAGCAGCCGTTCGCGGACTTCGACTACCTGGTCGGCTCCCCGCAGACCGTCCCGGTCCCGCAGGCCAAGGACGACGGCGCCGGCTACGTGAAGCACGTGGTCGCCTCGGGTGCCTACAAGTTCGAGTCCTACGAGGACGGCAAGCAGCTCACCCTGGTGCCGAACACCAACTGGGACCCGAGCACCGACCCGATCCGCAAGCAGCTCGCGGACAAGATCGTGGTCCGGATGGGCATGGAGCAGTCCACCATCGACAAGGACCTGATCGCGGGCAACGCCCAGGTGGACCTGGTCGGCAGCGGCGTCGACCCGCAGACCCAGGCGCAGATCCTGCAGAACCAGAAGCTCAAGGCGAACACCGACAACGCCTACGGCGGCCGCCTGGCGTACGTCGCGATCAACACCAAGGTCGCGCCGTTCGACAACCTGGAGTGCCGCAAGGCCGTCCAGTACGCGATCGACAAGGTCTCCGTGCAGACCACGCTCGGCGGCCCGATCCGCGGCCAGATCGCCAACACGGTGATCCCGCCGGACGTCCCGGGCCACCAGGACTTCAACACCTGGGCGACCAACGGCAACAAGGGTGACGAGGCCAAGGCCAAGGACGCCCTCAAGGCCTGCGGCAAGCCCGACGGGTTCAGCACGGTGATCACCGCCCGCACCGAGCGCGACCCGGAGGTCCAGGCCGCGACCGCGATCCAGGCCGCGCTGAAGAAGATCAACATCAACGTCGAGATCCAGAAGTACGCGCAGGGCAAGTACTTCTCGGACGCCGCCGGTGTCCCGCAGTTCACCCAGGACCACAACATCGGTCTGATGATGATGCAGTGGAGCGCCGACTGGCCGACCGGCTACGGCTTCCTGCAGCAGATCTCCGACGGCCGCGCCATCAAGGCCTCCGGCAACAGCAACCTGGCCCAGCTCAACGACCCCGAGGTCAACAAGCTGCTCGACGACGCCATCACCAACACCGACCAGTCGGCGCGCGAGAAGATCTACGGCCAGATCGACAAGAAGATCATGGACCAGGCGGTCTACGTCCCGCTGACCTACTTCAAGGTCTTCCTGTACCGCCCGGACAGCGCCACCAACCTGGCGTCCACCTCGGGCTTCTCGGGTGAGTACGACTACCTGAACATCGGCACCACCAAGTAAAGAGCCTGGCTCCACATCCCTGAAGGCAGGTGAAGGCAGCGGCCGCCCGCCGCCGTCCGGAAGACCCCGGACGGCGGCGGGCCGCCGGAGCCGCCCAACTGTGTTTGCCTACATCATCCGCAGGATCTTCGCGGCCGTCGTGCTGCTGCTGGTGGTCAGCGCTGTCACCTTCGCGATCTTCTTCCTGCTCCCGCGCATCGCCGGCGAGACCACCGACCAACTGGCCACGCAGTACGTCGGGAAGAACCCCTCCCCCGAGGCGATCGCCGCGGTCAAGAAGAACCTCGGGTTCGACCAGCCGCTGTACACCCAGTACTGGAACTTCCTCAAGGGCCTGGTCAGCGGCGCCGAGTACAAGTTCGGCCCGGACCCGGTCACCTGCCACGTACCGTGCTTCGGCTACTCCTTCAAGAACCACCTGGAGGTCTGGCCCGAGCTGATCAAGCGCGTCCCGATCACCCTCTCGCTCGCCGTCGGCGCGGCCGTGCTCTGGCTGGTCTCCGGCGTCGCCACCGGCGTCGTCTCCGCGCTCAAGCCGCGCTCGGTCTTCGACCGGATCGCCATGGGCATCTCCCTCGCCGGCGTCTCGCTGCCGGTCTTCTTCACCGGCGCGGTGCTGCTCGCCCTGTTCAGCTACGAGTGGCCGATCCTGGACAACCTCCAGTACGTCGACTTCGCCGACGACCCGCTGATGTGGGCCCGCAACCTGATCCTCCCGTGGATCTCGCTGGCCTTCCTCTACTCCGCGCTCTACGCCCGGCTCACCCGCGCCGGAATGCTGGAGACCATGAGCGAGGACTACATCCGCACCGCCCGGGCCAAGGGCCTGGTCGAGCGCAAGGTCGTCGCCCGGCACGGACTGCGCGCCGCGCTGACACCCGTCATCACCATCTTCGGCATGGACCTCGGCCTGCTCCTCGGCGGCGCCCTCATCACCGAGCAGGTCTTCTCGCTCCAGGGCGTCGGCGCCTTCGCCGTCCAGGCGATCGCCGACAACGACCTGCCCAAGATCCTCGGCGTCACCCTGCTCGCCGCCTTCTTCATCGTCGCCTGCAACCTCGTGGTCGACCTCCTGTACGCACTCGTCGACCCCCGGGTGAGGCTCTCGTGACCGAGCTCCAGAAGACCGAGGCGGTCGCCGCCCAGGCCCCGTCCGGCGACCCCTTCCTCTCCGTCCGCGACCTGCGGATCCACTTCGACACCGACGACGGCCTGGTCCGCTCGGTGGACGGGGTCAGCTTCGACCTGCACAAGGGCCGCACCCTCGGCATCGTCGGCGAGTCCGGCTCCGGCAAGTCCGTCACCTCGCTCGGCATCATGGGCCTGCACCGCACCAAGCGGGCCCGGATCACCGGCGAGATCCGGCTGGACGGCGAGGACCTGATCGCGGCGGGCCCCGAACGGGTGCGCCAACTGCGCGGCCGCGAGATGGCGATGATCTTCCAGGACCCGCTGACCGCGATGCACCCCTACTACACCGTCGGCGCGCAGATCGTCGAGGCGTACCGGGTGCACCACCCCCAGGCATCCAAGAAGCAGGCCCGGGCCCGCGCGGTCGAGATGCTCGACCGGGTCGGCATCCCGCAGCCCGACCGCCGGGTGGACGACTACCCGCACCAGTTCTCCGGCGGCATGCGCCAGCGCGCCATGATCGCCATGGCGCTGGTCAACGACCCCTCGCTGCTGATCGCCGACGAGCCCACCACCGCCCTGGACGTCACCGTCCAGGCGCAGATCCTGGACCTCATCCGCGACCTCCAGGACGAGTTCGGCTCGGCCGTCATCATCATCACCCACGACCTCGGGGTGGTCGCCGAACTGGCCGACGACATCCTGGTCATGTACGGCGGCAAGTGCATCGAGCGCGGCCCCGCCGAGACCCTCTTCGACGCGCCCGAACACCCCTACACCTGGGGCCTGCTGGGCTCCATGCCGCGCCTGGACCGCGAACTCCAGGACCGCCTCGTCCCGGTCAAGGGCACCCCGCCCAGCCTGATCAACGTGCCGTCCGGCTGCGCCTTCCACCCGCGCTGCCCGTACGCCGACCGGACCGGCGGGCGCTCCGCGAGCGAGCTCCCGGTGCTGGCCGAAGCCTCGCCCGGCCACTACGCGGCCTGCCACCTCCCGGCCGCCGAACGGCACCGCATCTTCGCCGAAGAGATCGCGCCCCGGCTGTGAGCCCGGCCTCGTACCACCTTTCTGGAGAGAACCGATGACGGACACTCAGGCAGCCACGGCCACCGCGCCCGCGCCCGCCCCCGACCGCGAGCCGCTGCTCCGGGTGACCGGCCTGACCCGGCACTTCCCGATCCGAGGCGGACTGCTGCGCCGCCAGACCGGTGCGGTGCGGGCCGTCGACGGCATCGACTTCACCGTCAACGCCGGTGAGACGCTCGGGGTCGTCGGCGAGTCCGGCTGCGGCAAGTCGACGATGGGCCGACTGGTCACCCGGCTCGACGAACCGACCGGCGGGAAGGTCGAGTTCGAGGGCACCGACATCACCCACCTGGGCGTCGGCGCGATGCGGCCGCTGCGCCGCGACATCCAGATGATCTTCCAGGACCCGTACTCCTCGCTCAACCCGCGGCACACCGTCGGCACCATCGTCGGCGCGCCGTTCCGGTTGCAGAAGGTGGAGCCCGAGGGTGGCACCAAGAAGGCCGTCCAGGAACTGCTGGAACTGTGCGGGCTCAGCCCCGAGCACTACAACCGCTACCCGCACGAGTTCTCCGGCGGCCAGCGCCAGCGCATCGGCATCGCCCGGGCACTCGCCCTCCGGCCGAAGATGATCATCGCGGACGAGCCGGTCTCCGCCCTGGACGTCTCCATCCAGGCCCAGGTGGTCAACCTGCTGGACGACCTCCAGCGCGAACTCGGCCTGACCTACCTGATCATCGCGCACGACCTCTCGGTGGTCCGGCACGTCTCGGACCGGGTCGCGGTGATGTACCTCGGCAAGATCGTCGAGATCGCCGACCGCGACTCCCTCTACGCGAGCCCGCTGCACCCGTACACCAACGCGCTGATGTCCGCGGTGCCGGTGCCCGACCCGCGCCGGCGCCAGCGGGCCGGCCGCGAGCGGATCCTGCTCACGGGCGACGTCCCCTCGCCGATCAACCCGCCCAGCGGCTGCCGCTTCCGCACCCGCTGCTGGAAGGCCCAGGACGTCTGCGCCGGCCAGGAGCCGCCGCTGACGGTGCTGAAGACCGGGCACGAGGTGGCGTGCCACTTCCCCGAGCTGGGCGAGGGGAAGTAGGGCGTGGGCCCACGCGCACGATGCGCCGCACCGGAACACCGGCTTTGATCAGCCGGTCGTTCCGGTGCGGCGCATCGTGGCATCCGGGACCCTCATCCCGGTCGGGGCGGTGCGGTGTTGATCACGCGTCAGGGTCGGGGCCCTTGCCGGCGGGCAGCCGGGTCGCCGCAGGCATCGCGAGCCCGGCCGCGAGGAAGACGGCCGCCAGCGCCACCCACCCGTACTGACCGGCCCCGACGACCGCGACCAGGGCGACCGGCGCGGCCACATTGGCGGCTCCGCGGCCGATGGCCAGGACGCCCTGGTACTGGCCGGTGGCGTGCTCGGGAGCGAGCTGGAAGCTGAGCCCCCACTCGCCGGAGACCTGGTACATCTCCCCCCACGTGTGGGCGATCATCCCCAGGCCGAGGATGCCGGTCGCGACCAGGGCGTTCCCCCAGCCTGCGACGCCGTACAGCAGGCAGGCGCAGCCGAGGAAGAACCCGCCGAGGCGGGAGATCCGCCCCCACAGGCCCGGGGTGGTGTCGTTGCCCTTGGAGCTCACCTGGACCTGGAAGATCACCACCAGGATCGTGTTCAGGACGATCAGGGCGCTGAACAGCCAGGCGGGTGCCTTGGTGTGGGTGACCAGCCACAGCGGAACGGCGATCTCCATGAGGGCGCCGTTCAGCGACAGCACGGCGTTCAGCCCGGTGAACCGCAGGTACCGGAGGTCCTTGAGCGCTGCTCCCAGCGGCTGCTTCTCGATGTGCGCGGGAGGCGGATGCCGTACGGGCATCCGGTTCAGCACGAGGGCCGACCCCGCGTAGGCCAGCGCCGCGACGACCACCATCGCCTCGTACGCGGCCCGGGTGTCCAGGTACAGGGCCAGGCCGGCGGCTCCCGCACCGAGTGAGATCCCGATGTTGCTCACGACCTGCTGGTGCGCGCGCGCGGTCACCCGCTCCTCGGCCGAGGCGATCAGGGACACCAGGGCGGGCAGGACCGTGCGGCAGCCCCGCTGCACGACGCCCACCGCGCACGCCGTGACGGCGAACGGCCAGAAGGAGCCGACGGCCAGGTAGCACAGCACCGCCGGCCCCGCGGCGACGGTGAGGACGAGCAGGACCCGCCGCGGCCCGATGCGGTCGGAGAGGTGTCCGATCGGCAGGGCCGCCAGCAGGCCGGCCAGGCTGGCAACCGTGAGCCCGATGCCCACGTCCACCATCCGCAGACCCACCACCCGGGTGAAGAACAGCACGCTGACGGTGGCGAACAGCCCGTCCCCGAGGGTGGTCAGGAACGTGGACAGCGTCAGTCCGCGCACCGGCCCGGCCGGCGGGACCGCCCTGGCGAGGGCCAGCCGGGCAGCGCTCGTCCGGGTCGGGGGAGCCGTCGTATCCGTTTTCGTCACGTGGCGGCAGCCGCCTGGAAGGTGACCGGCAACGTCGCCAGGTAGCGCATGGTCGCGGTGCGCTGGCGCAGTGGCTCCCCGGCCATCCGCAGGCGTGTGGGGCGCCGCAGAATGGCCTTGATCAGCGCCTGCAGCGTCACCTGGGTGAACAGGTTTCCGACGCAGGTGTGCGGGCCCCGGCCGAATGCCATGTGCTGATTCGGTGTCCGGTCCAGAATGATTTCGTCGGGACGGGTGAATTTTTCGGGATCGCGGTTTGCCGCGCCGAAAAGCACCACGACGACGTCTCCGCGCTTGAGCTGGACGGATCCGACGACGACGGGCTCGGTGACGATGCGGCTGGTCCCCTGAACCGACGCGTCGTAGCGCATGAGTTCGTCGAAACCGCTCGACAGCAGCGCCGGGTCGCGCATCGCCTCGAATTTGTCGGGGTTCTCCAGCAGTGCCAGCATGGCATTTCCGGCACCGGCGACGATCGAGCTGTAGCCGGACTGGAAGACGACCCGCACCGTGTTCCGGACGAAGGAATCGGCGACATCCACCTCGGCGCGGTTGCCGGCGACATGGGCCAGCAGTCCGGGGCGCGGATTGGTCGTGAACCAGGACTCGACCATTTCGCTCAGTCGGCCGCGCGCCTCGATGCCGAGTTTCCTGAGTTCCGCACCGGTCTCGATTCCGTCCCCGGCGGTTTCGGGCGCCAATCCGGCGTCCATGCTCCGCACGATGGCGTCCGATATCGCGGCGAAGGTCCTGACGTCCGGCTGCTCGATGCCCATGAGCTCCGAGATGGTCGCCAGGGCGAGCGGCTCGACGACCTCCGACATGAGATCGAACTCCGCCCTGCCCTCCAGGCCGTCGAGCAGCGACCCGACGAGGGCCTCGCCCTGCTCGCCGACGGCCTCCAGGTCCTGGGCGCGCAGGGCGTTCATGAAGAGGCTGCGGAGCGGGCCGTGGTCCGGCGGGTCGAGGGTCTGGAGGCTCAGCCACGGCTCGGAGACCGACTCGCCGGCACGCCGCCAGTCCGTCGCGAACACCGCGGGGTCCTGCAGCACCATCTGGCAGTCGCGGTACCGGGTCAGCACCCAGCTCTGCATCTTCTCGTGCCAGTGCACAGGCTCCGACGCGCGCAGCTCCGCGTAGACCGAATAGGGATCGGCGAGAGTGGAGCTGTCGAGGGGGTCATAGCGGACCGGGAGTTTCATGGACAATTCCTAGGATTCTTGAACGGCCTATGAGGCCCATGTTCCCGCTGGGCCAAGAGCGTGCGCCGGACCCGGACGCATCCGGGTCCGGCGCCAATTCTCGCCGACGATACCGGGCTCTGCCGCGGTTCGGGCAATATAATTAGTCGTTGTAACGCATGGAAATTCACCTACCCGAGCTAAATGTCCCGGCCATTGGCGCGGACTGTCGACGTTCGGACATCGGGGATGCCGGTGCAATCGGCATCAGGGATTTCAGTCGTTGTAGCGCACGGAAGTCTCCTCTCCGGTTGTTCATGTTCGAAGCCCCAGTGCTTCTCTCGATGGAAATGAAACTACCACCGGCATTCGGCCCCGTCCATGAGTTATTTCCGGGATCAATTTCCCAAACCAGCCAACCCGGGCAAAGGGTGCATCGAATTCGGGAGGGAAATGCGAATTGTATTCTCCATACCGTACGACCCGCAGTATTTCGCGAATATGTCGAAATTTGGTGTTCACGTCAACTCTGCGCAGAGTGTCCGGACCGGCGGCGGTCGTCGCCCGGGCCCGCGCGTCCGAGGCGGGGCCACGGACCGCGGCCGTACGCGGAGGGGGGAAGGGTTTCGTACGGGGCATAGTTGTTCGGTGACCTCGCAGATCTTCCCCTCCGACGTGCAGCAGTCGCTGGACCTCGTCGGCATCTTCGTCTTCGCCCTCTCCGGGGGGCTGCTCGCCGTCCGCAAGAACATGGACATCTTCGGCATCGCGGTGCTGGCCGAGGTCACCGCGCTCGGGGGCGGCGTGATCCGGGACCTGGTGATCGGGGCGACGCCCGTCGCGGCGTTCAGCAACCTCGGGTACTTCATCACCCCGCTGGTCGCCGCGCTGGTGGTGTTCTTCCTGCACCCCGAGGTCGAGCGGATCAACCGGGCGGTGCAGACCCTGGACGCCCTCGGCCTCGGCCTGTTCTGCGTCACCGGCACCGCCAAGGCGCACGACTACGGGCTCGGCGCGGTGTCGGCCGTCGCACTCGGCATGGTCACCGCGGCCGGCGGCGGGGTGATCCGCGACGTGCTGGCCGGCGAGATCCCCTCGCTGCTGCGCTGGGACCGGGAGATCTACGCCGTCCCGGCCCTGGTCGGCGCCGCCCTGGTGGCGGTGCTGATCGGCGTCGACCGGCTGACCGGCGCCACCGGCACCGCCGCCGCGCTCACCGCCTTCGGGCTGCGGATGCTCGCGCTGAAGTACGGCTGGCGCGCCCCGAGGGCCTGGCACCGCAACGGTTCTCGCACCAGCGAGGAGTAGGCGAGCCGCCGTACGCGAGCGAGATCGCCTCCGCCGTGCAGAGCAGTTCCGGCACCATCCGGGCGAGTTCGGCCGGCGGCACCTGGCTCGCCGGGGCGCTCAGCGCGCAGGCCGCGACCGTCCGGCCGCCGCTGCCCGCCACCGGCGCGGCCACGCACGTCACCGGCTCCCGGTGCTCGGCCGACTCCGCCGCCCAGCCCCGCAGCCGCACCGCCGCCAGTTCGGCCGGCAACTCCTCGTCGGGGGTGCCGTCTTCGGGCAGCCCGGCCAGCAGCACCCGGCCGATCGCCGTCCCGCCGGCCGGCGCCCGCCGCCCGATCCGGGACGCCCGGGCGGTGCCCGGCCCGGCCCAGCTCCCGGCCACCTCGTCCAGGTACAGCACCTCGCCGTCCTGGAGCACGGCCAGCTGGACGGTGTAGCCGCAGCGCGCGTTGAGCGCCGCCAGGTACGGCGCGGCGACCTGCCGGACGTCGATCTCCTCCAGCGCCCGGTGGGCCAGTGAGAGCACCCGGCCGCCGAGGCGGTAGCGCAGATCGGGCTGGCGCTGCGCGAAGCCGTGCTCCTCCAGGGTGCGCAGCAGCCGCAGCGCGGTGGACTTGTGCACCCCGATGCTGGTCGCGGCCTGCTCCAGGGAGACCGGCCCGTCGCCGAGCGACCCGAGCAGGGTCAGGGCGCGGTCGACCGACTGCGACATGGCGCACCGCTCCTGTCCGCGCCGATGGGAAGTGAGAGTGGGACGTGATCCCGGGCCGTGCCCGCGGGCCGGGCCGGGGCCCGTCCGCGGGAAGCGTTCGTCAGGCTAACCGCTCGCCCGCGCGGTGGGTCAAACGGGTGCCGGACACCGGTGTCCGGTGGGCGCGCGGTCCGGGAACCGCCCGGGCGACACCCGGGAGTCGTCCGGTGGACGTCCGGTGGCCGGATCGGTGCGCACACCGGGACGGGGCCCGGGGAGTGCCCTCTACAATCGGATGGTTATGCCATACCTGGACCATGCGGCGACCACGCCGATGCTGCCCGAGGCGATCGCCGCGATGTCGGCGCACCTGGGGGTGGTCGGCAACGCCTCGTCCCTGCACGCGGCCGGCCGCCGGGCCCGCCGGGTGGTCGAGGAGGCCCGCGAGTCGCTGGCCGACTCGCTGGGCGCCCGCCCGAGCGAGATCGTGCTCACCGGCGGGGGCACCGAGTCCGACAACCTCGCCGTCAAGGGCCTGTACTGGGCCCGCCGGGACGCCGACCCGGCCCGCACCCGGGTGCTGTGCAGCCCGGTCGAGCACCACGCGGTGCTGGACGCGGTGCACTGGCTCTCCGAGCACGAGGGCGCCGACGTCGAGTACCTGCCGGTCGACCTGCTCGGCCGGGTGCACCCGCAGGCGCTGCGCGAGGCGATCGAGCGGGACCCGTACTCGGTCGCGCTGGTCACCGTGATGTGGGCCAACAACGAGGTCGGCACCGTCCAGCCGGTGCGCGAACTCGCCGCCGTCGCGGCCGAGTACGGCATCCCGATGCACGCCGACGCGGTGCAGGCGCTCGGGCAGGTCCCGGTCTCCTTCGCCGAGTCGGGGCTCACCGCGCTCACCGTCACCGGACACAAGATCGGCGGACCGTTCGGCATCGGCGCGCTGCTGCTCTCGCGCGGCGCCGCGCCCGTCCCGCTGCTGCACGGCGGCGGCCAGGAACGCGACGTCCGCTCCGGCACCCTGGACGCGCCCGCCGCCGCCGGCTTCGCCGCCGCCGCGGCCCTCGCGGTCGAGCGCCAGCCGGAGCACGCGGTCGTGCTCGGCGCGCTGCGCGACGAGCTGATCGCCGCCGTGCTGGCCACCGTCCCCGCCGCGGTGCTCAACGGCGACCCGGCCGCCGAGGGGCGGCTGCCCGCCAACGCGCACTTCTCCTTCCCCGGCTGCGAGGGCGACGCGCTGCTGATGCTGCTCGACGCCCAGGGCATCGAGTGCTCCACCGGCTCGGCCTGCTCGGCCGGGGTGCCGCAGCCCAGCCACGTACTGCTCGCGATGGGCGTCGACCCGGCGCTGGCCCGGGCCTCGCTGCGGTTCTCGCTCGGGCACACCTCGGTGCGCGAGGACGTGACGGCGCTGGTCGAGGCGCTCGCCCCGGCCGTCCAGCGGGCCCACAACGCGGGGCTGGCCTCGGTGCGGCGGTAGTTCCTCCGGGCGGCCGGGCATGGACGGCGGCCCCGTACTCTTGTAGTCACCATGACTGACTTCCCGGGTGCCCCGACCGCTCCGTCCACCGGCCGTCTGCGCGTGCTCGCGGCGATGTCCGGCGGCGTCGACTCCGCCGTCGCCGCCGCCCGCGCCGTCGAAGCGGGGCACGAGGTGACGGGCGTCCACCTGGCGCTGTCCGCCAATCCGCAGTCCTTCCGCACCGGGGCCCGCGGCTGCTGCACCATCGAGGACTCCCGGGACGCGTGGCGGGCGGCCGACGTGATCGGCATCCCGTTCTACGTCTGGGACCTCGCCGAGCGCTTCCGCGAGGACGTCATCGACGACTTCGTCGCCGAGTACGCGGCCGGCCGCACTCCCAATCCCTGCCTGCGCTGCAACGAGAAGATCAAGTTCGCCGCGCTGCTCGACAAGGCGATCGCGCTCGGCTTCGACGCGGTCTGCACCGGCCACTACGCCCGGATCGTCGACCTGCCGTCCGGGGAGCGCCAGCTGCACCGCGCCGTCGACGCGGCGAAGGACCAGTCGTACGTCCTCGGCGTGCTCGACGCCGACCAGCTCGCCCACTCGCTGTTCCCGCTCGGCGACACCACCAAGGACGTCATCCGCGAGGAGGCCGAGCGCCGCGGCCTGGCCGTCGCCAAGAAGCCGGACAGCCACGACATCTGCTTCATCGCCGACGGCGACACCCAGGGCTTCCTGGCCAAGCACCTCGGCACCGCCACCGGGGACATCCTCGACGCCGACGGCACCAAGCTCGGCGAGCACGACGGCGCGTACGGCTTCACCATCGGCCAGCGCAAGGGCCTGCGGATCGGCCGCCCGGCGGCGGACGGCAAGCCCCGCTACGTCCTCGACATCTCGCCGGTGAACAACACCGTCACGGTCGGCCCGCTGGAGGGTCTGGACGTCACCGGGCTCACCGCGATCCGGCCGCGCTGGTGCGGCACCGAGCCGCTCGCCGACGGCCGGTACACCGCCCAACTGCGCGCCCACGGCGAGGAGGTGCCGGTCTCCGCCTCCGTCGTGGACGGCGAGCTGCGGGTGCAGTTGGACAGCCCGGTGCGCGGCATCGCCCCCGGCCAGGCCGTGGTGCTGTACGACGGCACCCGCGTCGTCGGCTCGGCCACCATCGCCGGCACCGAGCGGCCGGCAGTCCGGGCGTAGTCCGGCTCTGAGTGCCCGGCCGTCCGGTGCGGACGGCCGGGCTCGCTCAGTGCTGCGGGACGGGGTTGCCCGGGGAGTCCAGCCAGACGTGCTGGCCCTCCAAGGTGACCGTCAGGCCGAACCGCCCGCACCCGGGGCGGCCCTGGTCCGCCCACCACCGGTAGGCCGCTTCCAGCTCATCCCAGAGGTTCCGGGGGCCGGACTGGTACACCTCGTACCTCGTGCGGTCGCGCTCGTAGTCGGCGGAGGCCCAGGAGAGGGTGTCGCGGCTGTAGAGCCACAGTGTGTAGGCGTCGTTGTCGTAACGCTCTGTCCGCCAGAACGTACCGGGTACGCCGGATCCGATGACGAACTGCTCGAACCACCCGCCCGTGGCCCGAGGGGACAGACTGGTGGTGCTCCGCACCCCGTGTGCTGGCCACTCCTTCCCGTGCAGGTAGGCGTCGAACGACGGCCGGTCCGTGCGCTGGTGGCGGAGTCGCATGAACGCGGAGCCTCGGGTGAACTTGCCGCTCGCGCTGGTCCCGTCGTCGTTCACGGTCAGACGGATGATCTGCTCGCCGCCGTACTCGGTGCCGAACGGGGCGACGATGATTCCGCCGGGGGCCGTCTGTTCCAGCCATGCGGGAGGGATCTCCAGCAGGGAGCAGGTGGCGATGATCCGGCTGTAGGGGGTGTCGTCCGGCCAGCCGTGGCGTCCGTCGCCCTCGATCACGGTCGGTGCGAGTCCGGCCCGGTGCAGGTTCTCGCGGGCGCCGCGTGCGACGTGAGGGTCGTACTCGACGGTCACCACGTTGTGGTTGCCCAGGCGGTGGGCGAGGAGGCCCGCGTTCCAGCCGGTGCCGGCTCCGACCTCCAACACCTTGTGGCCCGGGCGGACGTCGAGGTCCTGGAGCATCGAGAACACCATGGTCGGCATGGAGTTGGAGGAACTCGGGGTGGTGCCGAGCCCGTCGCCCTGGTGGTTGCCGTCGTCCCACTGGGTGGTCAGCGGGATGTCCGAGTAGACGGCCCTGCGCCACGCCTCGGGGTCCTGTGACCGGTACAGCACGGGGTTCTGGCGGGTGCCGTCCGCGATGCCCGGCCAGATGCGGTCCGGGACGAACAGCTCGCGGGGTACCGCGTTGAAGGAGGGGAGCCAGTCCGAGGAGAGTGCGCCGCCGGCCACCAGCGCGGAGGCGAGCCCCTGGGGGCCCGCCTCCTGGTGCGTTTCGCCGGTCACTCCGCCGGGGCCTTGCCGTCGCTGCTGTTGCCGCCTTCGTCGGAGCCCCCGCCGCCGTGTCCGGCGCCCTTGTTGGAGTCGTCCTGCTGCTTGCCGCCCTGGCCGTCGCCGGAGCCGCCGCTGCGCTTACCTATCTCTGTACCTCCGTGTGCTGGTTGGTTGCGACAGGCGGATGCCTGCCGGGTGATGCTCAGCCGCCTCGGGTATACCGGGCGGCAGCTCCCCGAGGGCGCGCGACCGCCCTCGGGGATGCCTCCGCTGTCGACCGTGGATTGCCACTTCGCCGGACGGCGGGAGCCGGTGGGGTTACTGCCTGCCGCCCGTGCCGCTGGCCCGGCGGCACGGGCGGGGGTTTCAGTGGGAGCGGTTGATCAGAATCAGGGCCGCAACGACGATGTGCAGCCCGGCAGCGGCGGACACCCCCAGGGCAGCCCAGACTCGGTCGGGATCGGGATCGGGATCGGGATCGGGATCGGGATCGGGATCGGGATCGGGGTCGGAAACGGACGGCGGCGCGTCTTCGGGATCGAAACCGTCGTCCGGCGGCTGCCGGCTCACGGAGAGGTCGGCTTGGGCGTCGGGAGGTCGGCGTGCACGACCTTCCCGAACGGGCGGGGGCTGGCGCCCCAACGGCCCTGGGTGAGCCGGTGGACCATCGCCAAGCCTCGACCCGACGTGGCGTCGGGCTCGGCCTGGATCATCACGGGCATCGAGCAAGAGCCGTCACCGACGAGGATGCGGATGATTCGGTCGCTCGGGCGGCGCACGGCGACAATCATGCGTGTCTGACAGCCGGTCCTGACGGCGTTGGTGGCCAACTCGCTGGCGATCAGGGAGGCATCGTCCACCAGATCGTCCAACCCCCACTCCCGAAGCTTCGCCACGACGAACCGACGCGCGGCGCCCACCGACTCGGCCTGGTACGGCAGGCGGATGGTCGCCGGTGTGGTGAAGCGAGCGGTATCCGGTGTAGCGACGGCAGTCAGCAGCGTTTCCCCAGTGCAGCCGATCACGTTGGTCGGCAAAGCGGTGAGTGGAGACATCAAGATTCGCTCCCGTGGATGGATCAGGGCGGCTGATGCTCATTCAACGGTCACGTTGCGGTCGCAGGAGACTCCGATCCGGTGACTCCAAATCGGAGTCAGGGCTGGCACCGTGGACCTACGATCAGTACACGCTGTAAGGGGAGCGAGACCATGGGTGTTCAGCCAAGTGTGCGTGAAGTGGCCGCTGGGCTACTCCAGGACGAGCGTCTGCTGCGAGCGTGTGCGACCCGCGACATGGGCGCCGTATTCCGGCTCCTCAACGCGCGCGGCATCAGTACCCGGCGGATTGCAGCCGCTGTGGAGATCAGCCAGGGACGGCTTTACGACTACATGAACGGCAAGACCAGGGTCGAGAAGTTGGCGTTGTTCGAGCAGATCGCCGACGCCTTCCACATTCCGGGGCAACTGCTCGGTCTTGCCCGCAGGTCATGGGAGCCGGACGCCACTCCTGGACCCTCGCCCCTTGCGCAGGCTTTACCGGAAGCCGACGGCGACGACCTGGCCACCGTGGATGCCTTTCGCCATGCGGATCGGCAGGCGGGAGGTGGACGCCTGTACTCGGCTGTGGTTCACCATCTCTCCGGCAAGGTTGCGCCGCGTCTGGTCGATGTTGCGAGCGGCCCGCAGGTGTTCGCTGCCGCCGCTGCGCTCACTGAGATGGCCGGCTGGATGGCCCACGACTCCGGCCGTGACGACCTGGCTGCCCGGCACTTCGCTCGCGCGCTCCCTCTCGCCCGCGCCTCCGGCGATCTGCCGTTGATGGCACACGTAGCAGCCAGCACCAGCCACCTTTCCCTCCAGGCCGGCGATTCGGCGGATGCCGTGCACTGGGCTACCGTCGGCATCGAAATGGCCTGCCAGGGCCCGCATCTGCCAGGCCTCATGGCTCGGCTGAACGCCGTGATGGCCCGAGCGTTGGCAGCCTCTCGGCAGCACGGTCCGGCGGCGCGGGCACTCGACCACGCTCACACCGCACTTGCGGTTGGAGCTGATGATGAGCATCCGTGGTTGAGCCCTTTCGACGACGCTACCCTCGCCAGCGAGTCCGCGTTGGCGTTCAGTGACCTGGGCCGCTCCAAGCTTGCCCTTCGATGCGGTGAGCAGGCTGTGGTCCTACGGGAAGAAGGCCGCGCGCGTTCGCTCACATTCAGCCGCATCACCCTCGCACGCATCCACGCCGATTGCGGAGACTTGGACGCCGCAATCGGCGTCGGAACAGAACTTCTGACCACCAGCCCGACCCTCGGGTCCGTCCGAGTCGTCCATCAGATGGATGGCCTCGGTGAACTCTTCGGGCGGTACCGCGAGTACGGCCCGGTGCGTGAATACCTGGCACGATTCGATGAGGCGCGCAGAGCCCGGCTGCTCCTGCTCGCCGACATCATCCCGTCGCCTCGGGGAGGTTCAACGTGAGACCCGCACCCACCGACACCGATGCCTGGCACGCCTACCTCGCCGAGGGCAATGCCCGGCAGGCTCGCAAGCGCGTCTCTGCGGACGTGATCCTGCGCGACCAGGCTGGTCGCATCCTGACCGTCAACCCGACCTACAAGGAGGGTTGGGACCTGCCCGGAGGGATGGCTGAGGCCAATGAGTCGCCGGACGAGGCCGCAGTGCGGGAACTGCGCGAGGAACTGGGCCTGGAGATCACGGTCCACCGCCTGCTGGTCGTGGACTGGGTTGCCCCGCACGGCCCGTGGGACGACCAGATCGCGTTCATCTTCGACGCGGGCACCCTCTCGTCCGACCTGGCCGCGCGGGTGCGGCCGCACGACGACGAACTGTCCGAGGCCGTCTTCCTGTCCGCGCCGGAGGCCGCCGACCGGCTGCGAACCCGCCAGCGGAACCGGCTGAACGCGGCTGTGAGAGCGATCGCGGATGGCGGCTCACGGTATCTGCGGGACGGGGTGGAGACGTGGTGATGGATCCGGGACAGGAGAAGGACGGCCATGGTTGAGAACGGCAGGCAAAGGGCGCGGCGGGTACCTCTTCGAGGCGGGGATGCTCAAGCGGGCGAAGCGGTCGGGCTGGTGGATCGCCGGGGTGAAGGATCCCGAGACCATCGCGGAGCACTCCTGTGGATCGACAGCAGTCTCGGCAGCCTCAAGACCGAGTCCGCCCGCCAACTCGCCGAGGCGGCACTGTCGATGACCTCGCTGGAGTGGCAGCAGGCCTACCTCGCGTAGCGTGCATCCCGAACTCATGCGCGAGCACTCGCCGCAGTGAATTCATGACTGTCCGTCAAATCCGCTGATCTGTCGGCGTAAACTGCAATGGCCACCGCCCAGTTGGGCGGTGGCCATTCCCGCGTACGCCCGTAAACTTGGCGGTTCCGGCGCACGCGCATAACACCTCGGCCAGTATGCCAGCCCGGACGCGCTCCGGCTCGCATATCGGCCACGAAAGGCCGAACGTGCCCGTCGCCGTCACCACCGAAGCCCTCGCCCTCTCCCGCCCCACCGGCACCCCGCCCGCCAACGAGTTCCGGGTCCGCATCGGGCAGTGGATGCAGAGCGTCCCGACCGGTGGGCCCTGGAAGTCCCTCGGGCCGTCCTTCGTCCTCTTCCTCATGCACGCCGCGCAGAAGGCCGACGCGGACGGGACCAACCTCCACTGCCCGCCGTCCAACCTCTGGTTCTCCCGGGCCTGCCGGGTCTCCAAGGACTCCGTCCCCGGCTTCTACCGGGCCGCCGAGGCGGCCGGGGTCATGGCCCTCGTCCACGGCCCCTCCGGCACCCGGGTTCGCGGCTACGCCGTCACCGTGCCCCTGGGCGGCGTCCCCGACTGGGACGCCGCCCTCGCCGTCCTGCGCGCCGACGCCCGGCGCGTCAAGCAGGAGCAACTCCGCTGCGCCGCCGGTAAGTCCGCACGTGCGGAGTCGGTGAAGTCCGCACCTGCGGCGCTGCCGAGGCCGCGCTGCGGCGAACGGAAGTCCGCACGTGCGGAGCCGGACAAATCCGCACGTGCGGGCTCGTCGCTCCGCACGTGCGGACGCAACCAGGAAGTCCCTTACCAGGACAAGAAGATGGTTGCTGTTGTAGTGACGGGTACCACTCCGCGCGCGAGCGAACAGCCCGCACCGGCACCGCTGCCGCCGCCGCCCGACCCCACGGGCTGGGAGCGGATGACCGAGCACCTGCCGCCCGACCTCCAGGAGCCCGCCCGCGCCGTCCCGGAGGACGACCTGCTGCGCCGGTTCACCACCATGGCCGTCCGGGCGGGCTGGGCGTCCCCGGGTTGGCTGGCCGCCCGCCTGGCGTCCCACCGGCCCGAGAACACGCCCGGCGCCGACCCCGCGGACCGTCTCGCCGCCGGTCTGGTCGCCGTCCTGGGTGTCCTCTCGGACCGACACGCCCACCCGGGCCGGGGGCTCCTGCCCTCCTGCGCGTGAGCGGCAGTGCCGGCCAAGGGGGACGATCACCCTGTCGACCCGGCCGGATCGAACGCTCCTGGCATACTCGCAGTGCCGGCTGCGCGGCTTCCTCGCACGGGACAACGTGACTGCCCGGGCCCGGAAGAGTGGACTGCTACCAGCTCTCAGCAGCCCGAAGGCCGAATCGGCAACTCGCCGCCGCCGGCACACCCTCCGGAGAGGACGGCATGATGCTCGGAGGAGGCTGGCCGAGGCCTAAAGCCGGTGAGTGAGTGCGCCGGGGCGTGATAGACCAGATGGCACTATGAACATCACAGTCTTCTGCTCCGCGTACTCGCTCGACGACCGCTACACCGCCCCCGCCGCCGAGTTCGCGCGGCTCCTCGGCGAAGGTGGCCACACCCTGGTGTGGGGCGGGTCCAACGCCGGGCTGATGGGGCTGCTGGCCGACGAGGTGAAGGCGGCCGGCGGGAAGCTGGTCGGGGTGCTGGTCGAGATGCTCAAGCACAAGGGGTACGTCGGCGCCGACGAGCTCGTCATGACCCGTGACCTGGCCGAGCGGAAGGCGGAGCTGGCGGCCCGGGCGGACGCGATCGTCGTGCTCGTGGGCGGGCTGGGCACCCTCGACGAGGTGACCGAGGTGCTGGAGCTCAAGAAGCACGGCATGTTCGACAAGCCGGTGATCGTCCTGGACACCGAGGGCTTCTACGCGGGCCTGCGCACGCAGATGGAGCGGATGGACGTCGAGGGCTTCCTGCCCCGCCCGCTCGCCGAGCTGATCCGGTTCGCCGACACCCCGGCCGAGGTCTTCGCGCAGCTCAAGGCCTGAGAGGATCACCACCATGGCCACTCATCTGATCACCGGCGCCGGCTCCGGCATCGGCGCCGTCCTCGCCGAACGCCTCGCCGAGCGCGGGGACGACCTCTGGCTGCTGGCCCGCGACGCCCGCCGCGCCGCCGAGCTGCGCGAGCGCTTCCCCGGGGCGAAGACCCTGGTCGGGGACCTCGGCGACCCGGCCAAGCTCTCCTGGGCCTTCGGCCACCAGGCGCTGCCCGTCGAGCTGGACTCCGTGCTGCACGTCGCGGGCATGGTCGAGCTGGGCACGGTCGGCGACCTGTCGGTCAAGGCCTGGCAGGAGACGCTGAACGTCAACCTGGTCGCCCCCGCCGAGCTGACCCGGCTCCTGCTGCCCTCGCTGCGCCTGGTCAAGGGGCACGTGGTGTTCGTCAACTCCGGGGCCGGGCTCTCCGCCCATGCCGAGTGGTCGGCCTACGCGGCGAGCAAGCACGGCCTCAAGGCGCTGGCCGACGCGCTGCGCCAGGAGGAGCACCCGAACGGCGTCCGGGTCACCTCGGTCTACCCGGGCCGCACCGCCACCGCGATGCAGGCCAAGGTGCACCAGCAGGAGGGCAAGGCCTACGACGAGGACCGCTGGATCGCCCCCGAGTCGGTGGCCAAGGCGATCCTCGCCGCCCTCGACGCCTCCCGTGACGCGGAGCTCACCGACATCACCGTCCGCCCGGGGCGCTGAAACGCGCGCGGCGCCGCGCACTAGGCTCGGGCGGGTGAGCACCCCACAGCCCTTCCCCGACCTGCGCGGCGCCGCCACCGGCGTCGGTTCGCTGCCCGGCACCGACGCCCGGGAGGCCGCCAAGACCTCCACCGGGGCGTTGGAGCAGCTGCCGTTCCTGCCCGAACTGCCCGCCCGCGGGCCGGGTGCCGACATGATCGGCCGTGGCGCCGGCCTGCTGGTCGAGCTGTTCGCGCAGACCGAGCCGAGCGGCTGGCGCTTCGCCGACCGCCCCGGCCGGGACACCCGGCGCGCCCACTCCTGGCTGCGCGAGGACCTGGACGCGCTGGAGGAGTTCACCCAGGGCTACCAGGGCGCGCTCAAGCTGCAGGCCGTCGGGCCGTGGACGCTGGCCGCCTCGATCGAGCTCAAGTACGGCGAGAAGGCGCTCTCCGACCCCGGCGCCTGCCGGGACATCGCCGGTTCGCTCACCGAGGGCCTGCGCCGCCACCTCGCCGACGTCCGCAGTCGGGTCCCGGGCGCCCAACTGGTCCTCCAGCTCGACGAGCCCTCGCTGCCCGCCGTGCTGGCCGGTTCGGTGAAGACCGCCAGCGGCTTCCAGCGGCTGCGCTCGGTGGACCGGCAGGTCGCCGAGGAGGTGCTGCGCGAGGTCATCCGGGGCCTGGACGTGCCCGTCGTCGTGCACTGCTGCGCGCCGGACGTGCCGATCCCGCTGCTGCGCCGGGCCGGTGTGGCCGGGGTCTCGCTGGACTTCTCGCTGCTGACCGAGCGGGACGACGACGACCTGGGCGAGGCGGTCGAGGCGGGCACGGCGATCCTCGCTGGTGTCGTGCCCTCCACTGACCAGGCGGTGTCCGACCCGGCCGGTAGTGTCCAGGGTGTCAGGACCTTGTGGCGCAGGCTCGGGTTCGCCCCGGAGCTGCTGGGCCGCCGCGTGCTGGTGACGCCGACCTGCGGGCTGGCCGGGGCGTCCCCGGCGTACGCGCGCAAGGCGCTGTCGCTTGCGGCGCGGGCGGCGCAGAGCCTGGTGGACAACCCGGAATGAGAACGTAGGAGGGCTTGCGGTGGTGGCTGTCGAGGGCTGGGAGGACGTCCCTGCGGAGGTGCGCAGGCGGCACGCCGAGCTGGTCGTGGAGATCACCGAGCACCGCGCCCGGTACTACGTGCAGGACGCCCCGGTCGTCAGCGACGCCGAGTTCGACGTCCTGATGCGCGAGCTGGAGGCGATCGAGGCCGCGCACCCGGCCCTGGTGACGCCGGACTCGCCGACGCAGGAGGTCGGCGGCGACGTCGCGGAGGGCTTCACCAAGGTCGAGCACCGCGAGCGGCTGCTCAGCCTCGACAACGCCATGGACGACGAGGAGCTGGCGGCCTGGGCGGACCGGGTCGCCCGCGAGCTGGACGGCATCGACTACCACTACCTGTGCGAGCTCAAGGTGGACGGCCTGGCCGTCAACCTCACCTACGAGCGCGGCCAGTTGGTCCTCGCCGCGACCCGGGGCACCGGCCGGGTCGGCGAGGACATCACCGCCAACGTCCGCACCATCAAGGAGATCCCGCAGCAGCTCACCGGCGACGACCTGCCCGAGCTGGTCGAGATCCGCGGCGAGGTCTACCTGCCGACCGAGGCCTTCGAGGAGCTGAACGCCTCGCTGGCGGCGGAGAACGAGCGCCGCCGGGCGGAGAACGAGGAGCGCGCGAAGGAGGGCAGGCGTCCGCAGGCGCTGGTCCACCTGTTCGCCAACCCCCGCAACGCCGCCGCCGGTTCGCTGCGCCAGAAGGACCCGCTGGTCACCGCGTCCCGTCCGCTGCACATGGTGGTGCACGGCATCGGCGCCCGGGTCGGCTTCGACATCGACTGCCAGTCGCACGCCTACGACCTGCTGCGCGCGTGGGGCCTGCCGACGGCCCGGCACAACAAGGTGGTCGGGACGCTCGACGAGGTGCGGGCGTTCATCGAGCACTTCGGCGAGCAGCGGCACTCGGTCGAGCACGAGATCGACGGCGTCGTGGTCAAGGTGGACGAGATCGCCCTGCAGGGGCGGCTCGGTTCCACCTCCAAGTCCCCGCGCTGGGCGATCGCCTGGAAGTACCCGCCGGAGGAGGTCACCGGCAAGCTGGCCGCGATCAAGGTCGGCATCGGCCGCACCGGCCGGGCCACCCCGTACGCGGTGCTGGCCGAGCCGGTGAAGGTGGCCGGCTCGATGGTGCAGTACGCGACGCTGCACAACCAGCAGGTCGTCAAGGCCAAGGGCGTGCTGCTCGGCGACACCATCGTGCTGCGCAAGGCCGGTGACGTCATCCCGGAGATCCTCGGCCCGGTGGAGAGCCTGCGGGACGGCACCGAGCAGGAGTTCGTGATGCCCTCGCACTGCCACGAGTGCGGGGCCGAGCTGCGCCCGATGTCCGAGGGGGACATCGATCTGCGCTGCCCCAACGCGCAGTTCTGCCCGGCGCAGATCCGCGAGCGGATCGCCTTCCTGGGCGGCCGTTCCTCGCTGGACATCGAGGGCCTGGGCTATGTCGCGGCGACCGCGCTGACCCAGCCGCTGGAGCCGGCAGAGGCGCCGGTGCGGGACGAGGGCGACATCTTCGGCCTGACGATGGAGCAGTTGCTGCCGATCGAGGTGCTGGTCCGCGACCAGAAGACGGGCATGCCCAAGCTGGACGACCGCACCGGCAAGGAGAAGAAGGCCACCTTCTTCGCGAACCAGAAGGGCGAGCCCAAGAAGACGGCGGGCGTGCTGCTGGAGAATCTGGAGAGGGTGAAGGAACGTCCGCTGTGGCGCTTCCTCAACGGCCTCTCGATCCGGCACGTCGGGCCGGTCGCGGCGCAGGAGCTGGCACGGGAGTTCCGGGACCTCGACCGGATCTTCTCGGCCACCGAGGAGGAGCTGGCCGCCGTCGAGGGGGTCGGGCCGATCATCGCCCGCTCCGTCGTCGAGTGGTACCAGGAGGAGTGGCACCGGGGGATCCTGGAGAAGTGGCGCGCGGCCGGCGTCCGCTTCACCGAGGAGCCCGCCGACGAGGAGGAGGCGGAGCGCCCGCTGGAGGGCCTGACCGTCGTGGTCACCGGCACCCTGGCCGGGCACACCCGGGACGGGGCCAAGGAGGCGCTGACCTCGCGCGGCGCGAAGGTGACCGGTTCGGTATCGAAGAAGACAGATTTTGTTGTGGCCGGTGACAACCCCGGGTCCAAGTACGACAAGGCCGTTCAGCTCGGACTGCCGGTCCTGGACGACGCCGGCTTCGCCGTGCTGCTCGCCGACGGACCGGCCGCGGCCCGTGCCCACCTCGGCCTGCCCGAGGTCGGGGAGGCCCCCGCCGAGGCCGCTCCGGAGGCCGACCCGAGCGGAGCGTGACCGAGCCCGTCTTGTTATCGTCCTGATGCAACGTCACCGGGTGTCGCGCCGTGGAAGCGGGCATTGTGTCACTGTGCGACACCCGGGCGCGGTGGCGCGTTTCCGGTTGTCCGAAAGTCTGCCCACCGGGTGGACCCCGGCATACCCTGGAGCGCAACAGAGTGTCAGCAGGGGTGGGGGCACCGGCTGAGCCGGTGCTCCGCGGGGTCGCTCCATGCCCGGCAGCTGTCGGTACCGGCACGGTGCCTCACCGTAAGGCGGCCTGACGGGGCGGGCCCGACGGAGGACAGGGCTTATGGATCGTACGACCGGCGGTGCGCCCACACGCCCGCCGCAGGGGGTGGCAGGTGCGGTCCTGCTGCTCGGCGTGCTGCTGGCCGGCGCCGCGCCGCTCATCCCGCTGGCCGTCCTGGTCTACCGGTACGAGCCCGAACTGCTGCCGCTGTTCGCGGTGCCGCTGGCGGTGCTGGTCGCCGCCTGGCGGATCGCCCGCGACCGCGCCCGTGACCAGCTGACCGACCCGCTGACGGATCTGCCCAACCGTCAGGCCCTGTTGATGGCCGCCCAGGAGGCGATCGCGGAGCGCGCGGAAGGTTACAGCGTCGGTCTCATCCTGCTCGATCTCGATCGCTTCCGATCGCTCAACGACACCCTCGGTCACACCGCCGGCGACCGGCTGCTGGTGCACATCGCCCGCCGGCTGCACCGCGCGCTGCGCTCCGGAGGCCCGGCCGGCAGCGCCACCCGGGAGTCCATCGACGACGTCTTCGCCGGCCTGCCCCGGAACTACCGGCGCGGCCGTCCGATGGTGGCCCGGATGGGCGGCGACGAGTTCGCCGTGCTGCTGCCCGGCATCAACTGCCCGGACAGCCTGGAGCGGGTCGCCAAGGCGCTGATCGCCGAACTCGCCGCGCCGATCCGGCTGGACGGGCTGCTGCTCGTGCTGGAGGCCAGCGCCGGCGTCTGCGTCTACCCGCAGCACGCCCAGGACGCCGAGGCGCTGCTGCGCCGCGCCGACGTGGCGATGGGCCACGCCCAGCGCGGTTGCAGCGGCGTCGCGCAGTACGACGAGACCCAGGACGCCGACACGCCGTACCGGATAGGGCTGCTCGGCGACCTGCGGCGGGCGCTGGAGACCGGCGAGGTGCAGCTGCACTACCAGCCCAAGGTGGCCTTCGACGGCCGGGTGGTCGGCCTGGAGGCGCTGCTGCGCTGGGAGCGCCCCGGCCAGGGCCGGGTCTCGCCGGACGAGTTCGTCGGGCTCGCCGAGTCCAGCGGCCTGATGCCCCGGCTCACCGACTACGTGCTGGAGGCCGCCGTCGGGCAGCTCGCCTACTGGCGGGAACAGGGCCTCCAGGTGCAGGTCGCGGTCAACGTCTCCCCGCGCGACGTGCTCAACCCCGGCTTCGCCCAGCGCGTCGCCGGCCACCTCGTCCGCCACCAGGTGCCGGCCCACGCGCTCCAGCTGGAGATCACCGAACGGCTGCTGCTGGACGACTCCCGCCGGGCCGCCGACACCCTCGCCGAACTGCGCGGCTACGGCGTCGGGATGTCCCTGGACGACTTCGGCACCGGCCACTCCTCGCTGGTGCGGCTGCGCAGCCTGCCGGTCGGCGAGCTGAAGATCGACCGTTCCTTCGTCTCCCGGATGGTCGCCGACGACCACGATGCGGCGGTGGTGCGCTGCTCGGTGGAGCTCGCCCACTCGCTGGGCCTGACCGTGGTCGCCGAGGGCGTCGAGGACGACGAGACCTGGGAGCGGCTGCACTGCATGGGCGTGGACGCCGTCCAGGGCTGGCTGGTGTCGGCGGCGCTGCCGGCCGAGCAGGCCACCGCCTGGCTGCGGGTGCACCGCACCGGCGCCCCGCCGGTGGAGCGGCTGGTCCCCCCGCCGGGCCGGCTGCCGTCGGCCCTCCACGCGGTGCAGGGGGGCCAGGGCCTGCCGGTCCAGCCGGTGCTGCCGCAGGCCGTCCAGCCGGTGGTCCAGCAGGCCATCGCGCCGGTGCTGCCCCCGACCCTCCCGTCGGTGCTGCCCCCCGTGCTGCCCCCGACCCTCCCGCAGGCCGTGCAGGCCGTGCAGGCCGTTCAGACGGTCCAGGCCGTGCCCGCGCCCCAGCCCGTGTCGGCCGCGCAGATCGAGATCAAGGCGCCGGGCGCGCAGAGTTGGGCCCGCACCAGGCCGCAGTGACGGGCGCGCTCGCTCACTCGTTGGCCGGTGGCCGGGCCGGGCCCCATAGGATGGGGTCCAAAGACCACGAGGACGGAGCACCGGACCGGTTGCTCCTGCCCGGGCCCGGCACCGCCTGCGCGCGGCGCCGGGCCTCACCAGAACTCACCCTGAGGATCGCTGCATGCCTGGCATCACGCGCGAGGAGGTCGCCCACCTCGCCCGGCTGTCGCGTCTTGAGCTGAAGCCCGAAGAGCTGGACCACTTCGCCGAGCAGCTCGACGTGATCATCGGCGCGGTCGCCCGCGTTTCCGAGGTCGCCGGACAGGACGTCCCGCCGACCTCCCACCCGCTCCCGCTGACCAACGTGATGCGCGCGGACGAGGTGCGGCCGTCGCTCACCCCGGAGCAGGCGCTGTCCGGCGCCCCCGCCGCCGAGGAGCAGCGTTTCCGTGTGCCGCAGATCCTCGGGGAGGACTGACCGAGATGACCGAGTTGATCAAGTACACCGCCGCTGAGACGGCCTCCGCCATCGCCAAGGGCGAGGTGTCCGCCGTCGAGGTGGCGCAGGCGCACCTGGACCGCATCGGCGCCGTCGACAAGAAGGTCAACGCCTTCCTGCACGTCGACACCGAGGGCGCGCTGAACGCCGCCAGGGCCGTCGACGAGAAGCGTGCCAAGGGCGAGGAGCTGGGCCCGCTGGCCGGCGTCCCGCTCGCGCTGAAGGACGTCTTCACCACCAAGGGCGTGCCGACCACCTGCGGCTCCAAGATCCTCGAAGGCTGGATCCCGCCGTACGACGCCACGCTGACCACCCGTCTCAAGGACGCCGGCGTGGTCATCCTCGGCAAGACCAACATGGACGAGTTCGCGATGGGCTCCTCCACCGAGAACTCCGCCTACGGCACGACCGGCAACCCGTGGGACCTCTCCCGCATTCCCGGCGGCTCCGGCGGCGGTTCGGCCGCCGCGCTGGCCGCCTTCGAGGCCCCGCTGGCGATCGGCACCGACACCGGCGGCTCGATCCGCCAGCCCGGCGCCGTCACCGGCACCGTCGGCGTCAAGCCGACCTACGGCTCGGTCTCCCGCTACGGCCTGGTCGCCTTCTCGTCCTCGCTGGACCAGGGCGGCCCGTGCGCCCGCACCGTGCTGGACGCGGCGCTGCTGCACGAGGCCATCGCCGGGCACGACCCGCTGGACTCCACCTCGATCGACGCGCCCGTCCCGGCCGTGGTCGAGGCCGCCAAGCTGCGCGACGTGCGCGGCATGCGGATCGGCGTGGTCAAGGAGTTCGCCGGCGAGGGCTACCAGGCCGGCGTGATGGAGCGCTTCAACGAGTCGGTGGAGCTGCTGCGCGAGCTGGGCGCCGAGGTCGTCGAGGTCTCCTGCCCGTCCTTCACCCTGGCGCTGCCCGCGTACTACCTGATCGCGCCCAGCGAGGCCTCGTCCAACCTGGCCCGCTTCGACGCGATGCGCTACGGCCTGCGGGTCGGCGACGACGGCTCCCGCTCGGCCGAGGACGTCACCGCCCTGACCCGCGAGGCCGGCTTCGGCCCCGAGGTCAAGCGCCGCATCATCCTCGGCACCTACGCCCTCTCCTCGGGCTACTACGACGCCTACTACGGCTCGGCCCAGAAGGTCCGCACGCTCATCTCGCGCGACTTCGACGCCGCCTTCGCGGGCGTGGACGTGCTGGTCTCGCCGACCACGCCGACCACCGCCTTCCCGATCGGCGAGCGCGCCGACGACCCGATGGCGATGTACCTGGCCGACCTCTGCACGATTCCGTCGAACCTCGCGGGCAACGCGGCCATGTCGCTGCCCTGCGGTCTGGCCCCGGAGGACAATCTCCCGGTCGGCCTGCAGATCATCGCACCCGCGATGGCGGACGACCGCCTGTACCGGGTGGGCGGCGCCGTCGAGGCCGCACTCAACGACAAGTGGGGGCACACCCTGCTGGAGGAGGCACCGGCACTGTGAGCAGGATCGAGAAGGCCAAGGCCCCGTCGTCCCTCAAGGCACCGTCGTCCCTGAAGGGCTTCAAGCACAGCAAGCCGGGTCTGTGGCTGTCCATCGGCACCAGCGCCTTCGGCGCGGTCTCGGTCGTCAAGGACGTCCGGAAGGCCCGCGAGGAGAGCGACACCCTCAAGCTGGTCAACGCCTTGGTCGGCGCCGCCGCGCTGATCACCGGTACCGCCCTGCTGGTGCGCGAGCTGCGCCAGCTCGGCTCCGACGACGTCCTGCTGGGCTGAGCTGAGCGCCCCGGCCCGGCCCCGCGCGAGCGGCGGCCGGGCCCGTACCTCCCAAGTCTTTTAGTGAAGGGGACGCTGTGAGCGTCATGAACCTGGTCTCCTACGAGGACGCTCTCGCGTCGTACGACCCGGTGATGGGCCTTGAGGTCCACGTCGAGCTGGGCACCAAGACCAAGATGTTCTGCGGTTGCTCGACCGAGCTGGGTGCCGAGCCGAACAGCCAGACCTGCCCGACCTGCCTGGGCCTGCCCGGCTCGCTGCCGGTGGTCAACGAGATCGGCGTGGAGTCGGCCGTCAAGATCGGCCTGGCGCTGAACTGCGAGATCGCCGAGTGGTGCCGATTCGCGCGGAAGAACTACTTCTACCCGGACATGCCCAAGAACTTCCAGACCTCGCAGTACGACGAGCCGATCGCCTTCAACGGCTACCTCGACGTGCAGTTGGAGGACGGCTCGACCTTCCGCGTTGAGATCGAGCGCGCCCACATGGAGGAGGACACCGGCAAGTCCAGCCACGTCGGTGGCGCCACCGGCCGCATCCACGGGGCCACTCACTCGCTGCTCGACTACAACCGGGCCGGCATCCCGCTGATCGAGATCGTCACCAAGCCGATCGTCGGGGCCGGCGAGCGCGCCCCCGAGGTCGCCAAGGCGTACGTCGCCGAGCTGCGCGAGCTGATCAAGGCGCTGGGCGTCTCCGAGGCGCGGATGGACAAGGGCCAGATGCGCTGCGACGTCAACCTGTCGCTGCGCCCCAACGGCACCGAGACCTTCGGCACCCGTTCGGAGACCAAGAACGTCAACTCGCTGCGCAGCGTGGAGCGGGCCGCCCGGTTCGAGATCCAGCGGCACGCCACGGTGCTGACCGACGGCGGCACGATCATCCAGGAGACCCGGCACTTCCACGAGGAGGACGGCAGCACCACCTCGGGCCGGATCAAGGACAACGCCGAGGACTACCGCTACTTCCCCGAGCCGGACCTGGTGCCGATCGCCCCCGCCCGCGCCTGGGTCGAGGAGCTGCGCGCAGGCCTGCCCGAGCTGCCGCGGGTGCGCCGGGCCCGGCTGCAGGCCGAATGGGGCCTGTCCGACAAGGACATGCAGTCGGTGCTGAACGCCGGCGCCGTCGAGCCGATCCAGGAGACCATCGCCGCCGGCGCCCCGGCCGACCAGGCCCGCAAGTGGTGGATGGGCGAGCTGGCCCGCCGGGCCAACGAGACCGGCACCGAGCTGAGCGAGCAGCCGATCACCCCGGCGCAGGTCGCCCGGGTCACCGCGCTGGTCGCCGAGGGCAAGCTGAACGACAAGCTGGCCCGCCAGGTCATCGAGGCCGTGCTGGCCGGCGAGGGCGAGCCGGACGAGGTCGTCGAGAAGCGCGGCCTGGCCGTCGTCTCGGACGACTCCGCGCTCGGTGCGGCCGTCGACCAGGCCATCGCCGAGAACGAGGCGATCGCCGCCAAGATCCGTGACGGCAAGGTCGCCGCGGTCGGCGCGCTGGTCGGTGCGGTCATGAAGGCCACCCGCGGCCAGGCCGACGCGGCCCGCGTCAAGGACCTGATCCTGGAGCGGCTCGCCGTCGAGGGGCAGTAAGCACAACCCAGAGAATCTGGGCGTCTTTGCCTGAGGTCCTAAGGCGTCTAAGGCGCCTAAGGCCCTCTAAGTAAGGCCTAAGGCCCGGTCTCACCTCGAAAACGAGGTAAGACCGGGCCTTTGTCGTTCCCGGGGCCCCGATCTAAGGCATCCGGGGCCCGGAAGATCGGTAGGGCTTCCGATGCGGCACCCCCCGCTGGGAGAGGAAGCTCTTACTCGACAGCGAAACGCAGTGAAACCCACAGGGGGAACCGAAAGTGATCGAGTACGAGCTCATCCAGCAGCACGCCCACGAGCTGGCCGTCCGCGCCGAGCACGAGCGCCTGGTCCGGGAGGCCAAGGAGGGACGCCGCCTGCGGCAGCGTCCGGTGGCCGCCCGCTTCCAGCGGCGCCCCGCGCGCCAGCGCGAATGCTGACGGACCGGCACCACGACGGTGCCGAGGGAGTTTCGGAGGGGGAGGCGCAGCAGGGGAGCGCCTCCCCCTCCGGGCGTTCGCCAGGGGAGATAACCCCTCGGCCCGCCACCTCCGGCTATGGCATGCTCGCCTCCATGCAGCAGATATCGGTGAGTCCCGTCTTCGTCGGCCGCGGCAGCGAGATCACCGAACTGACCGACGCGCTGCGCCGGGCGGGCTCCGGCAGCCCGCAGGCCGTGCTGATCGGCGGCGAGGCGGGCGTCGGCAAGACCCGGCTGCTGGAGGAGTTCCTGCAGCGGGCCGCCGCCGGGGGAGCGGTCACCACGCTCGGCGGCTGCCTGGAGATCGGCGCCGAGGGCCTGCCGTACGCCCCGCTGGCCGCGGCGCTGCGCCGGCTGCACCGCTCGCTGGGCGCCGAGCTGGAGGCCGCGGCGGCCGGCAGCGAGGGGCACCTGGCCCGGCTGCTGCCCGAGTTCGGCGAGGCCGACGGCGAACCCAACGACGAGTACGGCCGGGCCCGGCTGTTCGAGCACACCGCGAGGCTGTTCGAGCGGCTCGGCGCGGAGCGTACCCTCGTGTTCGCCGTCGAGGACCTGCACTGGTCCGACCGCTCCACCCGCGAACTGCTCGCCTTCCTGGTCCGCACCCTGCACCGGTCCCGGGTGCTGCTGGTCGCCACCTACCGCTCCGACGACCTGCACCGCCGCCACCCGCTGCGCCCCTTCCTGGCCGAGCTCGAACGACTGCGCACCGTCCAGCGGCTGGAGCTGGAGCGGTTCGGCCGCGGCGAGGTCGCCGCCCAGCTGGCCGGCATCCTCGGCACCGCCGACCCCGACCGGAAGCTGGTGGACCGCATCCACCGCCGCTCCGAGGGGAATCCGTTCTTCGTCGAGGAGCTGGCCACCGCCTTCGAGGACGGCTGCGGTGCCGGGCTCACCGACTCGCTGCGCGACATCCTGCTGGTCCGGGTGGAGAGCCTGGACGAGGAGGCCCAGCGAGTGGTGCGGATCGCCGCCGAGGGGGGCTCGCACGTCGAGCACGCCCTGCTGGCGGCCGTCCTGCACGACGACGAGGAGGCGCTGATCGAGGCGCTGCGGGCGGCCGTCGGCGCCAACATCCTGCGCCCGGACGGCGAGGGCGAGGGCTACCGCTTCCGGCACGCGCTGGTCCGCGAGGCGGTCTCGGACGACCTGCTGCCCGGTGAACGGCACCGGATCAACCGCAAGTTCGCGCTCGCCGTGGAGGCGAAGCCGCAGCTGGTCTCCTGCGACGCCCTGCCCGCCCGGCTGGCCAACTACTGGTACCACGCGCACGACCCGGCCCGCGCCCTGCCGACCGCCCTGGACGCCGCCCGGGCGGCCCGCCGCCGCAACGCCTTCGCCGAGCAACTGGGCATGCTGGAACGGGCCCTGGAGCTGTGGGACATGGTCTCCGAGGAGGTGCTGGCGCACACCCTGCGCCCGTACGACTGGGCCGAGACCTATCCGCCCGGCTCCTGCGACCACAGCACCGCCGACGGGGACTGCGACCGGATCCAGCTGGTCGACGTGCTGGCCGAGGCAGTGGTCGCGGCCCGGCGCTGCGGCGACCGCGAGCGCGGCCTGAGCCTCGCCAGGCGGGGGCTGCGGCTGGTCGACGAGGCCGTGCACCCGGTGCGCGCGGCCTGGTTCCGGATCAACCGGGCCCGGATGCTGGGCAATCTGCGCCGCTCCGGTGACGACGAGGAGATCCTCCACGCGCACCGGCTGGTCGACCACCTGCCGCCGTCCGCCGTCCAGGCCGAGGTGTTCGCGCTCGGCGCCGGGGTGGCGATGCTCAAGAAGCCCGGCCCCGAGCACATCGAGCTGGCCGAGCGGGCGATCCGGATCGCCCAGGAGGTCGGCGCGCACTCCGTCGAGGTGCACGCCCGGATGACGCTCGGCGGCCTGCGCTACGACGTGCACGGCGACGCCGACGGCGGGCTGGCCGAACTGGCCGGGGCGGTCGAGGCGGCCCGCCGGCTGGGCGTGCCCGACCTGCTGCTGCGCGGCGTCAACAACCTGGCCAGCATGCAGCGCGGGGTGGGCCGGGCCGAGGAGGCGGTGGTGCTGGCCCGCGAGGGCCTGGTCTACGCGGACGGCAACGGCCTGCTGCGCAACATCGGCACCATCCTGACCGGCAACCTGGCCGAGGCGCTGACCGACCTGGGGCGGATCCGGGAGGCCGCCGAGGTGCTCGACGCCTGCGAGCTGACCAGCCTGACCGGCACCCACGCCGAGTTCCTGGACCGGATGCGCGGCGACCTCGCGCTGCTGCGCGGGGACCTGGCCGGCGCGGCGACCATGCTGGCGCAGGCCCGGTCGGCCAACCGGGTCGGCCAGCTCCAGCACAGCGTGCCGATCAGTCGGCTGGCGGTGCGGATCGCCGCGCTCGCCGGCCGGCCGATGGAGGCCCGGGAGGAACTGCTCGCCGCGCTGGCGGAGGAGGGGCGGCTCGGCCACGAGTCCGACGTGTACCCGCTGCTGGTCGAGGCCGCCACGGTGGAGGCGGACAGCCGGGGCCTGCCGGAGGCCGCGGCGGGCCGGGCCGAGGCGCTGGCCGCGATCGCCGCGCGGGCGGCCCGGCTGCGGCCGCGGGCGCCGGTGCACCACGGCTGGGCCCGGCTGCTGGAGGGCGAACTGGCCCGCGCCGAGGCCGCCGACACCCCGGAGCAGTGGGCCGCCGCGGTCGCCGCGCTGCGCCCGACCGGGCTGCCGTACCCGCTGGCGGTCGCCCTGCTGCGGGCCGGCGAGGCCGAGGTGCTGGCCGGGCGGCGCGAGGCCGGGGCCGAACTGCTGCGCGAGGCTCGGGAACTGGCCACCGTCCGGGGCGACCGTCCGCTGCTGGCGGAGGTCGCGGGCCTGGCCGACCGGGCCGGGCTGACGCTGACCCCGGTGGCGGCCGCGCGCCCGGCCGCCGGGCCGGCCGCGACCCCGCCCGTCGGGGAGTCCTTCGGCCTCACCCCCCGTGAGCGGGACGTGCTCCGGTTGCTGGCGCGCGGCTGGAGCAACCGGCAGATCGCGGAGGAGCTGTACATCTCTCCGAAGACCGCGAGCGTGCACGTTTCCAACATCCTGGGCAAGCTCGCGGTCACCGGCCGGGGTGAGGCGGCGGCGCTGGCGCACCGGTTGCGGCTGTTCCCGGACGATCCGGCTTAGGCCGGACAGGACCTGGGCCGTGTCCGGCCCGGGCCTCCCGATGACCCGTGCGCCCGGCGCCGGGCCCCCGGCCGTCTCCGGTCCGGGTGGCCCGGGGCCGGGCGCCGTCGCGTGCTCCCGTGCGCGCCGCGTGAGCCCCCGGCCGCGCGCCGCCGCCAACCGGGCCGATCCGCCGGAATCGGGTGCATTTCCCCACCCCGTCGCCATTACTCTAAGTTGAGTGCATGTGTCATTGAGTGACGGATTTGGTGTAGGGTCCCGATCGGGAACATCGGTGCGGTGTGGTGACCGGAAGGCCGCCCACCCCCTGGGCCTCCGTCCTGACGGGGCGCCAGGCCACCGCGTACGGCCAAGAGGCGCGCGGCCGGTGGCCCGTGGCCGGGGCGCCAGGCCCCGGGCCGGAGGGGGAGAGGCCGAGTGAGCTCCACCGATACGGTGCTGCCCGGGGCCGGACGGCCGGGCGTGCCACCCGCCGACGCGTCCGAGCCCGACGCGTCCACGCCCGGCGCAGCCGCAGCCGGCGCGTCCGCCCCCGGCCGGCGCGGCCCGCTGTGCCGGCTCCGGGAGAGCCGGACGCTGCCCGGCCTCGTCCTCGGCGCGCTCTGCCTGGCCTACGCCCTGGGTGCCGCCACCGGCTGGGGCTCTTTCCAACTCTCCATCTTCATGGGCGACTTCGGCCTGGCCGCGGCGGCGCTCGCGGCCGCGCTGTCCTGCCTGGTGTACGGCTGCACGGCCGGCGGGCGCGCCCGCCCGGCCTGGCTGCTGTTCGGCCTCTCCTCGCTCATGGTGGCCTGCGGCAACGGCACCTGGGGCTGGTACGAACTGGTCGCCCGCAGCCCGCTGCCGCAGGACTCGCTCGCCGAGTACGCCTTCCTGCTGTTCTCCCCGCTCGCCATCACCGGTGTGCTGGTGCTCGCCCAGCGCCCGCGCTCGGCCGCCGGCTGGCTCTGCCTGCTGCTCGACGGCTGGCTGATCGCCGGCTCGCTGTTCACCCTCAGCTGGAGCCTGGCGCTCGGCCGGATCGCCGCCGGCGAGGCCGGCTCGCCGCTGCGGCTGGCCCTCAACCTGGCCTACCCGGTCCTGGACATCCTGCTGGTCAGCCTGGTCGTCGGGCTGCGCTTCGGCGGCCGGGACGGCAACCGGGCGGCCGTGCACACCGCGATGGTGGCGCTGGCCGTCACCGTCCTGTGCGACGCCCTGTTCACCTCCCCGGAGCTGCGCAGCAGCTACCGCTCGGGCGAACTGCTGGACGCCGGCTGGTTCTCCGGCAGCCTGCTGCTGGCCTGGGCGCCGTGGTCGCCGCGCTGGCGCCGCCCGCTGCGCGAGCACCCCTCGGCCGGAGGCCTGCCGCGCCGCCGGGTGGCCACCACCTTCAGCGCGCTCACCCCGTACGCGGCCGCCGCGGTGTGCACCGCCGGGATCCTCTACAACGCCCTCGGCGGGCGGGAGTTGGACCGGGTGGTGGCCGCGGCGGCCTGCACCGTCGGCCTGGCGCTCATCCTGCGCCAGGGCGTGATGCTGCTCGACAACCTCTCGCTCGCCCAGGAACTCGCCCACAAGGAGGCGCACTTCCGCTCCCTGGTGCAGGGCTCCAGCGACGTCATCATGATCGCCGGTGCCAACGGCGTGCTCTCCTACGTCTCCCCGGCCGCGCTCGGCGTCTACGGGCGGGACCCGGAGGAACTGGTCGGCGGCAACCTGCTGGACCTGGTCCACCCGGAGGACGTGGACCGGGTGCTCGCCGAGGTCCGCCGCTACCTGGCGAGGGTCCGGCTCACCGCCCACCGCTCCCCGGGCACCGCCGAGCCGTCCGCCCGGGTGGAGTGCCGGATCAGCTCCGGCGGCGGCGAGTGGCTGCACGTCGAGTCGACGGTCAGCCGGCACCGCGACGGCCTCATCCTCAACAGCCGGGACGTGACCGAACGCGTGATACTCCAGGCCCAGTTGCAGCACAACGCCTTCCACGACCCGCTCACCGACCTGCCCAACCGGGCGCTGTTCGCCCAGCGGCTGCGGGCCGCCCTCGGCGCCCGCGGCCAGCAGGGCGAGGGCGGCGCCGGGGTCGCGGTGCTCTTCCTCGACCTGGACGGCTTCAAGGCGGTCAACGACACGGCCGGCCACCAGGTGGGCGACGAACTGCTGGTGCAGGCGGCCCGCCGGCTCCAGGGGGCCGTCCGCTGCGGGGACACCGTCGCCCGGTTCGGCGGCGACGAGTTCGCCGCGCTGGTCTGCGGCCCGCTCGGCCGGCTCCAGGTCCAGGAGCTCGCCGAGCGGCTGCGGGTCGCGCTCTCCGAGCCGTACTGGATCGGCGGCGCCGAACTCGGTGTCGCCGCCAGCATCGGCATCGCCTTCGGCACCCCCGAACGCGGCCCGGCCGCCGACCCGAGGGCGGCCACCGACGAGCTGATGCGCAACGCCGACCTCGCGATGTACCGGGCCAAGTCCGAGGGCAAGGGCCGGGTGGTGCTCTACAACCCCGCGATGCGGGCCGATCTGGAGCGCCGCACCGAACTGGAGGAGCGGCTGCGGGCCGCCGTCCGCGAGGGCGGCTTCACCCTGCTTCACCAGCCCGTGGTGGACCTCGCCAGCGGCGCGGTGACCGGCGTCGAGGCGCAGGCCCGCTGGCGCTCGGCGGGCGGCCTGCTGCTCACCCCGGCCGAGTTCCTGCGCTCGGCCGACCACGGCGACGCGGCCACCCGGTTCTCCCGCTGGCTGGTCCAGGAGGCGGTGACGGCCGCGGCCAACCGGCGCGGCCAGTCCGGCCGCAGCCGCAGCGGCCCCGCGCCCGTCCCGGTCGCGGTCCGGCTCTCCACCGAGCGGCTGTGCTCGCCCGGTCTGTACGAGACGGTGGCCGCGGCGCTGCGCGACAGCCGACTGCCGGCCGGCGAGCTGGTGATCGAGGTGGCCCGGATGGGCCCGGACTCGCTCGCCGACGAACTCGGCCGCCGGCTGGCCGCGTTGCGCCGGCTCGGGGTGACCACCGTGCTGGCCGGCTACGGCGCCGGCAGCGGCTCGCTCGGCGAGCTGGCCCGGCTGCCCCTGGACGGCCTCAAGCTGGACCGCACACTGGTGCAGGACCTCGGGGAGTCCGCGCTCAGCCGCACGCTCGCCGGGCACGCCCTGCGGCTCGGCCACGACCTCGGTCTGGTCACCGGCGCCGAGGGGGTGGACCTGCCCCGCCAGGTCGCCGCGCTCCAGGAGCTGGGCTGCCGGCAGGGCCAGGGTTCGGCCTTCGCGCCGCCGCTGGACGAGACCCGGCTGCGCCGGGCGCTGGTGCGCCGGGGCTACCCGCTGCCCAGGCCGCTCGGCTCGGTCTCGGCCCGGCGCGCGTACCTGGCCGCGGAGGCCCGGACGGGTGGCCGCGGGGAGGGCGGCGGGGGGCGTGTCGTGCATCACCACGGTGCCCCCGACCTGCCCGAACGCCGCGCGGTGACCGGTCCAGGGCCGGGTCCGCATGGCGAGACGGTCATCCCACCTGCTTGACACGCGCCCCCGGACAGGAGGAGGGTCGTTGCCATGCGCACCCGAATTCTCGTACTTGGCGGGCGCGTCGGCTGAGCGGGCTCACACGCCCCGCTTGTGACAGACCGACGCGCCACCCCTCGCATGCCCTTGGCACGAGGGGTTTTTTGTTGCACTGACGCTGTTCCACCACCGCAAGACCCCTGGCTCCGACCGCCCGATCCGCCCCGATTCCCGGGGAGGAAGCGGGACGATTGGGGCAGAGCCGGCGATCGGCCCGCAACCGGGACCCCACCCTCGCACCACCGGGGCCCGCAACCACCGGGCCGGCACATTCCGAGAAGAGACAGGCAGATGACTGAGCACGCCGCATCCCCCCGCCGCGGGGACACCACGGCCGCCCACGCTCCCGCTCCCCAGCACGTCGTCGAAACCATGACCGGCGCCCAGTCGCTCATCCGCTCGCTGGAGGCCGTGGGCGCGGACACCGTCTTCGGCATCCCGGGCGGGGCCATCCTTCCCGCGTACGACCCGCTGATGGACTCGGCCAAGGTGCGCCACATCCTGGTCCGGCACGAGCAGGGCGCCGGCCACGCCGCCACCGGCTACGCCCAGGCCACCGGCCGGGTCGGGGTCTGCATGGCCACCTCCGGCCCGGGCGCGACCAACCTGGTGACCCCGATCGCCGACGCCTACATGGACTCCGTGCCGATGGTCGCGATCACCGGCCAGGTCTCCTCCAAGGCGATCGGCACCGACGCCTTCCAGGAGGCGGACATCTGCGGCATCACGATGCCGATCACCAAGCACAACTACCTGGTCACCGACCCCTCCGAGATCCCCCGGGTGATCGCCGAGGCGTTCCACATCGCCGCCACCGGCCGCCCCGGCCCCGTCCTCGTCGACATCGCCAAGGACGCGCTCCAGGCCACCACCACGTTCCGCTGGCCGGTCGAGCTCTCGCTGCCCGGCTACCGGCCGGTCACCAAGCCGCACGCCAAGCAGATCCGCGAGGCCGCGAAGATGCTGGTGGGCGCCAAGCGCCCGGTGCTGTACGTCGGCGGCGGCGTGATCAAGGCACAGGCCACCGCCGAGCTGCGGATCCTCGCCGAGCTGACCGGCGCCCCCGTGGTCACCACCCTGATGGCGCTCGGTGCCTTCCCCGACAGCCACCCGCAGCACCTGGGCATGCCCGGCATGCACGGTTCCGTCCCGGCCGTCACCGCACTCCAGAAGACCGACCTGCTCTT